>NZ_JASPJU010000010.1:0-125646 GCF_030232435.1 Corynebacterium sp. MSK012
AAGTCCACCAGCGCCGATGGTACTGCACTCGGGAGGGTGTGGGAGAGTAGGTCGCCGCCGGCATAATAATCTTGTTTTGTGGGTCGTGGTTGCCTTGCCCCTTGTGTGGGGTTGGGTGCTGCGGCCCACTTTTGTACCCACGGGTAAACAACATTCAACGAAGGTTGTTGTGGTAAGGCGTGGCGCTATACCAGATACTTCTGGCGCAATTGGTTGATGTCGGCGTCGGAAAGCCCGATGCCTTGTCGGACGAAGTTGTCGAAAGTACCGTAGTTCTCTTCGATAGCGTCCCACGACATCTTGAGCCACTTTTTGTCTACCGCGTCTTCACGATTGAGGTAAGCGTTGCTGGCAAGGAAGTCCTGCTCGATTGCTTCGTAACTAACTCCCAAGATGGCCAAGAGGAACGCGGCTCCGAGGCCGGTTCGATCCTTGCCCGCGCTGCAGTGGAATACAACGGCACCGTCTTCATATGCGAGTGCTTGGAGAAGATCCTTCCAAGCGGTTCGCGGTGCTTCTCCGGTAATCATCAACTCATAGCCGAGTAATTGGCCGAAATACTTCACTTCATCATCGAAAACCTCTGTATCGCGCGCTTTGATGCTGTCTCCCGCCGCTTCGTAGAACTCGGGCGCGTGGCCGTAGAGCTGCTCGCCAGTAGTTACGACAGGATTCTTCACAAAGCCCAAGCCATTGCGAACATCGATGATGTCCGCTACTTGGTAAGTCACGCCGTCGGGCAAGACGTCTGGGCCTTCGCTGCGCTCTTTAATGTTTCGCAAATCGACGACGCGTGTCACGCCTGCCTGCGTCATGTGGGCAAGATCTTCGTCGCTTGGCTCCCGTAAGGCGTTTGACCTGTATGCGAGGCCTTGGCGGATGTGGCGACCGTCCTCGGTCGTGATTAGGTTGGCGCTACTGCCCGCTACATCGCGGAAGTTGCTGAGTGAGGATAGTGAGCCGGATTCGATAGGGGTTGGAGATCCGGTTGGTGCCGTGGCGGTAGTAGTCTGACCGGTGCCCTGTGTTTCGGTCGCGCTAATCCCTGGTGTGACTGCATTAAACAACGCGGTGTCAGGGCTAGCCAACGCGGGCGATGGGGCAATAGTGCCGAGTGGTAGAAGAAGGGCCGCGGTTAGGGCAGAGACTTTAGCGCGATGATTCGCGCGGCTTAGGTTAGTTGGATTCACGGGTATTGAGGTTAGTGTGCTTCAGGTTTTCGGCAACTTATAAGAAAAGCTCTTTCCTGCATAGTCTTGCCCGCGCACCCGCATAGCCATGCCCGCACAATAGGCCCCACTGGGACGCGGTAAGAACGTAACGGGGGTGCCTGGCTACACTGCTCAGAAAAGTGGCTTCTACCAGCACAAATTAGCCAACGCTAAGCCAGGTTCGAAATATGCCCTAAATATTGCGTAATTTCATAACGTATTTACTTGTTAAATAGGGAACCCTAAGCTAATGTTTCACAGGTAATGATTACCTAAGTAAGTGATTGGGTAACGGCGTCTAAGTGGCGTTTGTTTAACAATCCTACTGTGACCGAAGGGATGCCTTTAAGTGGCGCGTTCTAACTCCGGCCGTATTCGCAATATCGTAGTTGCATCTGTTGCGAGCCTTGGACTTGTTCTTGGTGCTTGTTCTACTGATGCCGGTAACGAGGATAAGTCTGCAGCTGCAGGAAACGAGTCTACTATTACCGTTACTGATAATCATGGTGAGCAGACCGTACCTGCCGAGATTGACTCTGTTGTGGCCACGGATAACCGTTCCTTCGAGATGCTCGATCAGTGGGGTATTAAGCTGGCTGCAGCTCCTAAACCGATTATCCCGTTCACGGTTTCCGACTACAAGGACAATCCTGACGTTCAGGACATCGGCAATCACCGCGAGCCGAATCTCGAAATTGTTGCTGCTGCTGACCCGGACCTGATTGTGAACGGTCAGCGTTTCGGCAAGTACTACGATGACCTGAAGAAGCTCGCTCCGAACTCCGCGATTGTGGAGTTTGAGCCGCGCGAGGGCAAGCCGCTGGACGAGGAGCTCAAGCGCCACGCTAAGGGCCTGGGCACCATCTTCGGTAAGGAGAAGGAAGCCGATCAGCTCATCGCAGACTTTGACAAGGCTCTGGAGCGCGCTCGCAAGGCTTACAACCCGGACGTGAAGGTCATGGCGCTGAACTCGTCGGGCGGCACCCTCGGTTACATTGCTCCGACTGTTGGTCGTACCTTCGGCCCGCTGTTCGACCTGATTGGCATGAAGCCGGCGCTGGAGGTCGACAAGGCCAGCGATGACCACCAGGGTGATGAGATTTCCGCCGAGTCCATCGCTGAGGCGAACCCGGACTTCATCATGGTGCTTGACCGCGATGCCGGCACCTCTGTCCGCGGTACCGATGAGTACCGTTCGGCACAGTCTGTGGTCGAGGAGGCTGCTCCGCTGAAGAACGTGAAGGCAGTCAAGGAGGGCAAGATCTACTACGCCCCAGAGGACACCTACACCAACGAGTCCATTATCACGTACACGGAGATTCTGAACGGGCTTGCCGACGCCTTCGAGCAGGCCTAATAGTTCTCTGACCAGTCACAGGAGTACCTCACCAACTCTATGCAGAAGTTACTGGATTCCCGACTAGCCATCGGGATTGCCTTTGTGGCAGTCCTGGTGGCTATGTCGCTGTTTGTAGGCCAATACGACATCCTGGGCGCCGACGACGGCTGGGAGATGTTCGCCACTACGCGTATACCGCGAACCATTGCACTAGTGCTCTCGGGTGCCGCGATGGCGATGTGTGGCTTGGTCATGCAGCTACTTACGCGCAACAAGTTCGTCGAACCCACCACCACGGGAACCACGGAGTGGGCTGGTCTCGGCCTGATTTTCGTGATGTATTTCTTTCCTTCGGCCTCGATGCTTGGCCGGATGGGCGGGGCAATCATCTTCGCTTTCATCGGCACGGCAGTGTTCTTCCTGTTCTTGCGCCGTGTCGCTTTGAAGTCAAGTCTGGTTGTGCCCATCGTGGGCATCATGTTGGGTGCGGTAGTCAGTTCGATTTCGACTTTCTTTGCGTTGCAGACGGACATGCTGCAGTCGCTAGGCGTGTGGTTCGCAGGCTCTTTTACTGCCATTTATAAAGGGCAATACGAATTCCTGTGGCTGGTCGTCATCGTGGTTGCAATCGTCTTCGTATTCAGCGATCGGTTAACGGTTGCGGGGCTTGGTGAGGACATTGCCACCAACGTCGGTCTGAACTACAAGCGAATCGTGTTCCTGGGCACCGGCCTGATTGCCATTGCAACGGGCCTGGTTACGGTAGTGGTGGGCAATCTGCCCTTCCTGGGCCTCGTTGTCCCCAACATTGTCTCCATGTTCCGTGGCGATGATCTGCGCTCCAATCTGCCCTGGGTATGCCTGGTGGGCATTGCCATTGTGACGGTCGCGGACTTGATTGGCCGCGTCATTATCGCCCCGTTCGAGATTCCGGTATCGGTGATTCTCGGCATCCTGGGTGCTGCCATCTTCGTCTATCTGATTGTGGAGCGGCGTCGTGCTTAATCTCAGTTCAACTCACACGGTGGCCGACCAGGCCGGGCCGCAAACGACGTCGTTTAGCACGGCCGCCGCGGCGCGCAGGTACTGGATTATCATTGCTGCGCTGGCGGGCCTGGCGGTGTTGTTTACGGCGGGCCTGCTTGCGTGGGACAACCCGTTGCCGTTCGGTACGGATGGTTTTTGGCTGATTGCGCGCCGGCGTCTTGATGCCGTAATTGCCATGATCGTGGTTGCCTGCTGCCATGCCGTCGCGACAGTGGCGTTCCAGTCGATTGCGAATAACCGAATTATTACGCCGTCGATTATGGGGTTTGAAGCGCTGTACGTGGCTATCAGTACCGCTGCGGTGTACTTCTTCGGGGCGACGGGTCTGATGAATGCCGGCTCGGTTGGGGCGTTTGTGCTGCAGCTCGTGCTGATGGTGGGGCTGTCGCTGGTGCTGTATGCGTGGCTGCTGACCGGGCAGGGCGCGGATATGCACAGCATGCTGCTGGTGGGCATTGTCATCGGTGGCGGACTGGCTTCGCTGTCGACGTTCATGCAGCGCATGCTCACGCCTTCGGATTTTGACCTGCTGACGGCGCGGCTGTTCGGCTCTGTCAACAACGCTGACCCGGAGTTTTTCCCGGTGGCGATTCCGCTCGTGATAGGGGCGATCGTGGTGATCGCGTTGCATTCGCGGGCCCTCAACGTCATGTCGCTCGGCCGCGAAGTCGCGACGAATCTGGGTGTGAACTACCAGGTTCGGTCCATCACTGTGCTGGTCGCGGTGTCGGTGCTGATGGCAGTATCGACGGCTATGGTCGGCCCGATGACATTCCTCGGTTTCCTGGTCGCGACCATTGCGTACCAGGCTGCGGATACCTATGACCACCGCTTTGTGCTGCCGATGGCGGCGCTGATTGGCTACGTCACGCTGGCCAGTGCGTATTTCATCCTCAATCACGTTTTCTATGCCCAGGGCGTGGTGTCCATCATTATCGAGCTGGTTGGCGGTTCGATCTTCCTCTACGTCGTTTTGAAGAAGGGACGGCTATGATTCTCCTCGACAGTGTAAGCAAGAGCTATACCAGCGAGGTGTCAATTGGCCCCGTTGACCTGGAAATTCCAACCAACGCAATCACGGCTCTGATCGGCCCGAACGGCGCGGGCAAGTCCACGCTCTTGACTATGATTGGCCGCCTCCTTGCCGTCGATTCCGGTGACATCAACGTCGGTCCATACAACGTGGGCAAGACCAAGTCGAAGGATCTGGCGAAGGTGCTGTCGATTCTGCGCCAGGACAACCACTTCGTCACGCGTCTCACCGTGCGCCAGCTGGTCAGTTTCGGCCGCTTCCCGCACAGCCAGGGGCGCCTGACCGCTGAGGACGAGCGCATCATCTCCCAGTACATCGAGTTCCTCAATCTTGAGGCGCTCCAGGGCCGCTACCTCGACGAGCTCTCCGGTGGGCAGCGTCAGCGCGCGTATGTCGCAATGGTGCTCTGTCAGGAGACGGATTACGTGCTTCTCGACGAGCCGTTGAACAACCTGGATATTTCTCATTCGGTCGACATCATGTCGTACCTGCGCACTGCAGTGCGCGAGTTGGGGCGCACCATGGTGGTGGTGTTGCATGACATCAATTTCGCGGCTCGCTACGCCGATTACATCTGTGCGGTCAAGGATGGCCAGATTGTCGAGCACGGCCCAACCGCAGAGCTGATGCGTTCGGAGGTTCTGAGCCCAATCTTCAATACCCAGATTGACATCGTCGAGGGTCCGCACGGACCGGTCGCCTGCTACGGCTCTTAAGGCAATTCCTGGCCGGTCCCACGCAGCCGATACAATCTAGCCTCATGACTATTACTGCTGCCGTTGACGGTTCCGCTCTGCACAACCCCGGACCTGCCGGGTGGTGCTGGTATATCGACGACAGCTGCTGGGCCGCCGGCGGATGGAAAGAGGGAACCAATAACCGCGGCGAGCTCACCGCTCTTGCCGAGCTGCTCCGCGCCACCGCGCACATCCCTGACGAGCCGCTTTTCGTACTGTGTGATTCGCAGTATGTGATTAACTCCGTCACTAAGTGGATGCCGGGATGGAAGCGCAAAGGCTGGAAGAAGCGCGACGGTAAACCTGTCCTCAACGTCGACATTTTGCAGGACATCGACCAGCTGCTCGTTGGCCGCAATATTCACCTCGAGTGGGTTAAGGGGCACTCCGGCCACGACATGAACGAGGCCGCTGATCAGCGCGCCCGCGCCGCCGCCACCGCGTATCAGAAGGGCACCACCGTGCCCGAGGGGCCGGGTTTCGCTGGTTCGGGTAGTCGTGCGCAGGCGAATGCCGCGCCTAGGTCCGAGCCCAAGGCGACCAAGGCCACAACCTTCGAGCAGGAAGGCCTCTTTGACCTCGCCGTCGACACCACCGTGACACCCGAGGACGCCGCCAAGGAAGCGCTCACCATTTTCCGCCGCGCCGCACATCGCGCTGAACAGGGTAATGCCCGCGCACTCAAGGCATTGCTTAACGACGCCCTGGGCGCCAACCTCGCCGTGCCAGACGGACTTTCGGATGCCGAGTATGAGCTCCGCGTCGAGGGAACCACCGCCACCGCGCAGTTCACCACCGACGACTGGGTTGGCCTGGCTGTCTGGGATTTGTCCCAGGCAGTGGGGAAGGCCACAGGTTCCGCCCGTTTGCTGGGCTGGAATGTGGGAAGGTCTTAGCAGTAGTATGAAAGTTTGGTCTTTTAGGTAGACCACCAGGCAATCCGGGGTTACTGGTAGCCTGAAAACACATAAATTCTTTTACTCATTACATATAAGGAGCTCCGACTTCATGGCTGAGCACGAAGGTCCTCGTTCCGGCGAAGGCCGAGGAAATCGCGGAAACCGCGGGTCTAACCGTTCCCATGGTCGTGGCGAGGGCGGCTTTAACGGGCGCAACCGCAACGATCGTCGTGGACAGGGTGGTGGCCCAGGTGGTCGTGGCCGTGGTGGTCACGGTGGTCATGGCGGTAACCGCGATTCCCGTGGTTCGCAGGGCTTCCGTCGTGACGATCGCGATGATCGCGACTTTAACCGCGGCGACCGCAATGAGCGCGGTGGCCGTGGCGGTCGTGGTTACAACCGCAACAATCGAGATGATCGTAATGAGCGCAACGATCGTGGCGAGCGCAGCTTTGACCGGAACGACCGCGGCGACCGCAATGATCGTCGCGGCCCGGGCGGGCGCGGTGGCCAGGGAGGTCGCAACTTCGACCGTCGTGGTGGCAAGCCACGTCGCTCCAACCGTGGTGGCCGCTTCCAGGATGAGAAGCGTACGCACCGCACCGGCCCGCAGCGCCCAGGCTTCCGCGAGGAGCGCATTGAGGCCCGTAAGAACGAGCCGAAGCTGCCAGATGACATTCGCGCAGACGAGCTCGACCCGAGCGTGCGCCAGGATCTGAAGAGCCTGGCTAAGGACAACGCCGACAAGGTTGCTCGTCACATGATTATGTCCGCAATCCTGATGGCTGAAGACCCGAAGCGTGCTCTGGAGCACGCCCGCGCAGCGAAGGACCGCGCAGGTCGCGTCGGTGTCGTTCGTGAGACCGCTGGTGTTGCCGCTTACCACGCAGGTGAGTGGAAGGAAGCCCTGGCGGAGCTGCGTGCTGCTCGCCGCATCTCCGGTGGCCCGGGCATGCTTGCGGTCATGGCGGACTGTGAGCGCGGCCTCGGCCGCCCAGAGAAGGCCATCGAGCTGGCTCGCTCCGAGGAAGCCAAGCAGCTGGACAACGAGTCCAAGACTGAGCTGGCTATCGTCGCCGCAGGTGCCCGCCGCGATATGGGCCAGATCGATGAGGCTCTGGTCGAGCTGGAGACCCAGGATCTGAACCCGGACCGCGAGGATTTCGAAGCAGCTCGTCTGTTCTACGCCTACGCTGATGCGCTGGTGGAGGCCGGTCGTAAAGATGATGCCAAGGTGTGGTTTACCCGCTGCGCCAAGATCGATGTGGACCAGATGCTCGATGCTCGCGAGCGCATCGAAGAGCTGAGCAAGTAATCAGCCCAGCTGCCGGCTCGCGACATCAGCCACCGCTAACGCACCGCTGGCGCGATGCGGCTGCGCATCTACAATTCGTCGTAAAGCGTTCCTATTTCGTAAAAGGAGAAATGCACCTCATGGCTTCTGTCGCTTCTTCCTATGATGCCGCTCTGTTGGATCTGGATGGCACGATTTACGAGGGTGGCGCGGCGATTCCGAACGCGCTGGAGGGGCTGACTGAGGCGGCGCTGCCGATGGTGTTTATTACCAACAACGCCTCCCGTGCGCCGCAGACGGTGGCGGATCAGCTCAACGGGCTGGGCTATGACGTTCACGCGGACGATGTGATGACGTCGGCGCAGGCGGCCATTGAGATGGCGGCGGAGGTCATTGAGCCGGGCTCGAACGTTTTTGTGTTGGGTGCGGAGTCGTTTAAGCAGCTGGCTCGTGAGGCGGGGTACACGCTGGTGGATTCCGCTGATGACAACCCTGCGGCGGTGTTCCAGGGGCTCAACCGTGAGATGACGTGGAAGCAGATGTCGGAGGCGGCGCTGGCGGTGTCGCGAGGTGCGCGCTTCCTGGTGTCGAATTTGGATACGACGTTGCCGTCGGAGCGCGGTTTCCTAGTTGGTAATGGTTCGGTCGCTGCGGCGATTTCGACGACCACGGGTGTTGCGCCGCTGTCGGCGGGTAAGCCGAAGCCGCCGATGTTCATTAAGGCTGCGGAGCGTATGGGCGCGAAGAGTCCGCTGGCGATTGGGGATCGTCTGGATACCGACATCGCGGGTGGAAATGCTGCGAAGATGGACACGTTTATGGTGGTCACGGGCGTTTCCACGCATATGGATGTCGTCGCAGCGCCGCCTGAGCACCGTCCGACGCTCATCGGTGCTGACATGACCGCGCTGAACCGTGAGCTGGATCAGGCACGTCCGGCTCCGCAGGCTGGTTTCACCGCGCGTTACGACGACGCGGAGGCCGGTGTCATCGTTCTTTCTGGCGGTGACACGGAGGATCCTCGGTTGGCGAACCCAGCGGAGGCCGCGGTGGCGGCTCTGCTGACGGTCGTGGATGTGGTGTGGAACTCTGAGGCTGGTCGTGCTGGCGCGGTCGAGGTCGCGCAGGTCCGCGCTGAGGGCCCGGCTGCTGAGGCGGCGCTGGCTGCCTGGCGGATGTGATAGCCGATGAGTGAGGTCGCACCGAAGCCAGGGCAGGGGCAGGAGTCTGGTCCCGTGCCGGGGCCGAAACCCGGCCCTGTACCTAGCCCGGCGGCAATGCCCGGTGCGCGCGAGGTAACTCCGGAGGCCGTCCGGGAGCAGGTTGCGGCCGCACTGTCCGCACCTGCGCCGACTCCGCAGGAGAGAGTCGCGCAGTTCGAGCGGGCGCATGAGATTTTGTATGAGGCCCTGGGCTCGTCACGCAGGGAAGGAAAGTGAACGCGGTGGCAAAGAAAGCTCCTAAGCGCAGGCTCGATGCGGAGCTGGTGCGAAGGAAGATTGCTCGCTCCCGTGAGGCGGCAGTGGACATGATTAAAGCCGGCCGAGTTGAGGTCGGTGGTTTTGTCGCCTCTAAGCCCGCGACTGCGGTGACGGGGGACGTGTCCATTCGCGTCAGTGGTCTGGAAGAAGACGAGAACTGGGCGTCGCGCGGGGCTCACAAGCTGCTCGGCGCACTGGAGGCTTTCGAGCCGCAGGGCCTGGACTTGAAGGGCCGGAAGGTGTTGGATGCCGGTGCCTCCACGGGCGGCTTCACCGATGTGTGCCTGCGCCGCGATGTCGACACCGTCTACGCCGTCGATGTCGGCTACGGTCAGCTGATTTGGCGCCTGCAGGATGATCCGCGGGTGGTTGTGCTCGACCGGACTAATGTCCGCACGCTGACCCCGGAGATTCTCGGTGGCACGGCCGATGTCATGGTTGGCGACCTGTCGTTTATTTCTTTGAAGCTGGTCCTGCCAGCGATTGTTTCCTGCCTCGACGAGGGCGCTGACCTGCTGCCAATGGTCAAGCCGCAGTTCGAGGTGGGCAAGGAGCGCCTTGGCTCCGGTGGTGTCGTGCGCAGCGATGCACTGCGTCAGGAAGTTGTCCAGGAAGTCGCCGAATACGCCCGCACTCTGGGGCTGTCCTTCCGCGCAGCCGTGGCCAGCCCGCTGCCGGGTCCGAGCGGCAACGTGGAGTTCTTCCTGTGGCTGGTGAAAGACGGCGGCGCCAGCGATATTGGTGATGAGGCTATGGCTGCGGCCATCGCCAAGGCTGTTGAGGAGGGGCCGCACAATGACTAGCGCGAAGACTCACTCACGGGAAAGCAAGCCCAAGACCAGCGCCGGCAAGCGCGAGATTCTGCTGGTCCCGCACACCGGCCGCAGCGCCAACCTGGAAATGGCCGCCGAGGCTGCCGAGCTGCTAGCGGCCGCGGGTATCGATATCCGCGTGCTGGCCGGTAAGAACCCGGAGGCGCTGGCTGCGCACCCGACGCTCGGCAAGTACCCGCGCTACTGGCATTCCCCGCAGGCGGCGTCGGGATGCGAACTCGTCCTCGTCCTCGGCGGCGACGGCACCTTCCTACGCGCCGCTGACATTGCGCACTCGGCTGACCTGCCGGTGCTCGGCATCAACATGGGGCACGTGGGCTTCCTCGCCGAGTGGGAGCAGGAGTCCATGACGGAGGCAATTAGCCGCGTCATCAAGCGTTCCTGGCGTATTGAAGACCGCATGACCATCCGCGTCACCGTCCGTGACACCACCGGCCGCGTCATTGGCTCGGGCTGGGCGCTGAACGAAGTCAGCATCGAAAATGTCAACCGCCGTGGCGTGCTGGACGTCATCTTGGAAGTCGATGGTCGCCCGGTGAGTTCCTACGGTTGCGATGGTGTGCTAATTTCCACGCCGACCGGCTCCACCGCGTACGCCTTCTCCGCAGGTGGTCCCGTACTCTGGCCGGAGCTCGACGCTATGCTCGTCGTGCCCAACAACGCCCACGCGCTGTTCTCCCGCCCGCTGGTGATCTCACCGCATTCGACTATCGCGATTGAGACCAACCACGACACCGCCGAGGCCATCGCGGTGCTCGACGGCTTCCGCAACATCACCATGCCGCCGGGTAGCCGCATCGAAATCGAGCGCGGCGCGCAGCCGGTTCGCTGGGTGCGTCTGGACGATCAGCCGTTCGCCGATCGTCTGGTGCACAAGTTCCGCTTGCCGACGTCCGGGTGGCGCGGCCCCGCCGAAGCCCAATAGCCTCCAAACACGGCAGACGAGACCCCAACTTCAAGGGAAGGACTGATTGCAGGCGCCATGCTGACTGAGATTTCCATCCGCGACCTCGGTGTTATCCCCGATGCAACGCTTGAATTCAGCCCAGGCCTGACCGTACTGACAGGTGAAACCGGTGCGGGTAAGACCATGGTGGTCACAAGCCTCAAGTTGCTCTGTGGCGCGCGTGCCGACGCCGGCCGCGTGCGCACCGGCGCAGACAAGGCGTTGGTGGAAGGTCGCGTGTCCACCGAGCACCTCTCGGAGGAAGAGTCAGCGACCATCGATGCTGTGGTTTCTGAACTCGGCGGCGAACGCGATGAGAATGACGAGTACCTGCTTGCCCGTCAGGTCTCCGCGAAGGGCCGCTCCCGGGCGTGGGTTGGAGGCCGCAGTGCCTCGGCTGCGGCGTTGGCGGATGTCTCCACCCGTCTGGTTGCCATTCATGGCCAGAATGATCAGCTGCGCTTGCAAAGCGCTGATGAGCAGCGTGCGGCCATCGACCGCATGGATGCCGACACCATCGCACCAACGCTGGAAACCTACCGGCAGCAGCGTGCACACTGGCGCGCCCTGGCCAAAGAACTAGAAGAGAAGACCTCCAAGCGCCGCGAACTGGCCATGCGTGCCGACCAGCTCAGCTTCGCCATCGAAGAAATCGATGCGGTCTCACCCGAACCGGACGAAGACCAGGACCTGGCCTCCCAGATCCGCCGCATGCAGGACCTGGATGGTCTCCGCGACGCTGCAGCCGTGGCGCTGGCCGCCATCGATGGCGCCGCCGCCGTGAGCACGACCGGCATGGATGCCGCCACCGAGGACTCCGGTGCCGCCGAACTCCTCGGCGCCGCCGCGAACGAGCTCGCCGCCGCAGACGACGAGGAACTCACCGAGTTTTCCAACCAGCTCAATGAACTGACCAGCCAGCTGTCCGAAATCTCCGCTGGTCTCGGCGCGTTTCTCTCCGGCCTGCCGGAGGAAACCGAGTCCTTGGACAAGCTGATGCAACGCCAGGTGGAGATTAAGAACCTCACCCGCAAGTACGCCCCAGATATCGCCGGTGTCCTGGCCTGGCGGGATAAGGCGGAGCGTAAGCTCGCCACGCTGGATGTTTCCGGCGAAGCCCTGGACAAACTCACCGCAGAGATTAAAACCGCGGAGAAGAAACTCGGCACCACCGCGCGGAAGCTCTCCAAGGCCCGCGCGAAAGCCGCAAAGCACCTGGAACAGGCCGTGACCAAGGAGCTCAAGGGCCTGGCCATGCCGCACACCTCGCTGGTGGTGGAGATCACCAAGGCCGACACCTTTGGTCCCGCTGGCGTGGACAACATTGAGTTCAAGCTTCGCGCCCACGAGGGTGCCGAGCCGCGTCCGCTGGCATCATCCGCATCCGGCGGTGAGCTCTCTCGCATCATGCTGGCATTGGAAGTTGTCCTCGCCGAAGGACAGGCCGGGCACACAATGGTTTTCGATGAGGTCGATGCCGGTGTTGGTGGGCGCGCGGCTGTGGAAATTGGCAAGCGCCTGAAGCAGTTGGCGGTGAACAACCAGGTGATCGTCGTCACGCACTTGCCTCAGGTGGCGGCGTTTGCGGATACCCACTTGGTGGTCAGCAAGGATGCGCGTTCGGGTGCGGTGTCGTCGAAGGTGACGAGCCTGGGCGACGAGGAGCGGATTGACGAGCTCGCGCGGATGATGGCGGGCTTGGACGATTCGGACTCCGGACGTGCGCACGCGCAAGATCTTCTGGATCAAGCTCGGCGCGCCTTCGCGGCCAAGTAGCTGCACTTATGTTTCACTAAGTGCCATGAGTCTGTTCTCTCGGAACGAAAAAGATCTTCCTGGCATTTCGGGGACTGTGCGGGATGGTTCCCGCCTGGATCGTGCGCTGAAGCGCATGGGCGAAGGTGACATCGTGGTGATCGATGCGCCGGATATCTCGCGTCCACTGGCACAGCAGTTGATTGATGCCAAGGTCGCCGCAGTGGTGAACACCGGCGCGTTTACCACGGGTTTTGTGCCGAATTACGGCCCGCAGATGATGCGCGACGCCGACATTGCGATGGTGCAGAACGTCGGCGACGAGGTCTTTGCCAAGCTCAAGGACGGCAAGAACGGCAGGCTTGACGACGGCAAGCTCTACCACGGTGACCGCCTGATTGGCCAGGGCGACGAGGTCGACCAGGACGAGCTCGAGCGCGCCTTCGACGAGGGCCGCACCAGCATGGTCGACCGCCTGGAGGCGCTCTCCGGCAACTTGGTGGAGTTCGCCAAGACCGAGTCTCCGCTCTACATCGATGGCTTGGGCATTCCGGACGAGACAGAGCCACTGCACGGCCGCAAGGTCGTTGTGGTCAGCCCCGGTGAGGGACACCGCAAGACGCTGGAAGATCTAAAGAATTTCATCCGCGAGTACGAGCCGCTGCTCATCGGCGTCGATGCAGGTGCCGACACGCTCTTCGACCTGAAGTACGAGCCGGACTACATCATCGGTGATCCGGAGAACATCAACTCGGAGGCGCTGCGGTCCGCTGGTTGCGTGATTCTGCCTGCCGACCCGGATGGTCACGCGGTAGGCCTTGAGCGCATTCAGGACCTCGGCATTGGCGCCATGACATTCCCGGCGCTGTCCGATTCCGCCACTGACTTGGCGCTGGTCTTCGCCGCGCATCACGACGCCGACATGGTCGTCTCCGTCGGCGCCCCGCAGAACATCGACAGCATCTACCACGCTGAGAATCAAAGCGGTGTGCCGTCGGCGTTGCTGTCGCGTTTGAAGGTCGGGGAGAAGCTTGTCGACGGTCGCATGGTCGCCGACCTCTACCAGGTCAATAGCCGTGGTTTCGGTGTGGCCTGGGCAATCCTGGCTATCTTTGTCGCCGTTGCGGTGATCTTCGCTATCGCTGGTACCTCCGGTGATGGTTCTGTCAGTGAGAATCTGATTGATACGTGGAACTCCATTGCACTGTGGTTCCAGGGGCTGTTTAAGTAGTTTTAGCGGTATTCGAGCACTAGGAGCGCCTAAAAGTTTTCGGCTGTCAGAGCTGATTGAGGCGTCGGCGAAAGGAAAAGGGACGGGCGATGGGGAAGAAGCGCAGGAGCGGGAAGTTCACAGCTGGTGTGACAGGTGCTGCCCTCGGTGTTGCGGCAGGTGCTGCGCTGGGTGCTTATGTGCTGAACCCCGCTGGTGCAGGCATTGATTTCGGCACGGGTGCCGCGTCCGAGCGCGATGAGGCTGTCGCGCGTGCCGATGCGCAGCAAGCGCGTGCCGATGAAGCAAACCGCATCATCGAGCCCATCGTCGGCGAGATTGTTAAGGACTCGTTGCAGGATGTTCCCGTCCTTGTTGTCGCCACTCCTGATGCCACGGATGAGCAGCTGGCAGGGGTTTCCGAGACCCTGCGCGCTGCTGGCGCCCCGGATGCGGGCGTGCTGAAGCTGACCGATAAGTTCCTCTCTTCCGCTGGTGCGGACGAGCTGAAGGACACGGTTTCTACCTCGCTGCCGGCTGATGTCCAGCTGGACCCGGAGCGCCGCGAGCCAGGCCGCCAGGCTGGTCAGGCGCTGGCTCCGGTGTTGGAGCTGGATAAGGATGGGGGAGAGCGGGCTTCCGCTGCTGACCGAAAGCTGCTGCTGGAGGCCTTAAAAGGCGGCGGTTTTGTGGAGTATGACGAGGGGACTCTGCGTCCAGCCGCTGGCATTGTGATTGTTGGTAATCACGGCACAGTGTCACGCACTGCGATTGATAAGGGCGAGGACCCGGAGTTCGGTGCTGGCCTGGTGGCCGATCTGGCTGTGGCCCTGGCTGAGGGCTTTGGTGCTGGAGGCGATGCTGCAGGTCACGTTGTGGTGGGGACTGACAGCTTTGGCCGCGAAGGTGTCAGTACTCTGACTGACGAGCGCTGGGGTGCCGACCCTGCTGTGAAGCGTGTGGACGCGGTGTCGGATGCGGCGGGGCAGGTTGGAGTTGTTGGGGACTTGAAGAAATAACACGGACGAGAAATTTCACGAAATCACCGGAGAAAAAGGAAGATTACGTGGCAAGGCGGCCAATGGGGAAATCTAGTATCAAGAAAACGAAAGCTGCCCGTAGTACTCTTCGAAAATATTGTGTTGATAATGGGAATCACAATAGAGCAATCTTATTTATTGCGATTCAAGCGATGCTTTTTTGCAGTATCGCATACCTTCATTTCTTAGCGATCACGATCAGACAAATTGCTTTTACGGAGGACGCTGATATAAATAAAGCTTTTATGTTAGTGGATTTTCATGGGTTAGGAAATGTTACTTCGTTCCTGGGTATAATATTTGCTATTTTTATCACGTTAATATTGGGGATTGAAAATCGAGCCTTTAAGTTAGCGGATGAGCTCCAAAAATCACTGCATGGACAGACTTCAAGTCAACTTACCTTGGAGGACTTCAACCAGTTCAAAGATGAGAGCATTAACTATAGTTTTTACCCAGCGCTTCTCGGACGATTGTACTTATTAGCTTCGTTAGTTACGACTACATATATAGCGAACCGATTCGCAATATTTCTTATAGATTTTGAGGATCTAGGTGGCATAATTGCTGAGATTCTTGTAGTGAATCTACTATTATATGTACTCTTTGTTCTAATTCAACGACTAAATGATGTGAGCCTGAAGATAGATAAAATAAACACCGTATTCAGCCAATATAAGTATTTGGCTAAGATTGAAATTATCAAAGAGTCGGATTTTTCTGAATCTAATCTAGTGGCAATAAAATATGATGATTTAATAAAACGGTTAACTAAATTCAAGGGTGAAAGTAAGAAGTTCATCACTAAAACAAAGGTGTTGCAATCTTTTGCGTATCCCAGTCTGTCTATTATTGTAATTGCTTTAGGGTGGGTTTTTGTGTCCACTCAGTTGCTTAATCCGGGGCGCGTCCAGGGGCGATTGAGTATAGAAAACCCTATTTTGTTGAGCGTTACAGTTGTTTATTTACTGCTGCTTTTCTATATTGCAGTATCGATGCTATTTACAAGTTATTTCTTGTGGAAAAACTACAGAGTCGTTGGTGTATTCAACTTTAGGGTCCTTCGTTTGTCAGCATTCATCTCGATTATTCCATTATTGATTCTTTGCTTTAGAGCCAAAGGGGTATTTGGCCTCACGTCGACGATTTGTCTTTTGTTGATTCTTTTTGGAATATTGACCGGCGTGTTTTTAGGCGTAAGAGCAATGTTTTCGGAAAATACCAGAGGCAACATTGACTCATCGATTGGGTCTTCGTTATCATTTGAGGTTAATTCCAGTGGCTGGCCCATGCAGTTAGGTGAAGAGCGTTTGAAACGTATTCGAAACCTGTTTCACCACGCAAATATTTTCAATGCGTATCAGTTTAAGGTTATTCTTTTGTGTGCAATTGGTCGGCCTAACGTAATTAATCAGGTTGATGAGCGCGGTTCCGATACGGAAATCTAAATTATCGTGACACTAGCCGATGATTAAGGTATTATTAATTAGTGTTTTTGCTGGCTGGGGACATTATTTGATGCATTATTATTGTTAGCGCCGCTCTGATTCTAATGTGTCGGGGTCGACTCGTGGTATGTTTCCTTAAAGAACTTACTTAATTTAAGTAGAGGGTAGTAATCGTCCAAATATTGTTTGCGGATTGAATTAAATATATGATGTCTTTTTAATGTATTTAATTTCGTAACGCAATGGTAAATGGTGGAAAGGTATAAAATTTTTTTATAATGTGGTATTCTAGTATCTGGTTGGTTGCTAAAGAAGAGTTTCTTATGCCCAGTAAGGTGAAATTCTTCATTTCCAGGTCTGCCAAAGGCGCAATAGTCTCTGTCCAAGCTGTGTCATCCCAAAATTCTCATTACTTCTGAGTGTTATTTTTTCTAGGGCACAATATCTTCACGTCCAAGTTTTCAGAGGTCCATGACCAGCTCCGTGAGAATCAGCCGAAGGCGAAGTATTGCATTGCTTTCGAGAAGCTCATGGTCAATGACTTCCGCACTGACCCGACCCTGAAAGTTCAGTTCGACGAGGTCTACCGATGGTCAGACTGGAAGTACAAGGGGAGCGCCGGACACTGGCATCGTCCTGGTCGCACACCGCATTGACGCCGGCACGTGGGTAGTCATCCAGGGCAAGTTGTAAATGCCAACGACTTGCTTGGCAAAGGCGGACCTCGACTCATTCTTTGAAGCGTCGGGACGATCCTTTTGTACTGAGCCCGGCCCAAAACACTCCTGCAGCCGCATCATCATCTGTACAACTGACCACGAGTCCTCGAACTCAGAAGAAGCTTCGGCTAATCAGCTCATTCCCACCAGTCGTATCGTCATGGCAGCAATCGCCAAATCCCCGATTTACTGGGGTGTCGCTTTCCCCGGCTGAGAAATCCAAATCCATCTCTCTCAGCGCGAAACCTTTGAGTCGCGGCCGCACCATCAGGAAGCTATTGATCGCGCCATGGCGGGGTTTGCTACTCGCGAACGTGGTAAGCTCATTTTGGCCTGCGGTACTGGTAAAAACGTGACCGCTTTTCGCCTCGCCGTACGGGTAGCTGAAGAAGATGGGGAAAGCTCGAGTACTCTTCCTCGTGCCATCCATTTCGCTCTTTTCGCAAACTCTCAAGGAATGGACAGAACAAGGGCGTCTTGACATTCGCTCCTTCGCTGTGTGTTCGAACTCGGAGGTCGCTCGTAAAGCTGAGGATATTGCGACTTACGACCTAGAAGTTCCCGTCGCTACCAACGGAATTAAGATGGCTGAACGGTTGGAATCCGGCAAGCGGGCCAAGGGGCTCCACATCGTCTTTTCCACTTACCAGTCGCTGCCGGCTGCTCACGAGGCATAGGGCAAAGCCTGGGGTCACTCGGCCGAGCTTGAATCCAGGTCATCTAAGGCCGTACATTCTACGAACTGGCCCTGGCGAAGCCGTCGAAAGGATATCTGACGGGCTATTCTTACAGGTCATGGCTGTTGACGAGTTCGCTGACGATTTCATGGCCCGCAGCCAGACCAACCAAATCAATCTCTCTCCCTACGGCAATGATTGTGTATGTAACCGTCGGTCAATGTGCTCTGGTTAACAAGAGTGGTTTCAATCTGGGTGGAGCGATTCTTCCTCGTATCGGTGCGCACTTATACCTGTGACACGATTTGCTGCGCGCATTACAGGAAGAAATAGTACATGGTCACTGCTTTTTCTCTTCTTGCTAAAGCTAGAACTGAGAGGTTTGCACATGTGAATTTACTCCGAGGTGGACGACTCTATCGAAGCAGTCATTCTCGAATGGTTGTTGCAACTGGAGGCGATGGAAGTGTTACTGGCGGTGCTCTCGTTCCGGGAGCGGAAGGTGGTTACCGAGCAGATGCAGACACAGGTTGAAGAATTGAAGACGCTGCTCAAGTCAGATGCACGTAGGTTGCGATTGCCATTGTCGAAGCAGATGTTGACATAGTGGTAGCCGGATCAGTGTCGAACAAGCGCGAAGGTTAAACTTCGGATTGTAAAAGCCCGTCTGGGGTTTGAAGGCGCTAATTATTTGGCTGCAGAGCCAACTGGCAGGCCGGGCTTTGCCGAGTTGTGGAGCGGAGCTACCGTAGAAGGAAAGGTTGACTTATGAGGCTGCTGGTGGATATTCGCTTTTTGCCAAGAAAGCTTGGCGCGAAGGATTGTGTCCCGCATCGCGTGAAAACTACTTGGAGCTAGCAGTCAGTTGTTGCCTGCAGGCTATCGCTAATGAGCGGATTATGTTCCGCCTGGCTTTACGTAGGTCGATTCTGATCATGATTAGCCTGTTGATATACGCATGTAACGACACGTCAATCGTAGGTATACTGATTCGACTGGTTTAATACTGACAGGTAACAAGTACTTCATCATGGATAAAAGTCAATTAGCCTCGCGCATCTGGGAATCTGCGAACACTATGCGCTCAAAAATCGAAGCGCAAGAGTACAAGGACTATATGCTCGGCTTCATCTTCTATAAGTTCCTCTCTGATCAGGTCGAGCAACTTATGTACTCCAATGAGGTTGCATCTGAAGAGTTGGCCGAAATTCTTGTTGAGGACGATTCCGAGACTGTCGAGTTCGTGCAGCACCGTCTGGGCTACTTCATCTCGTACGACAATCTCCACTCGACGTGGCGTGCTGTAGGCAGTGACTTCAACGTCGCTGATGTCCGTGATGCGCTTGCAGCATTTGACCGTCTCCTCCTCCCGAGCCGTGCCCACGTGTTCAAAGACATCTTCCGAACACTGGAAACAGGCCTGTCGAAGCTGGGTAGCAACGCCACATCGCAGACTAAGGCGATTAAGGACCTACTGGACCTTATTAACGACATCCCGACTGACGGCGCTCAGGGCTACGACGTGCTTGGGTTTATCTACGAGTACTTAATCTCGAAGTTCGCGGCGAACGCCGGCAAGAAGGCGGGAGAGTTCTATACTCCGCACGAAGTCTCTGAGGTGATGAGTCGCATCGTCGCAGCACACACTCAAGACCGTGAGACCCTGACCATCTACGACCCGACCTCTGGTTCTGGTTCGCTGCTGTTGAATATCGGCCAGGCTGTCGCTCGTCATATGGGTGATCCAGATGCGATTAAGTACTACGCCCAAGAGATCAAGGAAAACACCTTCAACCTCACGCGCATGAACTTGGTCATGCGCGGGGTCAAGGCCGACAACATTGTCGCTCGCAATGGTGATAGCCTGAAACATGACTGGCCGATGTTCGACGAGTCTGACCCGGAGAACACCTACGATCCGCTGTTTGTAGATGCGGTTGTGTCGAACCCTCCGTATTCGCAGAAGTGGGATGCAGAGGGCATGGACACCGATCCACGCTTTACGCAGTATGGTCTGGCACCGCAGAACAAGGCAGACTTCGCCTTCTTGCTCCATGAGCTGTTCCACATTAAGCCGGACGGTATTATGACCATTGTCCTGCCACACGGTGTGCTTTTCCGTGGTGGGGCAGAAGAGACGATCCGCACCCGCCTTATCGAAGCCAATAACATCGACACCATCATTGGTCTGCCAAGTTCCATCTTCTATGGCACTGGCATTCCGACCATCATCATGGTGCTCAAGAAGCAGCGCAGCCACGACGACGTGCTGTTCATCGACGCATCCCAGGGCTTTATTAAAGACGGCAAGAACAACCTCCTGCGCGCACGTGACATCGAGCGAATCGTTGATGCTGTCCATACACGCCGCGACGTAGAGCACTTCGCTCGTGTTGTGTCTCGCGATGAAATCCGCGCTAACGACTACAACCTGAATATCCCGCGCTACGTCTCTGCAACGCCGCCGCCAGAATCCGTGGACTTCTTCGCCACCGTCAACGGCGGCATACCTGTCAGCGAGATCGACGCTCTGGCGGAGTACTGGGACGTGCTGCCGGGCCTGCGTGAAGCGCTGTTCGATGAAGACGCAAACGGGTACGCGACCTGCCGCACTGACGACATTCGAGAAATGGTCTTAGAGCACAGTGCTGCCGGAGCGCTGGCAGACACATTGAACGAGTCACTCGATGGTTTTGCTGAGTCCTTGGAAACAGATCTCATTGACAACGCGATGGCTGTTCCAGTCAACACTGCAGAGGATGGGATCAAGGCTGATCTGTTTGCGCGTCTGGCCCCGGTGCCCCTGGTCAACGAGTACCAGGGCTACCAGCTGTTACATGAGAAGTGGCTTGTCATTGCCAATGATCTAACGATCCTGCAGACCGAGGGCTGGGATGCAATGCGTGTCATTGACCCTGTCATGGAGTGGAAGACGAAGAACAAGAAGAAGGAAGAAGTCCAAACTGGCTGGGAAGGCCGCGTCGCGACTTTCGAGATTATCCGGGATCTGTACTTGCCTGAACTCCGTGACCAGGTAGATGATCTCACCGCTGAGCGCGACAGCGTTGATTCTGAGCTGACAGCCCTTATCGAGGGCCTGAGCGAAGAAGACAAGACTGATCTGGCTGATGTGCTCAACGCCAAGGAAACTGGTTTCTTGAAGGGTGAACTCAACAAGGCAGTCAAGGCGCTTCCAGCCCTTCCAAGGGGGCAGCAGTGGCCTGAGGGTAGCATCGAGGCTATCCAGATTGAGGCAAAGCAGTTGATCGACCGCCTGACTAAGGTGAAGGCGCAGCTCAAGAAGGCCAACGAAGAGCTAGAGACCAAGACGCACGAGACTGTTGAGAACCTCACTGACGATCAGATCGTCGAAGTGCTCTCGACCAAGTGGGTAGCAGCGCTTATGGTGCAACTCGCGCTGCTGCCGACGCTTGCGCTGCGTGAACTCGTTGACCAGGTGCAGCGCTTGCAGGATAAGTACGCCACGCCGCTAACTGAGTTGGATACGCAGATCGCTACCACTGAGCACAGCCTGCTTGCATCGCTAGACCAGCTGACTGGCTCGGATGCGGATATGCAGGCTGTCGCAGCCCTGAAGCAGATGCTGGGCGGTGGTCAGCGTGACTAAGAACAACACACCAGCGCTGCGGTTCGCTGGGTTCAGTGGTGAGTGGGATGAGCAGCCTTTGGGCGCTATCGCTGATCGTGTTCAAACTAAAAACACGAAACTCGCAAGCACGCTTCCCCTAACCATCTCGGCACTTCACGGACTTGTCAATCAAATCACTTATTTTAACAATCGTGTTGCAAGTAGCAATCTGACAAACTATCTACTCATTCACAACGGTGAATTTGCGTATAACAAGAGTTACTCCGAGGGGTACCCGGTCGGTGCTGTCAAACGACTGGACGGCTATGACAAGGGCGTTCTCTCATCTCTCTATGTTGTTTTTCGGCTTCTATCTGCGCGCGATGTGGATAGTGATTTCGTTTTATCATTCTTTGAAACCTCAAAATGGCATCGTTACGTTGAGATGCAGTCCGCAGAAGGTGCCCGTAACCATGGTCTGCTGAATATTTCAGCTGATACTTTCATGGGGGTCCCCGTATCTCTAGCCCCGTCTCTCAAAGAACAGCAAGCCATTGGTGAACTCTTCGCTGATCTCGACGCGCTGATCGAGCAGCACCGCGCCAAGCACGCGAACCTGCAACAGACGAAGGCTGCGCTCCTGCAGCGCATGTTCCCGCCAGACGGTGCCAATGAACCGGAGCTGCGGTTAGGTGGGTTCAGCGGTGGGTGGAATAGTTGTACGTTCGGGCAATTAGCGGTCTTGTCCCGAGGGCTAACCTACTCCCCTCGTGATCTCGTCGATCCTTACCAGGGCATTCGTGTTTATAGGTCTTCAAACATTAAGGATCACATTGTAGTGACTAACCCCGATGATGTGTGGGTCAGGGCGAGTGCTGTAAACATCCCGCTCCTCGCCAAGGGCGACATTATCATCACCGCTTCGAATGGGTCTGTTCGCTTGGTAGGGAAGAGCGGACTTGTCCGGGAACTGCCTGTCCCCGGTACACCTGGTGGGTTCATGCTCAAATGTTCTTCTAAAACTCCAGAGTTCACTGCTGCACTGCTTCAAAGTCCCTGGTTTAGGAGCTTTTTGAACGTTAATGTAGCAGGGGGCAATGGTGCCATTGGTAATTTAGATTCGACCCAGCTGTCTAACGAACCCACCCTCATCCCGCCCACCCTCGAAGAACAGCGTGCTATCGGTGAGGTGTTTACCAACCTCGATGCGCTTATCGCAGCTGCACAGCGCTACATCACGCAACTGGCTCAAGCCAAGACGGCGCTGCTACAGCGCATGTTCGTTTAAGGAGCGCTCACCATGACTACACCACTGACGTACACAGACGAGAATCGCTTCGAGGACGATGTTGTCGCCATGCTTCGCCGCCACGGTTGGGATGAGGTACTTGACCGTCCTACTGAGCGCCAGCTCATCGACAACTGGGCGCAGATTCTTTACAACAACAACCGTGACCAGGACCGACTCGGTGATGTGCCGCTGACGTCCTCTGAGATGGACCAGATCATCGAGCAGATCACGGAGCTACGCACACCGTTGCGTCTCAATGAGTTCATCAACGGCCGCAGTGTGGCTATTACCCGCGATGCTCCTGAGGCACACAACCTGGGCAAAGAGGTCTCGCTCAAGATCTACGACCGTCGTGAGATCGCAGGCGGGCAGTCCTGTTATCAGATCGCACGGCAGCCGAAGTTCCCCACTGCCGCGCATAAGCTCATGCCGGAACGCAGAGGCGACCTCATGCTCTTGATCAACGGCATGCCGGTCATCCACCTGGAACTCAAGCGCTCTGGCGTGCCTGTCTCGCAGGCAACGAACCAGATTATTAAATACGCCCACGAGGGCGTCTTTACTGGCCTGTTCTCACTGGTACAGATCTTTGTGGCGATGACGCCTACAGGGACGCAGTACTTCGCTAACCCCGGCCCCGGGGGCAAGTTCAACCCTGACTTCTTCTTCCACTGGGCTGATTTCAACAACGAGCCGATCAATGACTGGCCGACGGTGGTTACTTCGCTGCTGTCGATCCCGATGGCGCATCAGCTCATCGGCTTCTACACGGTGACAGACCGCGCAGCCGGCGTGCTCATGGTCATGCGTTCCTACCAGTACTTCGCTGCTCACCGCATCGCCGACCGGGTGGAAAGCCACGAGTGGGGCAGCGACAATAAGGGGGGCTACATCTGGCACACCACCGGCTCTGGCAAGACCATTACCAGCTTCAAAACCGCGCAGCTAATCGCTGATTCCAAGAACGCCGACAAGGTTGTGTTCCTGCTTGACCGTGTGGAGCTGAGCACGCAGTCGCTGGCGAACTACCGCAGCTATGGCGGGGATACCATCGACGTTGCAGACACCGCGAGTGCTGACGAGCTGCTCCGCCTGCTCACAAACGACACCTCAGTGCTGATTGTGACCTCGCTGCAGAAATTCCATCACTTGCAGGCTGACACGCTGCGTGAGACGGTACTAAAAAAACTGCGTGACAAGCGCATTGTCTTCATCATTGATGAGGCACATCGTTCCACCTTCGGAGACATGCTGCTGAATATCAAGACCACGCTGCCGGATGCGTTGCTGTTTGGTTTTACGGGCACACCTATCCATGACGAGAACAAGAAAGTGCGTTCCACCACGGCCACCATCTTCGGTGATGAACTGCACCGGTACTCCATCGCTGATGGTATCCGTGACGCCAATGTACTGGGCTTCGACCCTGAGATGGTCGAGACCTATCGAGCACATGATGTGCGTAAAACCATTGCTCTGGAACAAGCGAAGGCCGCCGATGAACAAGAGGCTTATAGCGACCCGAAGAAGAAAAAGACCTTCCTGAAGTACATGGACAAGGCGCAGATCCCGATGGCAGGTGTGCGCCACGAGGACGGCTCCTATGACAAGGGCATTGAGGACTACCTGCCGATGTCGCAGTACGCCCAGCCAAAACACCGTGCTGCCGTAGCACGAGATATCGCTGAGCATTGGGGCCACCTGAGCCGAAACAGTGCTTTTCATGCAATCTTGGCCACGCACTCGATTCCTGAGGCAATCGAGTACTTCCGCATCTTCCGTGATACTTACCCGCATTTGAATGTCACGGCGTTGTTCGATCCGAATATCGACAACACTGGGGAAGCACAACTGAGAAAAGAAGACGGCCTTCTCGAGGTGCTTGAGCATTACAACGCCAAATACGGCCAGCACTTCACCATGACCACACACGACGCCTTTAAGCGCGACATCGCTGCACGTCTGGCACGTAAGGCGCCGTACAACACGCCGGCATTTACGCATGACAAGCAGATTGACCTGCTCATTGTCGTCGATCAGATGCTCACGGGTTTTGACTCGAAGTGGCTGAACACGCTGTATCTCGACAAAATCATCGCTTACGAGAACATCATCCAGGCATTCTCGCGTACCAACCGTGTCTTCGGCCCGGAAAAACCCTTCGGCTCTATCCGCTACTACCGCAAGCCGTACACGATGCGGCGCAATATCGACGCTGCAGTGAAGTTGTACTCCGGTGATAAGCCCTTTGGGCTGTTCGTCGATCACCTTGACGAACACCTCATGCAGATCAATCAGTGTTTCACGATCATCAAGCGACTCTTTGCTGGTATCGAGGACTTCTCTCGGTTGCCAGACGATGAAGCTGATCGCCTTGAGTTCGCGAAAGTGTTGCCCGAACTATACGAGCACCTCCAAGCAGCCCAGATCCAGGGTTTTACCTGGGAGAAATCCTGCTACCCGTTTGCTGATACCGACATTTCGGTGGAATTGACTGAGCCGGTGTACATCGCGCTGCTATCGCGTTACAAGGAACTTGACCGTTCCGACGGCGAACCAGAGCCGACACCAGGCGGGGGAGATGGCGATGAACTTCCACCATATGACATCAACGTTCACATCACCCACATCGACACTGCACGAATTGACGCCGACTACCTCGACGCGAAGTATTCGAAGTACCTGCGTGCCATCGAGACCGGGGTACCACAGCCTGAACTTGATGAGCTGCTGTCAGATTTGCACGCTGGCTTCGCACGCTTGAGCGCTGACGACCAGGTCTTTGCAAACCGCTGGCTTCATGACATCCAATCAGGCGATGCAGTCCTTGTTTCAGGCAAGACAGTGCAGGATTACATCAACGACTACAAACTCACACAGCAAGAACGTGAGATCGCGCAACTTGTCCGCGCTATCGGCGTTGATCCTGTGCTTCTTCGTACAATCCTCGCCGCACACGTGGATGAGGTTCATATCAATGAGTATGGTCGTTTCGATGATGTCATTGGCTCTGTTGACCTGGACGCTGCAGCCCAGTACTTCCATCAACAGACAGGTAAGAAGCTCCCACGCTTTAAGATTCGCATGGCCACTGACAAGCTCTTGCGGGGATACGTGCTGCGCCACGATCTCCCTGCAGACCTCGAAGAAGCTGCGGCAGAAACAGTGGAGATATAACCGATTTCTATCGGATACGCCGATGTCTCCACATCAAATAGGGGCAATCACTCGCTCCCCAACGTGAGGCGCTTATCGGCGCTGGATACAATGCGAACTGCAACTACACTGACACAACCTAGGACATGAAGCGGCAACAGTCAGGGGTAGAGGACGCGTTAGCATACTTCGCTCCGGTGATTCGCTCGTTGTTACGCACTCAGAAAGGCTGGGCTAAGGCCTGGCTGAGACAGTTAATACTATCGGTGGCCTCGCTGGGTGTGGCATCAATGTGAAAGTTTTAGAACCCGAATTAGACACATCACGCGGTGGTGACAAAGCCATGATTAACGTCATGGTCGCCCTCGCGCTGTGTATATGGGGGAGCGTGACCTACCAGTTCAGCACACTTGCGAGAGTGCTCCATAACTTATGCGCAGAGTGGAGTAGCCGCTCCGAAGCCAATGCTTAGTAATTGGCGGCTCAAGTTACGAAGAAACTCATCGATAGGGGCTAGTTCATCGTTGCCGCGAGTGCACTTGAACGATTTGAGGCTGAGAATCTACAGACCAATCCGGCTCATCCTTGACAGTTACCAGGTCAAGAAGGACAAAGCATCCGGCATCGTTAACGATCTGAACGATTGGATTGACGAGGTGGGAACCCGCGTTCCATCGTGGACTTCATGGGGCGCGTGGTACGGGACCCTATGGAGACTGTGCGGATTATTGATGGGTTGAGTGCTGGAAACTAGAGAGTCGTGTTTCGCTTAGGAGATTTCAGATCAGAGTCAAAAACGATATATGCATCTCGAGCCAGTATTAGGCATCTATAATTCTTCTATGGCACAAGACAGCATTCCGACTACAGATCAGTTCCGTCCAGTAGTACTGCGTGTGCTATCAGATGGGCGAGAACGACGGCTCACGGAGATAGGCGACGATGTAGTCAAACATCTGGGGCTTTTCTCCTGAGGTTTTGGCGGAAACTATTCCGTCCGGACAGCCAAGATATAGAAATCGGATTGCTTGGGCCTGCTCGTCGTTTGCACAGTCTGGTCTGGTAATCCGGCCCAAGCGCGGGCGATACCTGATTTCGGATGATGGGCGCCAAGTAGATGCAAGGAACCTTGCGGAGTACACCGAAAAGGACATGCTGGAGTGGTCCAAGTGGCGGCAGTACCAAGATGAGATTCGGGAGCGTAAGAGCTCTGGCCATGCAGCAGCTGATTTGCCGGCATCCTCGGGCGTGCGTAACGAAGGGGCTCTAGCTGAATGGGAAGAGGCTTCGGCTAGTCCGACGAAATCTCCATTAGAGATGGTGGAAGATGCGCAAGCTGACTGGAACGCGAAGGTTTCCACCGATCTGCGGCAGCGCCTGCAGGACTCGACCCCAAAGTTCTTTGAACGCGCTGTCATCGAACTGTTGTGGGCAATGGGATACGGCGGTGTCCACGGACAGAAGCAGCATCTGGGACGGTCGAATGATGGAGGCGTCGACGGAGTGATTCGTGAAGATGCCCTTGGGCTTGGCAAAGTTTATGTGCAGGCCAAGCGCTATGCTGACTCAAGTTCCGTTGGGAATGGAGAAATAAGAAACTTCATTGGTGCGCTAGATTCTCGCGGTGCGAATAAAGGTGTATTCATCACAACTTCCCGCTTTACCAACGGGGCAGTAGAAGCTGCAGCTAACTATCGGCACGGAACAATCGTTCTGATTGATGGCGTGAAACTTTCCGCGCTCATGCTTGACCATGGTGTGGCGGTCCAAAAAGCACATGAGATTACCCTTTACGAACTGGATGACGACTTTTTCGAAGAGGATGAGTAGGACGTCTCACAGCCGGGTGTGACCTGTCGTTGCGGGGTTACTTGAGTGGGCTTCAGGTCTTATACAATCGGGAGACTGTTTTTACGTAAATAGGAAGCCCGATGCGGACACTCAGTTTCTTCAACAACAAGGGTGGGGTGGGGAAGACCACTCTATCCACCAATGTCGCCCATTATTTCGCTCGTCAGGGTAAACGAGTGCTCTACGTGGATTGTGATCCGCAGTGTAACGCCACACAGCTCATGCTGACTGAAGAGCAGCATGAGGAGATTTACCTGAGCAGCAAGAATGACGAACAGGCCGAGCGAGATTCGTTGGCTAATACGGTCTACTCGCTGTTCATTCCATTGCGAGAAGGCGAGACCGATATCGAGCCCGATATCCGGCCAGTGCGCTCGGAGCGGTTTGGAGTCGATGTCTTGCCAGGGCACCCGGCTCTTTCCAACATTGAAGATGTCATGAGTGACGCCTGGCAGTCATCGCTCGCCAAGAAGACCGGTGACTTTCGTCGAATCCACTGGGCCGGGCAGTTGGCTGTGGCTATGGAGGATGAAGATCGATACGACTACATCTTCTACGATGTGGGACCGTCGTTAGGCCCTTTTAATCGAACCGTGCTTTTGGGCTGCGACGCCTTCGTTACTCCTACGTCAACCGACCTGTTCAGCTTCCACGCCTTTGGAAACCTCGCCAAGTGGTTTAACGACTGGGTCACTGAATACAGCGAAATTTCTGAGGGCAACCTTGCCCAGTGGAGGAACTACTCACCGGATATTTCGAAGAAAACTCGAAAGCTTCGGCTGCTCGGGCATGATGGACGTGGGCTTCAGTACCTTGGCTACACAACGCTGGAATACGTGAAGCGGCGCTCGAATGGTAAAGAACAGCTTGTCGGAGCGTTTGAACGATTCCGCGGCAAGTTCGACGACGAAGCAAAGCGAATCGGCGATAGCCTCGGGCATTCGTGCGACCAGTACCTGATTGGGCATGTGCCGCACATGTACTCGATGCCGGCGACAGCTCAGGATAGTCATTCACCAATTGCAGACCTGCAAGCAACTGATGGCGTGCGGGGAACTCAGCTGAACCAGCGTACTGGCTATGCACAGAAAATTGATGAAGTCGCTGCACTGGTTCTGGAGCGGTTGGAGAGTTAGGTGCTGTTGGTCTTGGTTCCCTAGCATGTCTTTGACGCTTAGCGTTGGCGTGTAGGTGAGGCCGTTTTCGTACGTGCGAGCAATCCTGGCGTGGAAAGTATTTCCAGAAGTGAGTAGTGCTCAAATGCAAGGAATGTGTTCCCTAAACGCCAAGAGAATTCGTGTAACTGTGGAACAATTATCGGCATGAGCATGTACGCCGTGAACCAGCACACAGTCGAAACGCTGCTTGGATGGATTGAGAGCGACACTATCGCTATCCCCGAAATGCAGCGACCATTTGTATGGAACAGTACAAAAGTTCGCGATTTGATGGACTCGCTGTATCGCGGGTTCCCGGTGGGGTTCCTCATTACTTGGCAAAGTC
Source organism: Corynebacterium sp. MSK012 (assembly GCF_030232435.1). Lineage (NCBI taxonomy): Bacteria > Bacillati > Actinomycetota > Actinomycetes > Mycobacteriales > Corynebacteriaceae > Corynebacterium > Corynebacterium sp. MSK012. Next base: position 29,060 of record NZ_JASPJU010000010.1, read on the forward strand.
AACAGGTACCGGTTAAAGGCGGCGGCCATGCCGGTTATCAGCAGATTCTGATTGATGGTCAACAGCGCATTACTGCTTTGCGTGCTGCCGTTGCCGGGCAGCCGGTGATGGGCAAGGACTTTAAGACCAAGCGGATTGTTATCTGCTTCAATCCGCAAACTGAGGAATTTGCGACTGCAACACCAGTGCTGAAGAAGCAACCGGAGTGGATCTACGACATCTCGGAGTTCCTGCGGTCGAACAATGTTTATCGGCCGATGAACGAGTACATGGCGAAGAACCCTGAAGCCGACGGCGAAGTAGTTGCGACTGCGCTGGAAAAGCTGATGGGAATCAAGAAAGCCCCAATTGGAATCATTGCACTGAGCGATGAGCTCGATATCGAGACTGTTGCCGAAATTTTTGTGCGCATCAACTCCAAGGGCGTAGCACTGTCTAGCGCCGACTTCGTCATGAGCAAGATTAGTTCCTACGGAGATCAAGGGCGCAACCTGCGGAAGCTCATTGACTACTTCGCACATCTAGCAGTAAGTCCGCATGATTACGGCGAGCTCCGTAATGATGAAGAGTTTGTGCAGACTCAATACTGGCGGGAGATTGAGTGGCTTAAAGATGACACCGAGGATCTCTACGATCCGTCGTATGTAGACCTTATTCGTGTCGCGTCGATGGTCGCGTTTCGGCGTGGTCGGGTTTCATTCGTTGTTCGTGAACTCAGCGGCCTCGATCCTGAAACCAGAAAGTTTTACCCTGAGCGAATTCCGGAAGCGTACAACAAGTTCGAACAAGCGCTACTCCGCGTCGTTAACAAGTATGAGTTCAAGAAGTTCTTGGTAATTCTGCGATCGACAGGCTTTATCAAGAAAAACATGATTACCTCAAGCAACGCGGTCAACTTTGCGTACGCGCTGTTCCTCATCATGCGTGCGGACGGCCGGCCGGATCCGGAGGTTAGTAGCGTCGTTAGGCGATGGTTTGTAATGACGCAGTTGACCAGTAGAGCGTCAGGTAGTTTTGAGTCGACTTTTGAACGAGATTTGCGTGCAATTGACCGAGTCGGGCCGGTCGCAGCGTTGAAGGAGCTTGAAGAAGGCGAGCTGGGAGAGAGCTTCTGGACGGTAACACTGCCTCAGCGTTTCGATTCGTCGAGCGTGAGTAATCCGCAATTCCGCGCCTTTATGGCTTCGCAGGTTAAGGCGCAGGCAACGGCGTTCTTAAGTAAGCACGCGCTAGTAAGCTCGATGATTGAAGTCCAAGGCGATATTCATCACCTAGTTCCGAAAGACTATCTTCGCAAAAGTGGGGTCAACGATAAGCGCGACTACAACCAGGTAGCCAACTACGCGTTCGCAGAGACTGCGGTAAATATTCGAATCGGCAACCGTATGCCCTCTGAATATTTGGGCGAGGTGTTCTCCCAAATTGAGTCCGGTGAGTCGACGCTCGGTGAGATTACGTCGCGTGAGGATCTTGACCGTAACTTCGAAATCAACGCCATTCCGCAGTCGCTGGTTGACACAACTGTTGAGAACTACCACGAGTTCCTGCAGAAGCGTCGCTCTTTGATGGCAGTGAAGCTTCGCGAATACTACAGGGATTTGTAGATTTACTTGTGGAGTATGACTCCCACAGATTGAAAAAGGTCCAAAGAATCTCGTGGGAATCGCGGAATAATCAGCTGACGGCTGTTACGCAAGCACGCAGTTACCGATTAGCCGGTCAATTGCACGGACATCGAGGCCGCGGCCAATTTTAATTTTGATTTTGCCCGCACGAGTCCACAGCTCGATTTCAGCGTTGAAATCCAGAGTGCCTGCGTTTTCTGTGGACCACATGTTGATGGAGCTGTACGGAAGCGAATACATCTCCACCTTTTTGCCGGTCAATCCCTGCGCATCTCGTACGATTAAACGCTTATTGGTGAAGATTGCAGAGTCTCGGAATGTCTTGAATGCCACGTAGGGCTGTTCGCCTTGAACCATCAGCTCCTGTGCGTCCTTAGGAATTGGGGTCTCTTCGACAAAAGTCCAACTAGTGATTTCTGCAGCTTCCACGGGATCCTCCAAGGGAAGTAAAAGTAATTTTCGGCTGCATAATTTTACGATTAATTCGTTAGTTAATGAAAAATATTTTTATCGGGTGTACCTGGGCTAACTCCTGAATTGGTGCTTGAGCAGGTGCTTGCGCCTGCAAGTATCGAGATATTTGCAGCCGCTGTCAGTGCAGCGTGCACAGGAATGGGGCGGGTGCGCGCTTCTGTTTCACCCGATGGCCGACATCATTTTAAAAGCCTGCAGAACTGGGGGGGGGGATAGTATTATAGTTATATTTAGTTCACATTTTATTAACCCTGTTTAGGGGCTTTGGTTGGTCGCCTATCAGAGTACGATAACGATTCATAGCCTGTAATTTTTGGCTCTTGCCCATGCCGTAGTTCTTATTGGAAGCGTTTTGCTATTCACTGTTCTACGCAAGGAGTAATCATGGGCACTCATCGAGCATTTTCGAAGCTGGCACGGTCGGCCACAGCACTGGTAGCCGCAGCTGGTGTCGCTATGGCAGCGGCTCCTATCGCGGCTGCCGCACCGGCTTCGGCAACTGGTAATGATCAGGTCCTGTCCTGGACCGAAATGGGCGAGTGGGGCCCAAAGGCAAATGATTTCCCCACCGTCATGGTCAATCAGGGGATGACGGAAAACATCAGTCCAGAGGGCACAAATGTGCACTGTGTTCCTGCTCCTGGAGAGAATCCGGTGGTCATGATTCACGGGATGAACTCGAACTCGTACCAGACCTATGCGCGCATGGCACCGGAGCTAAAGGCAATGGGTAAGTGTCTGTACGCATTTAACGTCGGCAAGCTAGGTCCTGACGAGTTTTCGGTGCTGGGCTCTATTCCAACCATGCGCAACATGACCCCGCTCGACACCGCTTTGGCTGAGCTGACTGCAAAGATTGACACCCTCAAGGCTGAAACTGGTGCTACCGCCGTCGATATTGTTGGTCACTCTGCTGGTGGCACCTTGGCTGCCGCTTACGCCAAGCAGGAGCAGGGCCGGGGTATAGGCACGGTAGTGTCCCTGGCGGGCGTCCTGCACGGCACATCGCTGCTCGGTATCTCCTATGGTTTGGAGCAGCTCGACCAGTTCGACAATGCTGGCAATAAGGCTGCTGGGTACATTGTCAGCCCGAGCCTGGTGGATCTGCTGCAGCATAGCGAGTTCATGGCCAAGATGAATGAGGGCGGCTTGGAGCAGCCGGGTGTCAACTATGTTGCAATTTCTACCCAGGTTGATGAAGCCGTCACTCCAATGGCTGCAAGCCAGTGGCAGGCACCAACGTCCAACAACATTCTGCTGCAGGATGGGTGCTCTGCGGACCTGTCGGGCCACATCGGACTAACTTTCTCGCCACGGGCAATTGCGCTGGTAGCTAATGCGCTGGGGCGCAACGTTGAGGTTCCATGTGTACCGGTAACCGCCGTTGTGGAAGGCGGCATCAATGACAACGCTGATGTTCGCGCAGAACACGTCAATGCAGTTTCTGATGGCATCACGCAAATCGACGGACGCATCGCGCAGGCTGCGGGATCGCGGTAGCGATAGTCGCGAGCGCGATAGTAACCGGTAGTCAGAGCCGGACAAGGGTTAGGGCGCGTTGTCGGCAGCAGTTACTAGCTGTCGGAACGCGCCTTTTTCGCCATCAAATCCAGGGCAATGGCGGCACCAATAATGGCAGCGCGCAATTGTGGTGGTAAATCATCCTTGAGCTGCAGTACATAGCGCTCATTGCCGGTTAGCATATTTGCGAAACCCGACCACTTGCGTGACATCTGTGCAACTTCGATGTCATTAATCTTGAAGGTTGCGTCGTAATGCCAAACGTCGCCGTCGACCTCGCAATTGGCAAAACCGGGGATAGAAATCTCCAGTCGCCGCTTAAAGAACGCAAACTTTTGTTGAATAGTTGCCAATAGGCGCGATGAGTCTGCTCTGACCTGCTGCTTGCCCTCAGGGCCTGTTGCCTGCGGGTCGGGGTAGTAGACCTCGTAGCTGTCAAGGGCGAAATCGGTCGGATCGGTAATAACGAACACCGGAGTGCCGTCTGGTTCGGACACTGTCAGACGACGAGAGCCCATAAAAATGCGGCTCAGCGTGCCGCCAGTAGTTTCAATCTTGCCGACGCAATTGCCCTCGGTGTCCAGGATGTCGAAATCATCCGCCATGAAATTTCGAATCTGCTGGATAACGATGCTGTTGTGCGAGAGCAATCCCCGATAACGTCCTTGCTGTGGCGGAAGCTGTTCAGGTGCGGAAGGCTGCTCAGCCGCGGAGGACTGCTGCTCGGAAGCATCTTCCTCATCATTTTGTGGAATCTGATCCCACAGTGACTTTGGGTTATCCCAATACGAAGTCATGGCAACAGCCCTCCTTTGATGAGTCTTGAGGCAGGCGAGTGGGTTAGAAGTTCTCTACGAGCGCCTTGTTGAAAGCCTCAAGATCAGCCGGGGTGCGGGAGGAGATCAGGTTGCCGTCAACGACAACTTCCTCATCGACCCAGTTGGCGCCAGCGTTCACCAGATCGGTCTTGACGCTGATGTAGGAAGTAATCGTGCGGCCCTTCAGTGCATCCGCGTCGGTGAGAATCCAACCGCCGTGGCAAATCACGCCGATTGGCTTGTCAGCTGCGGCGAATCCCTTCACCAGGGCCACGGCATCCTTATCGATGCGAATCTGGTCAGCATTCACGGTGCCGCCCGGCAGAATCAGAGCATCGTAATCATCAGCAGAAACGCTGCTGGTCAGCTTATCGACCTCCACCTTCGTGCCATTCTTGCCCTCAATGGAGCCTTCCTCCGTGGAGATAACGTGCACGGTCGCACCGGCATCCTTCACGGCCTCAGTCGGGCTAGTCAGCTCGGAGTCCTCGAATCCGTCAGTGGCCAAAACTGCAATGGTCTTATTCGTTAAATCAGTCATAGCCCCGAGGGTAACGACGTGATCGCGTTTATGCATCCGCCCGAGTATTGTTTTGCATGCAATATTGAAAAATTATCTTGATGGAGGGCGAAAGATGCCTCATTATGAAGTTCTTCAGGTGGTTCTGAAGGAGAAGTTCATCGGTACCGGCTCGGCTAATCTGACTGAGTTGGAGCGAGTAATTAACGACAAGGCGTCGCAAGGGTTTCGGCTGCACACGATTACTACTGCTTCTTCTGGCAGTAAGGGGCTGATGGGTGGTGACCGTATCCAGGCGACCATGATCTTCGAGAGTCTTACCTAGTTGCGTAATTAATCTCCGCCATTATGAAAAGTCGCTTGCGTTCACACCCGCGCAAGCGATATTCTGAAGTCCCGTGGTTACGAAATACATCATCGTTACGGGAGGCGTAGCCTCCTCCCTCGGCAAAGGCTTAACTGCGGCTTCGCTCGGCCGCCTGCTCACCTCGCGTGGTCTCAAAGTGACTATGCAAAAGCTCGATCCCTACCTCAACGTGGATCCGGGCACCATGAACCCCTTCCAGCACGGCGAGGTCTTCGTCACTGAAGATGGCGCAGAAACTGACCTGGACCTCGGTCACTACGAGCGCTTCCTCGATCGCAACCTCTCCGCCGGCGGTAACGTCACCACCGGCAAGGTCTATTCCTCAGTCATCGCCAAGGAGCGCCGCGGCGAATTCCTCGGCCAGACCGTGCAGGTCATCCCGCACATCACCGACGAGATCAAATCCCGCATCGTCGCTATGGGCAATGCCGACGCAAACGGCGAAAAGCCCGACGTGGTCATCACCGAGATCGGCGGCACCGTCGGCGATATTGAATCGCAGCCCTTCCTGGAAGCCGCACGGCAAGTGCGTCACGACGTCGGCCGCGAGAACGTCTTCTACCTGCACGTGTCACTGGTTCCGTACCTCGGCCCCTCCAAGGAACTGAAGACCAAGCCTACCCAGCACTCGGTGGCCGAACTTCGCTCGATTGGCCTGGTTCCCGATGCCGTCGTTTTGCGATGCGACCGCGACGTCCCCGACTCCCTCAAAAACAAGATTGCGCTGATGTGCGACATCGACCGCGAGGGCGTGGTGTCCTGCCCGGATGCTCCGAGCATCTACGACATCCCGAAGGTCCTCTATGAAGAGCACCTGGACACCTTCATCATCCGCCGCCTGAACCTGCCGTTCCGCGACATGGATTGGGCCGTGTGGGGAGACCTGCTCGAACGCGTCCACAACCCGAAGGGCGAGGTCACGGTGGCGCTCGTCGGCAAGTACATCGACCTGCCGGACGCCTACCTGTCCGTCGCGGAAGCTGTGCGTGCCGCAGGTTTCGCCCACCGCGTGAAGGCGAATATCCGCTGGGTCGCGTCCGATGACTGCGAAACCCCGGAGGGGCTGAAGAAGAACATGGCCGGCGTTGACGCGATTGTCATCCCCGGTGGCTTCGGCGGGCGCGGCATTGAAGGCAAGATCGCGACCATCCGCTACGCCAAGGAAACCGGCACGCCGCTGCTGGGAATCTGTCTGGGCATGCAGTGCGTCGTCATTGAGGCGGCGCGCACGGCAGGCGTTGAAGGCGCTTCTTCCACCGAGTTTGACGAGAATGCGGCCGAGCCGGTCATCGCCACGATGGAGGAACAGCTGCAGGCGGTCTCCGGTGAGGCTGACCTGGGCGGATCCATGCGCCTGGGGTCCTACCCGGCGAAGCTTGCCGAAGATTCCGTCGTCGCCGGCCTCTACGGCACCACCGATGTCACTGAGCGCCATCGCCACCGCTACGAGGTCAACAACGCCTACCGCGCGCAGCTCGAAGAGGCAGGCCTGGTCATCTCGGGCACCTCGCCGGACGCCAAACTCGTCGAATTCGTCGAATACCCCACGGACGTGCACCCATACCTCGTGGCCACGCAGGCGCACCCGGAGCTGAAGTCACGCCCCACCAGCGCCCATCCGCTTTTCGACGGCCTCATCGCCGCAGCCCTCAAGCGCGCTTAGCTTAGCTCCGCGAGGGCGAATCCGGCCTACCTATTAGAGTGAAGCTCATGGCGCACCAATTTGACGTTGTTGATTCCGAGATTGTTCTCGAGGCACCTATCATCGCGGTCCGCCGCGACCAGGTGCGAATGCCAGGCGGGAATGTGTCCGCCCGCGAGATCGTGGAGCATTTCGGCGCTGTCGCAGTCGTTGCCGCAGATGAGGATAACCGCCTCTACCTGCTGAATCAGTGGCGGCAGGCAGCGGGGCAGCGCTTGGTGGAGTTGCCGGCCGGACTTCTCGATGTCGCGGACGAGGACCCACTGGAGGCCGCCAAGCGTGAGCTGGTCGAGGAAGCCGGACTGGAGGCCGAGTCCTGGTCCCTGCTTACCGATATGTTCAGCTCGCCCGGGTTCGCAGAGGAAGCGGTCCGGATCTATCTGGCCAGGGGGCTCCGTGCCGTCGATAAGCCGGAAGCCCACGATGAGGAAGCGGACATGACTGCGTCGTGGATCGCAGTGGATGAGGCAGTGGCGATGGCGCTGCGCGGAGAGGTCCTCAACGGCATCGCGCTGTCCGGCATTTTGCTGGCGGCGGAGGTGCTGCTGCGGGGTGCGACGCCGCGCTCGGTCGTGGAGCCGTTCGACATTCGGCCGACGGCCCTGGCCAAGCGTCGAACCGAGCAGCTCGGCGCCGGCGCGGATCTGAAACGCATCCGATGAGTTCGATTGATCCGCTTGTCGACGCCTTCGTCACCTACCTCGCGGTGGAAAAGGGCCTGTCAGCGAATACGCTCGCCAGTTATAAGCGCGACTTGGAGAAGTACCGCACCTATCTGCGGGAGATTGGGCGTACGCGATTGGCGCAGGTCACCGAGCAGGATGTGTCAGAGTTCCTGGCGTATCTGGCGCGGGGAGATAAGTCGGCGGGAAGGCCAGCGCTGGCCCCGACCTCGGTGACGCGGTCGCTGTCGGCCGTGCGGAGCTTCCACAAGTTCGCGGTGTGTGAGGGCGCGTTGGATGTGGATGTCGCCAAGCGGGTGGCGCCGCCGAAGCAGCCCTCGCGGTATCCGAAGGCGCTCAGCATTGATGAGGTCACTCGGCTTATCGAGTCCATCCCCGACGATGAGACCGCCGACGTGACGGATTTGCGAAACCGCGCGCTGGTGGAGTTTTTGTACTCGACCGGTGCGCGCGTTTCCGAGGTCACCGGCCTGGATATCGATGACGTGGATCGCGAAACCAACCTCGTGTTGCTGCGCGGTAAGGGCGGCAAGGAGCGCATCGTGCCCGTGGGATCGCCGGCCATGGCGGCGCTGGATGCGTGGCTGACACGCGGGCGGCCGAGCTGGGTGCGGGCGAACTCCGGGCCGGCGCTGTTTATTAACTCGCTGGGGCGCAGGCTGTCTCGGCAGTCGGCGGGAAATACGCTGGCGGAGCTAGGCGAGCGCGCCGGGCTGAGCGTGAAAATCTCCCCGCACACCCTGCGCCACAGTTTCGGCACACACCTCATTGAGGGCGGTGCCGATGTGCGCGTGGTCCAAGAGCTGCTGGGGCACGCCTCGGTGACGACGACCCAGATCTACACCATGATTACCGCGGAGAATATGCGACGAGTCTGGGCGGGGGCTCACCCACGGGCTGAATACTCGCGGTAATATGTGGCGGTAATATATCGCGCAGTAGAATTGATGAGAAATCTTCAAGGAAGAGGGATTGACTGTGGCTGAAGAAGGGTTGTTTGAGGCCGATCGAGTTGAACTCGGTCTCACCGGTCGTCCGGCACGTGAGCTGCCGGAACCCGCACCCCTGAACAGTCACGGCCCCGCAGTCATCCTGGCAATGTGTAACCAGAAGGGCGGCGTGGGTAAGACCACCTCGACCATTAACCTGGGTGCGGCGCTGGCAGAGTTCGGTCGTAAAGTCCTGCTCGTTGACTTAGACCCACAAGGCGCACTATCCGCCGGTCTTGGTGTCCCGCATGAGGAGCTCGACCTGACCGTCTACAACCTCATCGTCGATGACACCACCGACGTTCGCGATGCCATCCACCACACCAAGGTCTCCGGCCTGGACCTCGTTCCGGCCAATATCGACCTGTCGGCGGCGGAAATCCAGCTTGTCAACGAAGTCGGCCGCGAGCAGGCCCTCGGACGCGCGCTGCGCCCAGTGATGAATGACTACGACTTCATCATCATTGACTGCCAGCCGTCGCTAGGCCTGCTGACCGTCAATGCGCTGACCATCTCCGAGGGCGTCATCATCCCAATGGTGGCGGAGTACTTCTCCCTGCGCGGTCTGGCACTGCTCACCGACACGGTGGCCAAGGTCCGCGACCGCCTGAACTTCAACCTGGAAGTCTCCGGCATTTTGGTCACCATGTTCGACCGCCGCACGCGCCACGCCAAGGAAGTCATGGAACGCCTCATCGAGGTCTTCGGTGACAAGGTCTTCGACACGGTCATCACCCGTACCGTCCGCTTCCCGGAAACCTCCGTCGCCGGCGAGCCCATCACCACCTGGGCACCGAACACCCCAGCTGCGGCGCAGTACCGCAACCTGGCCCGCGAGGTCATCGAGCGCAAAGGCCGCAAATAATAGGTGACTTCCCCGGATAGTTACACTCCCGAACCGTCGTCAAGCGAGGGCGTGCAGGAAGAGATCACCGGCTTCCGCGTTGCGCTCGCGAACTTCAACGGGCCATTTGACCTGCTGCTGCAGCTCATCAGCAGCAAAAAGATGGACGTCACCGAGGTCGCGCTGGCGGCGGTCACCGACGAGTTCATCTCGTACACGCGCAGCCTCGACGCAGTCAGCGACCTCGACGAAATCACCGAATTCCTCGTCGTGGCAGCGACGCTGCTCGACCTCAAAACCGCACGGCTTCTGCCGCGTGGCGACGTCGACAGCGAAGAAGACCTCGAACTGCTAGAAGCGCGCGACCTGCTGTTCGCCCGACTGCTGCAATACCAGGCGTATGGCAAGGTGGCCGACCAATTCGAGGAGTGGCAGAAGACCGCGCCGCGGCGCTATCCGCGAGCTGTGGGACCGGACAAGCAGTTCGAGGAGCTGCTGCCGCCCGTGCGCCTGGGCATGACGCTCGGGGAGTTCGCCGAGTTTGCGGCCGTCGTGATGCGACCGAAGCCGCCGGAGGAAGTCGGTGTCGGGCACATTCACGGTGTGCCCGTGTCCGTGCCGGAGCAGGCGGGCAGAATCCTGGACTCGCTGCGGCTGGCCGGCGAGGGGACCTGGCTGACGTTTACGCAGCTGACCTCGGAATGCCGCGTGTCCATGGAGATTGTTGGGCGGTTCCTGGCGCTGCTGGAGCTCTACCGTGCCAAAGCGATTGGTGTGGAGCAGGAGGAGGCGCTGGAGGAAATCCACGTGGCCTGGACCGGGCTCGAGGTGGACCCGGCCGTCGTGGCGGCGGCGAACTGGGAGTAGGTGGCTGGGGCTGGCTGTTGGGCGTGGGCTTGGTTGGGCGTGGGCTAGGCTTGGTTGGGCTGGCGCTAACAGCTGATTAGCGCCCGGCCAATTAGCGCCCGGCGCGGGAGGTTGCGTAATCTGACGCGCATGAGCGAAACCAGTTCCGGACCATCCGAGCAGGCCGTGGAGCCCGCGTCTGCTTCTTCGGCTCAGTTGCCGCCCATTGACCCGTTGCGAGCAGGCGTTGAGTCGATTCTGCTGGTAGTCGATACGCCGGTGGCGGCGGAGGATATGGCGCGGGCGCTGGATGTTTCCGCAAGTGATGTCCGTGACGTGCTTCGCGAAATCGAGTACGAATACCGTGCACGTCGCAGCGGCATTGAGCTACGCGAAACGGATGAGGGCTGGCGGTTTTACACAGCTCCCGCCCACGCCAGCGCGGTCGAGCGATTCTTGCTGGATGGCTCGCAGTCGAAGCTCTCACGTGCAGCTATGGAGACGCTGGCAGTAGTGGCTTACCGACAGCCGGCCACGCGTGCGCAGGTCTCCGGTGTGCGTGGTGTCAATGTCGATGGGGTGATGCGCACGCTGGTCGCGCGCGGTCTGATTGCGGAATCCGGAGAGGACCCGGCAACCGGCGCGCATTTGTACGTTACGACGACGCTGTTCCTGGAGCTTTTGGGGATTGATTCGCTGGACCAGCTGCCTGATTTGGCTCCGCTGCTGCCTGAGGTCGACTTGATCGACGAGCCGTTGGACTAGGTGGGGTTCACTCTATTGAACGACCCACTTCACGGTTTTCGATTCGCCTGACGGTCATCGATCCACTTCACGACACGGGTGTCACCTCATGCCACCTCCACAGCTGCCACGAGGTGACATAGGTGTCGTGAAGTCGCATTTTGGGGCTGCGGTTGCCGCTCACGACGGCTCACTGCGAGCCTTTGCACCCCACTGCACTCACCACACGCACACGCACCCCACCACACACCCACCCCACGCCCTGTGGATAACTCCCGAAAACTGCAAACTATCCACAGTCGATGCCAAATCGATGCCTCCTGAGTCTCCGTGTGAGCCCAAAAATGAGAACGTAGCACTCACAAGCACTCGCAAACACTCGCAAACACGCAAACACTCACCAACACTCACACCACCACCCGCCAGCCAGCAAATGCATGGACCTCAGGAGCGCAATCCGATGCCGCAGTGGATCTACGACGCCGACGACATCATCCGTACCGGCCAGCAGCGCGAATGCGCCCGCCCCAGCACATTCGCAATTTCCCGAATCGGCCAGCACTCCGACCGAGATCTCCGCCAGCGAGCCAAAAGCGGCAGCCTCCTGTGGCTCGCACACGGCGCGTACGTGCCGGTCGACAGGTGGCTCCTCCTAAACAGCACCGAACGTTACATCCTGGAAATCAAAGCGCTCGTCCATCGCGGCACCACCACCGTAGTCACCCGCGATGCCGCCGCTGCTCTCCACGGTTTACCTCTACTTACGCACAACACTCCCATCGCGATAGCCAACTCCGGCCGCACGCGCGGGCAATCGCGAAGCACGCCGAATGGCCCGTACCAGCCGCACAAACGCCTCATCCGCGTCTCCGGCCGGATTCTCCCCGAGGACATCGTAGAAATCGATGGCCGCCTCGTCACCGATGTCCCAAAGTCCGTCATCGACGTCTGCCGTTCCCGCACTCCGCACAATGCACTAGTGCTTGCCGACGCCGCCCTCCAGCGCCACACCGACACCGAGGAGCTGTTGGCCACGTTGGCTGCATATCCGCGTGCTCCGGGAAATGCACAGGCCAGGAGATTGTTGGGGCAAGCGACAGCGTCGTCGGAAAGCATTGGGGAATCGCTCACTAAAGAAGCAATCGTCCAGGCGGGGCTAGCTTCTGTCGACGATTCTCGTACTCCGTTGCTTCAGCAGGTGTCCTTTCGGGATGATCGTGGCTTCATCGCACGCGTGGACTTCTACCTGCCCGAGCTTGGGCTGATCGTCGAGTTCGATGGCCGTATGAAATACACCGACGGTGGAGTCGCGGACACGCAGGTGGCAATCGCAAAGGAGCTGGAGCGCGAAAAGCGCCTGAAGAACCTCGGGTTGAATGTCATCCGGATCGTCTGGTCACAGCTTTTCGACGGCTCCGCCGTAGCCACCTTGCGGCAAGCAGCCGCGGAAATCCGGCGTCACCTAGCAAATGGTGGTAGTTGCTATCGCGGTAACTACGCCTTCGCGCGGCAGCCCATCACGATCACAGGTAAGGCGGCCGAGTTGGCCATGCGTCGCCGACGAGTGTGGAGCCAGGCGGGGCGGCTGTACTAGGCGGCGTCGGCACTGCCGCTCTCGGCCCGCTTCCACAGGCCCTAAGTCCACTTCACGACACGAGTGTCACCTCATGCCACCTCCACAGCTGCCACGAGGTGACATGGGTGTCGTAAAGTCACTGAGACTGTCTGTAATCCTTGCGAGAAGCTCCACCACCAACCCCGAACGGCGTTCAAGTCTGGCGCTGTACAGGTATTATGCTGAGTATCATGACAGCCTCGGAAACCGCCCAGCCGCACACCCCGCAGCACTCCCAACCACCCGCCCAACCACACACCCAGCCAGCCATCGCCGACCTCGCCCAATTCGACGCCGACCACATCTGGCACCCATACGGCCCCATCCCGTCGCCGGTCGCGCCCAAGCTGGTCGAGTCCGCCGAGGGCGTGAACCTCCACCTCGCCGACGGCCGCACCCTCATCGACGGCATGAGCAGCTGGTGGGCCGCCTGTCACGGCCACTCGCACCCGAAGCTGGTCGCAGCCGCGAAGAAGCAGGCCACCACGATGTCGCATGTCATGTTCGGCGGACTCACACACCGTCCGGCCATCGAACTGGCGGAGAAGCTCCTAAAGCTCGCAGGCCCCGGCTTCGATGCCATTTTTTACTCGGACTCGGGTTCGGTCTCTGTCGAGGTGGCGATCAAAATGGCGTTGCAGTATCAGCAGGCCAAAGGCCATCCCGAGCGCACCCGCCTGGCCACTTGGCGTGGCGGCTATCACGGCGACACTCGCGCGCCCATGACCGTCTGCGACCCTGAGGGCGGCATGCATTCGCTGTGGACGGGGCAGTGGACTCCGCAGGTCTTCGCCGACAAACCGCCCGCCCGCGGCGCAACCGAGGAGGAACGAGCACGCTATCTCGCGTACTTCGATTCGCTTATCGACGACTCCGTCGCCGGCATCATTATTGAACCGGTGGTCCAAGGCGCTGGTGGCATGCGGTTCCATGACCACGAGCTGCTTGTGGGGCTCCGGAAGCTGTGTGACAAGCACGGGATTCTGCTCATCGCGGATGAGATCGCCACCGGCTTCGGCCGGGCCGGTGACCTGTTCACGACGCAGGCGGCCGGGATTGTGCCGGATATTATGTGTGTCGGCAAGGCGCTGACCGGCGGCTTTATGAGCTTCGCAGCCACCCTCACCACCGCCGACGTGGCTCGCACCATTTCCAGTGGCGCAGGCGGAGGCATCATGCACGGCCCGACCTTCATGGGCAACCCGTTGGCCTGTGCCGTGGCCTGCGCGCAGCTCGACCTGATTGCAGAGGGGCAGTGGCGTGAGGATGTCCCGCGCATCGAGTCCCGACTCCGCAACCAGCTCCAACCCCTAGCCAGCAGCGATGCCGTGGCCGACGTGCGTGTCCTTGGTGCAATCGGGGTTGTGGAGATGCAGCGCCCGGTGGACATGGGGCTGGCCACCGCAGCAGCTGTCGATGCTGGGGTGTGGCTGCGGCCATTCGGCAAGTTGGTGTACACCATGCCGCCGTATATCAGCACCAATGACGAGGTCGATCGCATCTGTGAGGCCATCGCCGCCATCGTCGCCGCGGAGGAAAAACGCAAGTAGCGCAACCAAAAAGGAGCATCAACCACCATGAGCATCGTCCTTGTCACAGGCACCGGTACCGATATTGGAAAGACCATCGGCACGGCAGCCCTGGCGGCGGCACTTCGCGAGGAAGGCAAGGAGGTGCACGTCGTCAAGCCAATTCAGACCGGTTTTCCGGGCCCAAATGGCGGTGATTTGGACACTGTCGCAGAGCTGACGGGGATCGACAACCTGCATGGCTTCGTGCGTTACCCCGAGCCGATGGCGCCGGTGGCGGCGGCGCAGCGCGCGGGAATGCGCCTGCCGAACGCCACGGAGATCGCTGAAAAGATCAAGCTTATCGACGGGCCGAACCGCGTTGTCCTCGTGGAGGGCGCGGGCGGCTTGCTGGTGCGGCTCGGCGAGGACTGGGCGCTGCCGGAGCTGGCGGCGTTGTTGCCGGGTAGTCAGATGGTGGTCGTGACGCGGTTGGACCTGGGTTGCCTGAACGAGGCGGAGCTCACCGTCGAGGTGGCGCGGGGCCGTGGAGTCAATGTCACGGCGCTGGTGGGCGGTTCGTTGCCGGCGGAGGTCGACCCGATCATTGAGACGAACCTGGAGGAACTGCCGCGCATCACCGGGGTGCCGCTGCTGGGGTCGGTGCAGGCGGGAGCTGGCGCGCTGGACCGGCAGGAGTTTGTGGCGAAAGCTACGCAGTGGCTGCCGGGCGTGCGAGAGTGGGCCGCAGCGCTGTAAAAGACGTTGTAGGTGGAGGCCGCGCGGGACGTCGTTAAGCTGGCGTTTTGCGAAAAACGTGCTAAGGTGGCTAGACGACAAGGCGCGAGGCTTTCTCTGTAATTCTCTTTATTAACCTGCTTCCACCGGCCAATTTTGGGCCCACGGGGGAGAGAACAGCGTCGCCTGGCGCTGACGTTCTAACAAACAGAACATTCTCCAACGCTTGAAAAGGATGTAGGTCAAGTGGCTAAGCCCGCTCGCCGAGAAGGCACACCGGCACACAAGAACCGTAAGAATCAATCCAACCGCGGCTCCACTAACGCCCAGCGCAACCGCAGCCGTCGCGACAGCGGCGCGAAGATGGAGACCTCCAACGTCCACGCGAAGGACATCTACGTATCCAACGCTCGCCCGGCGCGCCACCAGCATGTGGACGACAACCGCCGCGGCTCGGGCAAGCGCGTGCACAGCGAAGCAGGCGAGGGCGTGCGCCTGCAGAAGGTATTGGCACAGGCAGGCGTGGCGTCGCGTCGTATGGCGGAAAAGCTTATCGACGAAGGCCGCGTCGAGGTCGACGGCAAGATTGTGACGCGGCAGGGCGTGCGGGTGGACCCGAACACGTCTGTGATTCGCGTTGATGGTTCCCGCGTCATCGTCAATGAGGACATGCAGTACTTCGTCCTGAACAAGCCGCGTGGTGTGCAGTCGACCATGCACGATGACATGGGCCGCCCGTGTGTGGGCGACATCATCGGTGAGAAGATCAGCGCTGGTCAGCGACTCTTCCACGTGGGTCGCCTGGATGCGCCCACCGAGGGCCTGCTGCTGCTCACCAACGATGGTGAGCTGGCCAACCGCCTGATGCACCCGAGCTACGAGGTCACCAAGACCTACATGGCCACCGTTGTCGGCGAGGTCGATGCCAAGGTCATGCGTGAGCTGGAAAAGGGCATTGAGCTTGATGACGGCATCGCTAAGGCGGACATGGCGCAGATCATCGATGTCTGGCAGGGCCGCTCCATCGTCCGCATCGAGCTGCACGAGGGCCGCAAGCACATCGTCCGCCGGATGCTCAAGACTGCGGGCTTCCCGGTCGAGCGCCTGGTGCGCACTAAGATTCACACTGTCCAGCTGGGCGAGCAGACCCCGGGCGCTCTCCGCGCACTCAACCGGGCTGAGCTGACCTCCCTCTACAACGCGGTGGGGCTGTAAATGGCACTAGTGAAAAAGAACGAAGAGAACCAAGGAGCTGAAGGAGCCCACATGAGCGAGCAGAACACTGACGACATGCTGTTGGTTGCCATTGACGGCCCTTCCGGCACTGGCAAGTCGACTGTCTCCCGGATGGTCGCAACCGAGCTGGGTGCAAAGTACTTGGACACCGGCGCAATGTACCGCGTGGCCACCCTGTGGGTGCTGCGCCAGGGTATCGACCCGACTGATGAGGAAGCCGTGGCCAAGGCGACGGCCGCCCTGCCACTGGAAGTCTCCGATGACCCGAACTCCACTGCGGTCCTCCTCGACGGCGAGGATGTTTCCGGCGAGATTCGCGGCCCGGAGGTCACCCGCAACGTGTCGGCGGTCTCCGCGATTCCGGCCGTGCGCACCAACCTGGTCGCACTCCAGCGTTCGCTGGCCGCATCGGCTGTGCGCTGTGTGGTGGAAGGCCGCGATATCGGCACGGTCGTGCTCCCGGACGTTCCGGCGAAGATCTTCATGACCGCCTCCGCAGAGGTCCGCGCTCGCCGCCGCTACGACCAGGACATCGCTGCTGGTCGTGAGGCTGACTTCGACACCGTGCTTGCCGACGTCATCCGCCGCGACGAACTCGACAGCAACCGTGCGACCTCTCCGCTGAAGCCAGCCGAGGACGCGTTCATTCTGGACACCTCTGAGATGGACATTGAAGAGGTCGTGGAAAACGTCCTCGATGTCGTTGAGGCCGGCTACCCGGGGTCCACTATGGACTGGGACGATGTCGACAACGAGGAGTTCGAGGGCTCTTACGACGACTCCGAGGACGACACCGCCGGACACCTGGTCGCAAACGTGGAGAGCGAAAACGCGCCGGGCACCGCAGGCAGCCACACCAGCGCAGACGAGTTCATCGACCGCACAATCGCTGACCACGAGACGATCATCTCCGAAGCCATCGAGCGCGCCGAAACCGGCCAGATCGATGACGATGCCGACTGGGAAGAATTGGAAAACGCCTTCGCAGCGCTTGGCGTGAGCGACGAGGAGGAAGAAGCTCTTCCGACCGTGGCCATTGTGGGACGACCGAATGTTGGTAAGTCCACCATGGTTAACAGGTTCATTGGCCGTCGTGAAGCAGTTGTCGAAGACTTCCCGGGCGTGACCCGCGACCGCATCTCCTACCTGGGGGAATGGGGCGGACGTCGCTTCTGGGTGCAGGATACCGGCGGCTGGGACCCGGACGCCAAGGGCATGCATGCGGCGATTGCTCGTCAGGCGGAGACCGCCATGGAGACCGCCGATGTGATTGTCATGGTCGTCGACACCACCGTCGGCATCACCGCCACGGAAGAGGTCATGGCCCGCCGCCTGCAGCGCGCGGAGCAGCCGGTTATTCTCGCCGCCAACAAGTTTGAGTCGGATTCGCAGCTTGGCGACGTCGCGGAGTTCTGGGCCCTCGGGCTCGGCGAGCCGCACCCAACCTCGGCCCTCCACGGTCGTGGCAATGCCGACGTGATGGACGAAGTGGTGGCTTCCTTCCCGGAGGTGCCGCGTGCGAAGTCGCTGCCGACCGGGCCGCGTCGTGTGGCGCTGGTGGGCAAGCCGAATGTGGGCAAGTCTTCGCTGCTGAACAAGCTCTCCGGTGAAGATCGCGCAGTGGTCAGCGACGTGGCCGGTACCACGGTTGACCCGGTGGACTCCCTGGTGCAGATGGACGAGGCGCTCTGGCGTTTTGTGGATACCGCTGGTATCCGCAAGAAGACCAAGACCGCCAAGGGCCACGAGTTCTACGCCTCGCTGCGTACTCGCTCGACGATTGACAACGCCGAAGTCGTCATCTTCCTGGTCGATGCTTCCGAGCAGATCACCGAGCAGGACCAGCGCGTGCTGCGCATGATTCTCGACTCCGGTCGCGCACTTGTGGTCGCCTACAACAAGTGGGACCTCATGGATGAGGACCGTCGCGACCTGCTCGAGCGCGAAATTGAAGAGCAGCTCGCACATGTGCCGTGGGCTCGTCGGGTGAACATCTCCGCCAAGACTGGTCGCGCTGTGCAGAAACTAGAGCCGGCCATGCTGGAGGCCGTGGAGTCGTGGGATAAGCGTATCTCCACTGGTCGCCTGAACACTTGGTTGCGTGCGATTATGCAGCAGAACCCGCCACCGCTGCGTGGTGGCCGCCAGCCGCGCGTGCTGTTTGCCACCCAGGCATCCTCGCGCCCGCCGGTAATTGTGCTGTTCACCACCGGGTTCCTGGAGCACGGCTACCGTCGCTTCCTGGAGCGCAAGCTGCGTGAAGAATTCGGTTTCGAGGGCTCACCGGTGCGCATCGCGGTGCGTGTCCGCGAGAAGAAGAAGCGCCGCTAGGACCTGCTAGGAAGCACCGTCAGGTAGTTCCGTTCAGGCCTGCTAGTCGCTCGAATTGAGCTGAGAAAAGCCCAAAATGTGATTTAGGCGATTGCATTTTGGGCTTTTCGTTGGCATTTTAGAGTTTCAGTAAATTAGCGATAAGGAGAACTGACAATGGTCAGGCGCGGCAACAACCGTGACGGCTCTCAGCACGATGGCCGAGACAACAGCTACGGACGCGATTCCTCAAGCGCATACGGCGATGACTCCGCGACTCGCTACATTCCGCGGGACGAGGGATACCGCGGATACAACCCAGATGCCGACTTCGCGGGCGAGCAGCCGACCGAATACTTCGGTGGCGACTCCTCTGAGACACAATTCCTGCAGCGTGGCGATGAAACACGTTTTGAGAACTCGCGAGGTGCCGGAGCCGGTGCAGGTGCTGGTGCCGCCGGTGCACAAGGCAGTGGCGCACAGGGTAGCGGCCAGTACTGGGATCCGCTTTCTGAAGAAGAACGCGGCTATGGTCAGGCGGGCCAGCAGGCAGGTGCAACCCAGCAGTACTCCGCAGGCGGCGCAGGCGGTTACGGCGACATGAATAACGGCAACAACCGCGGTAATAACCGTGGCAACAGTGGCAATGATGACTCCAAGAAGGGCTGGGGCAAGCCTGTCGCCATCGTGGCCATCGCCGCCATGGTGGCCGTAGTCGCGCTGGTAGCCCTGGTTTTGTCCTTTACTTCCGGAACCGAGGACAAAAACGACAATACGGCGGTGCCGACGCAGGAGACGTCGTCAAGCCCGACGCCGACGACAACCTCGCCGGAAGAAACCACGACAAGTCCCACCGATCGCTTGGACCCGTCGGGCACGATTAACGACACCCGTGAGCGCCTCGAGCAGGAGCTCGACCAACTTCGCGAGTCGCCGCCAGCTATCCCCGGCCCCGGTGAGCGCAGCAGCGGTTGGGGCACCATCCCGCAGGGCGTGGTGGGCAAGAGTCCGGCATCGGTTGAGGTGGAATTGCGTACCAACGGCTACCAGAATGTGACTGTCGTCGACGCCGAGGGCAATCCGACCAACTCTGTGGCCGCGATCATGGGTAAGGTTGCCTCGATCGATCCGCCGGAGGGACAGATGGCGGAGACATCCACGCCTGTGACCATCTACCTGCAGTAATGCGGTAGCCAGGGAAGGTGCCAGGGGCGATTTTCGCCTTCAAACTCCAATGATGTAACCTATAGCTCGTTGCACTTTCGTGCACACGGGCTGTAGCGCAGTTTGGTAGCGCACCTCACTGGGGGTGAGGGGGTCGTCGGTTCAAATCCGGTCAGCCCGACAAAAATAGCCGCCGTCTTCTGGAAGATTCCGGGAGGCGGCGGTTTTGTTTACGGCTATTGCTTAAGGCTTTTGTTTGCCCATAGCTCACAAGCGCACTAGCGCACGACAATACCGTCGGAGTCAGCGTAGAGCGTCTCGCCCGGAACGAAGTCAATGCCGCCGAAGGAGACAACGACGTCGCGCTCGCCCTCACCGGTCTTGGTGGACTTGCGCGGGTTGGTGCCAAGCGCCTTGCAGCCGAAGTCCATCTCGCCAATCAGCTTGGAGTCGCGAATCGCGCCGTTGACGACCACACCAGCCCAGCCATTGTCCTTGCCGAGCCCCGCAATAACGTCACCGACCAGCGCCGTGTGCACAGAAGCGTCACCGTCGATGACAAGCACGCCACCCTCCGACGGTTCGGAGAGGACCTTCTTCAGCAGCGCGTTGTCCTGGAAACACTTGACCGTGGAGATCTTGCCGCAGAACTCCACGCGACCGCCGAGGTTACGCATCTGAGTATCGCAGGAACGCACGTCCGGGCCGATCTCGTCAACCAGGTCAGCGGTGGGGATGAATTCGATTGCCATAGGGGATTCAAGTCCTTCCGAAAATTGCTCGCATCAAGTGTTAAACCCATTGTTTCAAACTCAAGATGTGACTAAAGACATATGGTGCAAATTCGCTGGCAGCGATTGACACTCCGAAGGCCGGCCCAGATTGATTACTCTGGTGAGTCAGAACGCGCCGACAACCACACGCGCGCAGGAAGGGTAGAAGATGGCTGGGTTTAATTGGTTTTGGAAGGCTCTTAGCGGCAAGCAAGGGCGCAACCAAAAACGCAGCGTAGGGCTGGTGGCACACGCCGCTGAGCTCGAGCCGCAGGTACAGGCGCTTTCCGACGCCGACCTCGCCGACTTCACCCGCCAACACGCCACCGACGCACCGGAGCTTTTAGCCGCGCTCCGCGAAGTCTCCCAGCGCACCCTGTCCATGCGCCCCTTCGATGTGCAGCTGCAAGGCGCACTGGCGCTCATGGAGGGAGACGTTGTCCAGATGGCCACCGGTGAGGGCAAGACTCTCTCCGGCGCCCTGGCTGCAGCCGGTTTCGCGCTGCGTGGCCACCGCGTGCACTCTGTGACCGTCAACGACTACCTCGCAGGCCGCGACGCGCAGTGGATGCAACCGCTGTTCGGGTTCCTAGGGCTCTCGGTGGCGGCTATTTCGCCGCAGGAGGGACCGGGGGAGCGTCGTAAAGCATATGCGGCAGACATCGTCTACGCCGCCGTCAACGAACTCGGCTTCGACGTTCTGCGCGACCGCTGCGCGCCGGCCATCGAAGACCGCGTGCAGTCGCCCGCTGATGTCGCGATCATCGACGAGGCCGACTCCGTGCTGGTGGATGAAGCGCTAGTCCCGCTCGTGCTTGCCGGCAATGAGCCGGGCACCGCACCGACCGGTCAGATTACCGACGTGGTGCGTCGCCTGCAGCTCGGCGACGACTACACCGTCGACGAAGGTCGTCGCAACGTCTTCCTCACCGATACCGGCGCCGCACGCGTCGAACGGCTGCTTGGCATCGGCTCACTGTACGACGCCGAGCACGTCGGCACCACTCTGGTTCAGGTCAACGTTGCACTGCACGCCCACGAGCTGCTGCAGCGCGATGTCGACTACATCGTGCGCGACGGCAAGGTCCAGCTCATCGACGCTTCGAAGGGACGCGTGGCGGAACTGCAGCGCTGGCCGGACGGTCTGCAAGCAGCGGTAGAGGCCAAGGAGGGGCTGCAGGTCTCGGAGGGCGGCCGAATCCTCGACTCCATGACCATCCAGCAGCTCGTCGGCCGCTACGACATCACCTGCGGCATGACCGGCACCGCCACCTCCGCGGGCGACCAGTTCCGCGAGTTCTACGGACTTCACGTCTCCGTCATCGAACCCAACGTCCCATGCATTCGTGACGACGAGCCCGACCGCATCTACGCCACCACCGACGACGCGTTCGCCGCGCTTGTCGACGAGGTCGTGGAACTCAACGGCACTGGTCGACCAATACTCGTAGGCACCCGTGACGTGGCGGAATCGGAACGCCTGGCCGATGCACTGGTTCTGCGTGGTATCGAATCCTCGGTGCTGAACGCGAAAAATGACGAGCTGGAGGCCCAGGTCATCGCCAATGCTGGCGATATTGGCCGCGTGACGGTGTCCACCCAGATGGCCGGACGAGGAACCGACATCCGCCTCGGTGGGGCAGATGAATCCAACCGAGATGCGGTGGTCGAACGCGGTGGACTATGCGTTATTGGCCTGGGCAAGCACCGCACTGACCGACTGGACAATCAGCTGCGTGGCCGCGCCGGGCGCCAAGGCGATCCGGGCTCGTCGGTGTTCTTTGTCTCCCTGGATGATCCGGTGATTTCCGAGGGCGCTGCTGGCGAGACGCTGAGCGTGCTGCCCGAGGATGATGGCCGTGTCCGGGATAAGAGGGCATACCAGTTCATCGACCGCGCACAGCGAGTGACAGAGGCGACCATGCTGTCGATTCATGCGACGACGTGGAAGTACAACAAGCTCATCGGTGACCAGCGCGAGATTCTGGATGAGCGCCGGGAGAAACTGCTGACTACTAATGCAGCCTGGGAAGAACTGTCCAAGTTGGCATCGGCGCGGGCCAAGGAAGTCGAATCCGTAGTCGGGCGCGATGTCGCCGAGGATGCTGCCCGGGAAATCATGCTGAGCCACCTGGATCGCGGATGGTCAGACCACCTGGCGGATCTGGATGACCTGCGGGAGTCGATTCACCTGCGCGCGCTGGCTAAGGAAAGCCCCATTGATGAGTTCCACCGCGCCGCCATCGGCGCCTTTAAGAACCTGGTGAACAATGCCGTTACCGAGTCGGTGCAGACCTTCCAGGAGGTCGAAATCGACGGCGAAGGCGCACATCTGGAGGACACGGGTCTTGCTCGCCCGAGCTCGACGTGGACTTACATGGTCAACGACAACCCATTGAGCAATGGTGGCGGCTCGGTCGTCGGCTCGATTGCCGCGATGTTTAGGTAAGCCGTAACCACAAGTTTGGTAACAATTTGAAAATATTTCTCAGGTGACCGGCCTAGGTACACCCACAGAGAAAGCTCTCAGATGTCGGTATTTACGCATATCAATCATGTTGTACCTACCCTGTCGGTGAGCTGCGTCACAACAAGGTTGGGATTAGATAACAACACGAGAGCGGTTGGGGCGCTATTATCTAAAAAGTAACGAGTAAATCGCCCAAGGTTATCCCGGAGGGAAAGATATGACTAGCAATAGCGGCCAGCCAGAGGCATCGGTCGAGACCACCTCGGTCTTCCGTGCAGATTTGCTGAAGGAAATGGAGTCCGGCTCTAACACGGACTCCACGGTCTCCGGTGTTGAAGGACTTCCGGCGGGCTCGGCACTCTTGGTTGTCAAGCGGGGGCCAAACGCAGGTTCGCGTTTCCTGCTCGATCAGGCAGTCACCACCGCTGGTCGTCACCCGGACAGCGACATCTTCCTCGATGATGTGACTGTTTCCCGTCGTCACGCAGAGTTCCGCAAGAACGGTGACTCCTACGAGGTCGTCGACGTGGGATCGCTGAACGGTACCTACGTTAACCGCGAGCCGAAGAACTCCGCGGTTCTGGCTAATGGTGACGAGGTTCAGGTCGGTAAGTTCCGCCTCGTCTTCCTGATCGGTAACTAATTCGACATCGGTTAATGTCGACGCCTGTCGGCATTAACCCCTTATTTTTGTAAAGGCTCGGAAAAGACCAGTGGCAGCAGTACGCAAATCAGCAGTTTCGCAGCCGACTTCGTCGGAAAGCACTGCGAAGCAAGCACGCTCGGTGGGCAAGAAGAAGACCATCGGTGCTGTGCTGAAGGAAGTCAAGGTTGAGTTCCCTGATGTAACGCTGTCCAAAATTCGTTTTCTCGAGTCGGAGGGGCTGCTGTGCCCGTCGCGTAGCTCCTCGGGTTATCGTCGCTACAGCCAGGCGGACATTGACCGCCTGCGCTACATTCTCACCGTTCAGCGCGATAACTACTTGCCGCTGAAGGTTATTAAAGAGCAGCTCGACGAAATTGATGCGGGCAACGCTGGCGGCGACGGGCTGGCATCGGTCACTCCACTGGTGACGGCGGATCAGTTCCGCGAAGCCGCAGTGGTCTCGCTGACGCAGGCGGAGCTGGCAGAGCGCACCGGCGCTAGCGAGAAGTTCATCACTGAACTGGTTCGAGTCGGCCTGATTACTCCGGACACGCTGAACATGTTCGATGGCGATGACCTGCTCATCACTGAGACGGCGGTCAAACTGGCTGAGTTTGGCCTGGATGCCCGCCACCTCAAAACTGTGCGTACCGCTGCGGCCCGTGAGGCAGATTTGGTGTCGCTCGCTGCTAGTCCGCTGAGTAAGTCGCGTGCGGCTAGCGGCAAGCAGAAGGCTGTGGAGATGGGCCGTGAGATGACTGCGCTGATGGTCACGCTGCACGGCACTTTGGTCAAGCGCCAGGTCAACAAGGATCTGGGGAAGTAGTCGGTAGTCCCGCGTAAATAGCGGCTCGCTACAATTATCGCTGTTATGGACGAAAAACTCGTAGAAGTCAAGTTTCTAGACTGGATGGCGCATCCTCCTGAGGACGATCCAGTGCTACTCCTGCATGCCGAGGAGACCAATCGGATTATCCCGATTTGGATTGATTTGGCGACGGCGACGGAGTACTCCGCCCGTGAGACCGGCGCTACGCAGCGTCGCCCGGGCATGTATGAGGTCTTCGTCGATACGCTGGACATGGTGGGGCAGAGCGCCCTGCGCGGCCAGATTACGGGCGTGCATGAGGGCGTTTTCATCGCCAGCCTGGTGCTCGAAGGTGGCGCAGAGATTGATATGTGCCCGTCCGACCTCATCCTTATCGCTAGCGAGCTTGAGGTTCCGCTGTATGTCGCGCGTGATGTGCTCGACGCCACGTCGGTAGCGGCGCGTCTCGTCGCAACCAATGGCGGTTCGCTTGCCGACGAGTCGGAGACCGACTCCGTCGAGGCATCGGTGTCGGAGTTTGCGGAATTCCTCGACAGCATTGATGCTGACTACTTCGCCGAGCCGCATGGTGATGCGGAGGACAAGAAGTCTGATGGTGAAGCCGACGGTGGCGCCGATTCAGCTTCCGATGGCGACCGTTAAACGTGTGACTGGAGTGAATAACTGGCTACTTTTGGGGTAGTTGTGACGCTTATTTCCTCCGGCGTGTCGCTGAATGACCCCATAAAAGGGGTAACTTTTCGGAAGTTATAGTTTCATCCCGTCCTGCGGTTTTGCTCCAGGGTTGTGCTTGAGCTGGGGAAACTGCGGCTCCAAACTCTAAACCTTAACTTTAGGTTTAGAGATTCGGCGTGTCGTGCTGTGATGTATTGACAGCCGATTAACCTTGGCGAAAGATAAATAACGGCAGTGAAACTACCTCGGGAGAATTTATATGGTCGACGACAACAGCGGTTCGCTCTTTGGCGATAATGAGCTCCGTGCGTCGGACTCGCAAGAGCCGCGCGCGGTCCAGGAATCCCTGTTCGACATGGGACCGGACGAGCAGGTTGGCTACCGCGTTCCTATCGCATGTCAGGTAGCGGGCATTTCTTACCGCCAGCTGGACTACTGGGCACGCACCAAGCTGGTGGAGCCTTCTATTCGTACCGCCAAGGGGTCAGGTACCCAGCGTCTGTACTCCTTCCGTGACATCCTCGTTTTGAAGATTGTCCGCGGTCTGCTGGACACCGGTATTTCCCTGCAGAACATCCGTCTGGCTGTCGATCGCCTGCGTGACCTCGGCGTCGATGACCTGGCTACCATCACGCTGGTTTCCGACGGTCGCACCGTCTACCAGTGCCGCTCCAATGAAGAGGTCATCGACCTGCTCAACGGTGGCCAGGGAGTGTTCGGCATTGCTGTCCCGGGCATTATGAAGGAACTGACTGGCACCATCGCCTCCTTCCCGTCCGAGCGTATCGACGGTACTCAGGAGAACCCAGGTACTGGCATCGATGAGCTGGCTGAGCGTCGTCGCCGTCGCATCTCCTAACAGGCAATTGTATGGCTGAATAGCGGCGTCGCTGTTATGGCCTCCGCTCAAATAGCCGAAACAAGCTAAACAAAAACCGCCTTCCACAACTGGTTCCGTTTTTCCTCTCCCGAGGTTGGACCAGATGGAGGCGGTTTTTTGCTACTTACTCCGTACCGATAGCCGCAGCCAGCTGAGAGGCCAGGCCAGCGCCGTAGTCGGCCGCAATGCGCAGAGAGCCAGTAGTCATATTTGCCACTTCCTGCAGCTCGGGGCTGGAGCTGTCCCCGTCGGGAAGCACGATGACCTCAATCGTTACCGGGCGGTCCGGGCTAATGAGTTCCTTGATCCTCTCGACAGACTCGGCGGCATCGGCGCCCGAGGCATCGCGACCAGAGGTGAGCACGACGAGACGGTTCGGCTTGTCAGGGGAGTAGGTGTCGCGGGCGGCCTGGTAGGCATCGATAAGCGCTGGCCAGAACTGTGCCTCACCACCAGCCGGAAGTTCGGCCAGCGACCCCTTTACGGCGTCCGCGCCGTTGTTGGCCTCGTCATCGGGCGCGGGAAGTTCCGCGAGACGGTTCACCTCAGGTGCGAATGTCCACAGGCCGTAGCGGCCACCAGGTGCCGCATCGATAGCGCCGGAAAGTGCCGCAGACAGCGCCCCAACATCGACGCCCTCGGAGGTGTCAGCGAGCAGGAGCGCCGAACCCACCGCAGTTGCGGGCTGTTGCGCGTCCGGCTGCTCCAGTGCTGGCGGCAGCGCAAAAGAATCCGTCTGAATCTGCGAGAGCACTCCAAAGTTCTCCGCTACTTCAGGGCTGAAAGTGCTCTCAGCAGCTTCGCCGTCGGCGCCGTGATCTGCGGCGAAGTTCCGGAAGTCCTCGGCCGCGCGAGCCGTGTTCTCGTCGATTTTGCCGCCGGAGCCAAAGGTGACAACTGGCGCGTGCAACTGGGGTGCGTCCGCAGGGGAGACCAGCTTCAGCCCCTCGCCGGCCATCTGCAGCATGGGCTGGGTTGCGGCCACGCCGTCGAAATCAGCGACGTTCTGGCTGAGCATGGTCAGCAGAGTATTGGAGGTGTAGACCTCACCCAAGCCCGCGCGTTCGCGAGCGACGTCCGGGCCACCGCCAAGTCGAGCACTAATCACGGCCGACAGTGCCGCATCGGAGCCACCGGGGGCGGCTACGCGCAATCCTGCAAGCTCTTCCCAGGTGGCGTTGTTCAGCTGGTCAGCACGATTGGTTGTGAAGGCCACGCCGCTGGCAATCGGCGGCAACCACGTCTTGGGGTTGTTGACCTTGACCTTGTCTGAGTTCTTCGCCCGGTCTACGAAAGAGATATCGGCGGGAATCCAGACTCCCGGAGTCATAATTCCAGTACCGGCTTCACCCGCAGCGGGGTCCTCCGGAGCTCCCTCACCAGCTTCAGTGCCACCAGCCTTAGTCAGGGCGTTCACAACCTCCTGCGAGCCCGCCACCGTAATCTGTGGCCGCACACAGAAGTCCCTCACCACGGGATTCGACTCGCCGTAGTCCTGCACAAGCTTCTGTGCCGAGCCCACCGCAGCAGGATCGGCGGTCACCACCAGCGTCAGGTCACCCTTCGTGCACCGTGCACGGTCAGCATCAATCGACGAATCGTTGCTCTTGCGCAGATTAACCCAGGCAAAAACCGCAGCGACCAGAACAATTACGACCAAGACGGCAATAAAAGGCCCCTTAGCCACTCGATAGTTGTTCTCACCCGAGGCGTGTCGTCCCATGTCGTTCTAGCCCTTTCTATGCTGAGTGTGCTCGGCACTGTCGACTCGCAGCAGACCTCGTCGTAAAGCACAAACGCGCACGTAACTCCTGTCAACTTTACTGCGTGGACAATGCGACATCTACCACTTCGAGAAGACGGCCGCGCAGAACATCGGCACGCGCACTGAGCTCACGCTGGCGACGGACGTACTCGGCCTTGCCCTCGGGCGTTTCGATGCGAATGGGCGCAAAACCCCAATCCTGCAGATCGTAGGGAGCGGCGCGCATATCCAACTCACGGGCACTGCACGCGAGCTCGAAAGTATCCAGCCATAGGTCGCCGGGGACCGCCTCGCCGAGCTTGGTCGCCCATTTATACAAGTCCATGTTGGCGTGCAGACAACCCATCTGCTCACAGTGCGGCTGTGTCTCGCGCGTCGGTGCAAACTCGTTGAGCGGCACGGCGTCGGGCGTGAAGAAACGGAAGGCATCGAAGTGCGTACACCGAACCGTGTGGGCCTCGACGACCTCGTCCGTGCCTGCCTGACCAAGCCGCAGGGGCTCCGGATGACGATGCTCGGGCTGGCGATATACCATCGCCCATTCATGCAGACCAAAGCAGTCAAAGTGCGCCGGATTCGCGCGCGTCGAACGCAACAGATGGCCGATGTACGCCACCGTCTTACCTCGCTTATCGACGTACGCCGAAACATCCATACGCGCCGTCCCCGAGGCGGTATCGGTGGGGTCCTTGCGGGCAGGGCTATCGGTAGTGTCGTCCGTGTCGAGGGTAAAGAACTTCAGGTGACTGATGTCCTTGGCTGTCGCACCGGGAAGATCTACGCCGATGCCCGGTGACCAGCGGCGGAGCTGGCCGGGCTTAACGGGGTAGTACTCGAAGATGAAGTCCCAGACCGGGTGGCGCTGGCCGCGACTGCGACGGGACAGGTGGTCGCGGGTCAGGACATCGACGCGGGCGATATGCCTTGCTTTGGCTTCACGCCAATCGAAAGACGAATCGGGCGTAGGCGTCACTGCTGGCGTCCCTGCGTGCTGCCCGGTCGGGTCCGGGGCTGGTTCACGGCCGAGTGCTGCTTTGGCGCACCGCTGCGACGCGGGGAGACCTCGTGGGTCCAGTCGCGCACGACACCGACCTGCTCCTCGATGAGGTCCTCCAGAGCCACGATGCCGATCTGCTCCGCGCCGGAGAAAGCACCGGTCTTCGGAGCGATGCTTGCCGGGGCGTTTGCGCGCAGGTGCGGCTTTGGCATGCGAGCGCGTACAGCCACTGCCATGTGGGCGCTGTAGCGGCGCATGATGCGCAATCCCTCATCCAGCGTGGCATCGATCGGAATCTCGATCATCGGGCGAATCTCGTCATCGGGGATGGCTGTCTCTGGGCCGGAGGCAGGATCCATGACGCGGTCGAGGACATCTTTCACGTGAACATAGCCGCGGTACTCGTTGGGTTCATTGTTGGCCGCAGCGACGGGGAACCGGGAGAAGCCAGTTTCGGTGACCGCCGTCTCTAGATCGCCGACAGTCGGTGCGGTGGGGAGGCGCCGAATCTGCTCGTGCGGAATCAGTACCTCCTCAATGGTGCGCGTGGCCGAAGCCAGTGTGCGACGAAGGCGGACGTGCTCCTCGCTGTCAAGGAGCCCCTCTTGACGAGACTCCGCAATCATCGATGCCAACTCAGTGGAATCAACAGTGGTGTCGAGCTCATCGCGCTGCTCAATGCCGAACAGCTTCAGCGTATGGCGAGCCATCCAGTTAAACAGCAGCAACAGCGGCTTGGTCAGGCGGTAGAAGACCATATGAACCGGAATGAGCAGCATGGCCATCGTTTCCGGTCCTGCCAGCGCGATATTCTTCGGCACCATCTCACCGAGCATGATGTGCAGCACTGACACCAGCATCAATGCGATGGCAAAGCTCAGCGGGTGCAGCAGCGACTCCGGAATACCCATGGCGTGGAAAGGAGCTTCCAGCAGATGTGCCAGCGCCGGTTCAGAGACCTTACCCAGCAGTAGCGAGGCAATGGTGATGCCCAGCTGTGCGGCGGCGAGCATCATCGACAGGTGCTCAGAAGCATTGATAACTGTGCGTGCGCGCTTCTTTCCCTGAGCCAGCAGCGCTTCCAAACGGTCACGGCGCGCAGCAATAAGTGAGAACTCCGCGCCCACGAAAAACGCGTTGACCAACAACAAGAAGAAAGTCAGGAGGATTCCAAACCAGTCACTCATAGGTTGAACATCTCCTTAGCGCGCTCGTTGGTCACAGGAATCAAAATGGCACGGTCCACGCGGCGGTCATCCATCGCCAGAATGCGGGCGTACCAGCGTCCGGCGATACCCGATTCGAACTCGTCCATGAAGTCGCGTTCGGTCTCTGGCAGCAGGACGACGTCACCGACCTCCGGGATGCGACCGAGCGCAAACATAATCAATCCACCGAGCGTTTCGAAGCTACCTTCTGGGGCGAAGTATCCGACCTTGGTCGGCAGCTCGTCGGTACGCACAAGGCCAGAGCAGTTCCAACCTTCGATCGCGCGTTTGACTTCCTGCTCGGACTCCTTGTCGTCGTACTCATCCCAGACCTCGCCAAGAATTTCCTCGACGACATCCTCGATGGTGACAATGCCGGCGATGCCGCCGTACTCATCGGCGACCAGCGCAATCTGCGAACCGGCCGAACGCACGGCCTCCAGTACGGCATCGCCGTCCAGCGACTGCGGCAGCGTCGGCACAGGCCGTGCAATCTCCCGCATGGTGGTGGTTGAGCGCTTCGCCGCAGGCACCGCAAATGCGTCCTTGACGTGGACAACACCGACAGTGGCATCGAGGTCCCCGTCAGTAATGGGGAAGCGGGAATGCCCCGATTCGATAGCGACAGCCAGCAGATCCAGCGCCGTGTCATCGACATCGAGGGAGGTAATCGTCGACCGCGGCGTCATTAGGTCCTCCGCCGTCGTTTCGCCAAAGCGTAACGACGACTCGAGTACAGCGGCCTTCGACTCATCCAATGCACCCTGCTCCGCAGAATTACGTACCAGTGCTTCCAGCTCCTGAGGGGAACGCGCTGAAGCCAACTCATCCGCCGGTTCAATACCGAGCTTGCGCACCAGCCAGTTCGCCGTGGCATTCAGCGAATGGATGAAGTAGTGGAACACCCAGTTAAACGCCATCACCGGACGAGCCGTAACTCGCGCTACTGCCAGCGGCTCTGTAATCGCGACATTCTTTGGCACCAACTCGCCATAGACCATCGACAACATCGTGGCCACGATGAGGGCAAGAATCAGTGCGGTCGGTCCCGCTGCAGACTCGCTGAGCCCCATCCAATGCAACATCGGCGTGAAGTACTGTGCCAGCACCGGTTCCGCGAGGAAACCAGTTGCCAGCGTGGTCAACGTAATGCCCAGCTGTGCACCGGAAAGATGGAAGGACAGTCGATTATGCGCCTTGTGAACGGCCTCAGCAGGTGCATCCGCTGAACGGGCGCGGTCGGCGTCAATCGTAGATCGCTCCAGTCCCGTCAGCGCGAATTCAAACGCCACAAAGAGGCCGGTGCCAGCGGTTAGCGCGATAAAGCCGACAACCGCGACAATATTGAGAACAATATCCACTGATTATCTCTTCTTCTTTTTCCCTCGCTTGGGGCGGTGTACGCGACCGCCAGCACGATTCTTTCCGCTTGCCGACGGACCGCCGCGCCCGCGGTAACCGGCACCACCAGCACCGCCTGCCGATTGGCTCTGATCTTGACGAGCCCGGCGCGGACGCCGTGCGCCCAGTTCCTTGACAAATCGCGGCAGTCCCGGAGCTGCGCGCAGCTCTTCAGCTTCAACGCCGGCCCCTGCCAGCAGCTCGCGGGCCTGATCAACCTGGCGGTCACGCACAATCATCGCTACCGTGCCGGAAGCACCTGCACGAGCCGTCCGACCCGAGCGGTGAATATACGTCGCGGAATCCCTTGGCGGATCCGCGTGCACAACCAAGTCAAGAGCATCGATATCAATGCCACGAGCGGCCACATCCGTGGTGACGAGGACATTGATTTCACCCTCGGCAAAGGCCTTGAGGACCGCGCGACGAGTTGCCTGGCCACGATCGCCGTGGAGGAAACCTAACTTGATGTCGTAGAACTGTAGAAACTTAGCCAGCTGCACGACACGCGCCTTAGAGTTGGCGAAGATGACGCACTGATCCTTGCGGGAGGCAATCCAGGCGACCACTTCGTCGGCTTCGTTGTTGTCCTCCACCCGAAGTAACAGATGCCGCATATTGCGCATGGTCAACCGGGAGGCAGTGACCTTGTGCTTCGCAACTTCAGTGCTACTTGCGCGACGATCGCGAATAAGCCCCGCGGCGTCGTCGTTAATCGTGGCGGAAAAGACCATGCGCTGTGCCGACTTCGGGCACGCACGGACCAGGCCCAGAACATCGGGCAGAAAGCCCATGTCAGCGAGCATGTCCGCTTCGTCGACGACGACAGCGAGGACGTGCTCAAGGCTGAGTAGACCGCGGCGGCGCAAATCGTGTGCGCGACCCGGTGTGACCACAGCGATATCGACTGGTGCCGCGAGCAGAGTCTGCTGCTTGGCCACGGAATCACCGCCGACCAAGCTCAAGACACGCAGACCTGCAGCGGCACCGATGTCAGCCAGGACATCAGCAATCTGATCTGCGAGTTCGCGCGTTGGCGAAATAATTAGCGCGCGCGGGTAACCGGGAAGCGCTGGAGAGGCGTTATTGAGTAACGCGACCAGCGGAATGCCGAATGCGAGCGTTTTGCCCGAGCCTGTAGGGGCCTGCGCAAGAACGTCCTTGCCAGCGAAAGCATCTGGCAAAGTCGCCACCTGCACGGCAGTAGGCGAAGTTATGTGCTGGGCACGCAGAATACTCACAATCGCTTCCGGCGTGCCCAACTGTCTGAAATCACTGGACTCAGCAGGAGGGGGCATGCTTGTTAGAATACCGCTATCCCCGGACAGCCATGCAATAGGCACGTCCGGTGAACTGGAAAACTACCGTCCCATGACATTTACCAACCGCGACCCGGTTGCGCATAGGCCTCGCGCTCGAGAATGGCGGCTCGACGGAAGATGTTGCGGATAGATTTGAGCTCCGCATCGCTGGCCGTAGACATATTCTCTTCAAGGACCTCGAGAGCCTGCTGAACACTGTCAACATACTCGGGGTCGGAATACACCTCCACCCAGTTCGCGATCGCGGAATCCTCATCAACCAGCGATTTTCCTTGCAGAGTCAGCTCGGTTGCAATCCACATTTCGGCGACGATACTGGTTACGGCGACCCGATATGGGTTGAAAGCGCTACAGGAAGAATGCACGTCCAGCAAAAGCTGTGTGATGGTTGTCGGCTCGATGTCCTCGAGCGCCGAAGAAGTCTCTTCCAGCCCGTTATTGCTCAATTCCAACGCACGCACCAGGGCTTCCTGTGCGAGTGACGACCACAGAACCTGTTCCTTCGGGCAGGGTGCTTTGGTTGCCAGATGCGACAGGACTGGGAAAACTTGGTGCAAGTACCAGGCCTCTTGCGCTACGAAGAAGTTGGTTTCGTCCGAGGAAAGGTCGCCGCGGAGCATCGTGGGGACGCTGAACATTCCGCCAATCTCGGCAACGATGTCCTCGATGTCCCGCCACAGCTGGGAAGTAAAAGGACCAGCCGGAGCAATCTGGAGTGAGTGGCCGAAGAAAGATTCCAGCTCCTTCGGCGGCTGCTCAGTATCAGTGCCTTCGACGGCCTCCGGGTAAAAACTGGAGTTCAGATGCACTGGTTGCATTCGGCGAAGCGCGACCTTTTCCAGGCGACGAGCCCTGTGGCCGTGGTCAATGGGGCCGTGCCCCTGGCCGACGTTGAGGTTATCCGCGAAACGAATGGACTCGCTGAGCCAGCGCGTAGTCCAGCGCAGGGCGTCGTTGATCGCTGAGCCCCCACCAATCCGTGTGGCTAGAGCAGCGGACAGCGAACAACCCGTGCCATGGGTGTTCTCAGTGTGAATGCGGGGAGAAGAGCTGAAGAAAACCTGGCCATCGGGGAAGGCCACGGCATTGCCGGCTTCCTCATCACTTAAGTGACCAGTCTTTGCAATCACGATGACATCGTTTTTGCTCGCGAACTCCAGTGCCTGTTCAATCAGCTCAGTGAAGTCGCTGGCCTCCGGGGCGTCGGCAAGCAATGCCAGTTCGGGAACATTCGGCGTGATGACGGTGGCTTCCGCGACCAAGTCGCGCATTGCGTCCATGGCATCTTCGTCAAGCAGACGGTCGCCAGAGGTGGCGACCATAACCGGATCGAGAACAACCACGGCTGGCTTGGTCTCCCGAACCCAGTTGGTGACGGCCTGCGTGAGTTCGCGTGAACCCAACATGCCAATCTTCACCGCGTCGATGGTGACATCCTCAGTTACAGCAGCCAGCTGCTCGACGAGGAAGTCAAGAGGTGGGGTGTGGACGGCACGAACGCCCACGGTGTTCTGAGATACCAAAGCGGTGACCACGCCCATGCCATAACCACCGGCGGCGGCGATTGATTTTAAATCGGCATGGAGCCCAGCGCCACCTGTTGGGTCTGTGCCGGCGATGGAAAGAACTCGTGGCACAAAATCAGGCTTTGCCTTCTTGGGAAATGGCATCTCAGACCCCTTTTAACTTCAAGAGCGTGAAGCGACAGACTTCAAGACTACGCTTCAACCTCGGAGCGGTCGCCAGACCAGAGGGTGTGGAAAGCACCCTCGCGGTCAACACGCTGGTAAGTGTGCGCACCGAAGTAGTCACGCTGCCCCTGAACCAGTGCTGCCGGCAGACGCTCCGCACGCAGGCTGTCGTAGTAAGCCAGCGAAGAGGAGAACACCGGAGCCGGGATACCCATCTGTGCTGCAGTGACGACAACGTCGCGCCACGCGTCGAGGCACTCGGTGACCTGGTCACGGAAGTACTCGTCGAGTACCAGCGCCGGCAGCTCCGGATTGCGGTCGTACGCTTCCTTGATGCGGTTCAGGAACTGTGCGCGGATGATGCAGCCACCACGCCAGATGGTCGCCAGCGCACCGCGGTCAATCTCCCAGCCGTACTCCTTGGCACCAGCGTTAATCTCATCGAAGCCCTGCGAGTAGGCAACGATCTTGGAAGCGTAGAGCGCCTTACGGACGCGCTCCACAAAAGCATCGCGATCTTCCGGTGCCTTAGCCAGGCTTCCCGACGGCAGGTTGCGGGCAGCCTCACGCTGAGCAAGGGAAGACGACAGGGCGCGAGCGAACACGGCCTCGCCAATACCAGTTACTGGAATGCCCAAGTCCAAAGCGGCCTTGACCGTCCAACGGCCGGTGCCCTTCTGGCCAGCAGCATCAACGATGACATCCACCAGCGGCTTGCCTGTCTTCTCATCGGCCTGAGAGAGAACCTCAGCGGTAATCTCGACCAGGTAGGAGTCCAGGTCGCCCTTATTCCACTCGCGGAAGATATCTGCAATCTCGGCAGGGGTGAGGCCAGCGGCCTCACGCAGCAGGTGGTAGGCCTCGCCAATGACCTGCATATCCGCATACTCGATGCCGTTGTGGACCATCTTTACAAAGTGGCCAGCGCCATCGGAAGAAATGTGAGTACAGCACGGAACGCCATCAACGTGAGCGGAGATGGACTCCAGCAGCGGGCCGAGGGACTCGTAGGACTCCTTCGTTCCACCCGGCATAATGGATGGGCCAGTCAGAGCACCTTCTTCACCACCGGAAATACCAGTGCCAACGTAGTGCAGGCCACGGGCGCGAATAGCCTTCTCGCGACGGATGGTGTCCGTGTAAAGAGAGTTACCGCCATCAATGATGATGTCGCCGGGCTCCATCACGTCGGCAAGCTGATCGATGACCGCATCAGTAGCGGCACCTGCCTGAACCATGATCAGAGCGCGACGCGGGCGCTCCAGCGAAGCGACGAACTCTTCAATGGTCTCGGACGGGATGAATGAGCCTTCATCACCGTGTTCAGCGATGAGGGTGCGAGTTTTCTCCGGACTGCGGTTGTACACGGCAACGGTGTGTCCCTTGTGGGCGAAGTTGCGTGCGATATTCGAGCCCATGACGGCGAGCCCGACGACACCAATTTGTGCGAGTTCATTGTTATCGGTCATGCCCACCATCTTAAAGCCTGGCCGGGGTTCGTTGTATCTGGGACTCAGAAATTGTTACTGCTTTTAACGTTGAAACTGCCACGAGTGATGGCGTGCGCTGGCACAATGTTTGGCATGACTGACGAGACTATTGCGAATAATGGCAGTTCACAGGACTCTAACTCTGCAGCTTCCGTCGCCGAGCAGGCGAAGAGGAAGGCGCTGCGCGATTATATGACACTGGCGACGAAGGCTAGCCAGGAAGCGCTGAGCGATGAGGAGCTGGCTGTTTTTAACAGCACCTTGGGCGATAACGGAATCGGCGGTCTAGATACCTTGCTGGGCACGAAGTTTGTCCATGTCGGGCCGGAGCGAATTCAGATGGAGCTCGAGGTCGGGCCCGACCACCTGCAACCGTGGGGCCTAGCCAATGGCGGTGTTTATTGCTCGCTAGGTGAGACTGCTGGCTCTATTGCTGGTTTCGTTGCCTGCGGTGCGAAGAAGCCGGTCGTCGGTGTGAACAATAACACCGATTTCTACCGCTCCGCCCGGGCTGGCGAGGTAATCGTTACCACGGCGGAGCCAGAGTACCTGGGGCGCACCATGCAACTGTGGCGCATTGAGCACACCCGCAAGGCAGATGAAAAACTGTTGGCCCGCACCAACCTACGAATTGCGGTACTCGACAAGCCGCTGTAGCAAATCGTTATAGGTGGTAACGGGCCTGGTAGGAAGCTCGCAGGTGGCTTGTCGTGATTAGCTGTTTTCTAATCTGGCCACCTGCAAGTTAACTACTTGTTCCTTTTTGCGCGGTGCTCGCGGCGAGTGTCGCGAACCTCCAGCGGCAGATCCTGCTCAGCCTTGTCCTTGTTGAACTCGGCCAGGCGGTCGATGGCGTTGCGTGCGTACATCTGCTGGCGGGTGGAAACCATCTGCCAACGGTTGCGATCCAGGACGTTCAGGCCCCAGCTGACGCAGGAGACGAGGCGGTTGCGGAAGCCCACCAGGAACATCAGGTGGACGGCCAGCCACAGAATCCAGCCGATGAAGCCGGTAACCTCAACCTTGCCCATCTTCACCACTGCGGAGAAGCGGGAGACGGTTGCCATGGAGCCCTTATCGAAGTACTCGAACGGCTGACGCTCTGCGACATCGCGGCCGTCGGCCTCAGCTGCAATGTTGGCGGCGACGTACTCGCCACCCTGAATAGCAACCTGAGCAACACCCGGCAGGTTCTCGCGGTTGGACATGTCGCCCACGACGTAGACGTTCTTGTAGCCACCAGCTGTCATGTCCTCGTTGACAACGACACGGCCAGCGCGGTCGGTCTCGGCGCCAGTCTGCTCGGCAATCATCTTGCCCAGCGGGGAAGCGGACACGCCGGCGGACCAAATCTTGCAGAACGACGGGATGAACTCCTCGGTTCCATCCTTCATGTTCTTGTAGGTGACGCCCTCTTCATTGACGTCAGTCACCATCGCGCCAAGCTTGACGATGACGCCCATCTTTTCCAGGGACTTCTGAGCCTTGCGGCCCAGACGCTTGCCAAACGGCGGCAGAACCTGCGGTGCGCCGTCGAGCAGGACGACGCGTGCAGCGTGCGGGTTGTAGCTGCGGTAGGACGATGCGAGGGTGCGGTTAGCCAGCTCGGCCAGCTGGCCGGCAAGTTCAACACCAGTCGGACCAGCGCCGACAACGACGAAGGTCAGCAGGCGCTCGCGCTCAGCGGGATCGTCGGTCAGCTCGGCGCGCTCAAACGCGCCGATGATGCGGGCACGGATTTCGAGTGCGTCGTCGATGTTCTTCATGCCCGGAGCAAACTCGGCAAAGTGATCATTGCCGAAGTAGGACTGGCCAGCGCCAGCGGCAACCAGGAGGTGGTCGTATTCCCACTTGGAAGTCTGGTGACCCAGTTCCGAAGTCACAACCTGCTTTTCGACGTCGATGTCGGTGACATCGCCCTTGACAACACGAACGTTCTGAACACCGTCGAAGATTGTACGAGTGGACGGAGCGATTTCGCCCGAGGACAGGATGCCCGTTGCTACCTGGTAGAGCAGTGGCTGGAACAGGTGGTGGTTAGTGCGGTCGATGAGAGTGACGTCGACCTCGGCGCCCTGCAACTTCTTCGCCGCGAACAAGCCACCGAAACCCGAACCGATGACGACCACGTGCGGGCGTCCGGAGTGCGGGC
Source organism: Corynebacterium sp. MSK012 (assembly GCF_030232435.1). Lineage (NCBI taxonomy): Bacteria > Bacillati > Actinomycetota > Actinomycetes > Mycobacteriales > Corynebacteriaceae > Corynebacterium > Corynebacterium sp. MSK012. The sequence continues at coordinate 67,063 of NZ_JASPJU010000010.1, forward strand.
GGTACGGAGTCTCGGTCATGTATTTTCTCCTCACAGACTTGAAAGTTCTCGAAGTTTTAGATTCGGCTTTTAGCCGGCAAGCCACAATAGTAATCCTCTCGGTGCGCCACCGCCTATTCTGGGTCCCTGCGCGGTAGGCTGCGAGAGCAAACTCAGTTCGTTATTCGTACCTTTATGCGGCGCGATTGTTAGGAGGTTCGGGCAGGGTGAATTCGGCAAGCCGGCAGGCAATTGACGCAGAGCGATGGCCTCGGGTTGCGCGTATTCCAGAGGGGCGTTTTCTAGCGAAACGTGCCGAAATGATGGAACGCTCTTTTGAGCGACTCTGCCAGGATAACGGCATTGAACTGGTTGAATCCGGTGAGTTTGTCGGGGAGTCTTTCATTACTCGGTCGACGGGTGACGCCGATTTGGCTATCGACGGAGTCGGTGGTGCCAGCTCTAGCGGCGGCAGTGAATCTCCCACTAGTTCTGAATCGTTTCGTCCAGTCGTTTTCAGCGTCATTGATCCTGTTTTCTATTCTCGACTAGCTGATTCAGAATGGCTCGGATTGGGGGAGGCCTATCTCGCGGGCGAATGGTCCAGTGATGATTTGCCAGAGCTTCTCAGCCGACTGCTCAGCGCCGAGCTTGATATTGCTTCGTTGGGGCCGCTGGCACGTGGTCTGATGAAAGTCGCGCGTTCACGTCCGCGTCTCGATGGGCCAGATATGGCGGGAGAGTTGCCGACCTCATTGCTCGAGCTCTATTCCGGCGAATTGCTGATGGGCGGTTCCGGCCTGTTCGCCTCCGGAGTGCGAACCTCGTCGCGGGAACAGATTCAAAACTATGCCCGTGGTGCTGGCAAGGGTGGGGTTCCCTCGCACTGGTCAGTTGACGTGACTTATGTCGATGCCCCGAAATCCGTCGCGCGTGCCGATTTTCTGCATGCCCAGGTGCGCAATATTGAGCACATCCTCGATCTTGCTCGAGTCCGGGCCGGAGACCGTGTCGCCGAATGGCCGTCGGCAGGCGGAGAAATTTCCCTTCGGGCTGCAGAAAGAGGAGCGGGCGCGGAGGTTATTACCGTCTCTGATGACCACACCGAAACGGTGCTGGAACGGGTGGAAAAAGCCGGATTGCGCGGCGCGGTCGATGTGATCCAGATGGATCGCAACATTCCGTCGCCACGCGAATTCGAGTCCGACTTCGAGGCGGTTATCAACGTCGGGCGTCTGGAGACCTTCGGTCGTGCAGGTGCGCTGCGCTGGCTGAAGAGCGCCGAGCGTCTGCTTGTCGACCGCGGCACCATCGTCGTCCAAATGGTGGTAGCGACGGACAAATTCGATGCGCTCGCCGAGCGCAGCTTGGACCTCGTACGCGCTTATGTGTGGCCGCAGCTGCAGCTTTTCACCATGGAAGAGCTGCGCAAGATGGTGGACCGGGAAACCGGCCTGCGCATCGCGGCGGAAGAGTACATTCCGGCGCACTTCGCGACGACCTTGCAGCTCCAGCGAGATTTCTTTGCGGCGCATGCGCGCGAAGCCGCTGGTATCGGCTACGACAGAGTGTTCCGGAGGATGTGGAATTACTATCTGTCGCTGTTTGAAGCGCTCGTGCGCGCAGAGAAAGTCACGCTCGTACAGGTCGAGCTCGTGCATGCGCCACGCAGGCCTCACTAGCAGTGGGCGGCTCCGGGCGCGTTGGAAATTCGCCAGATAAATAATGCCTGTAAAAATAAATCACGTTTTTAGGCAAAACCACCTCAAAGGTGATGTTTAGGGTCTAAAAACGAAACTATGAACGCACAGAGCACCACACGTACTGCAGACATTGTTGTCGTCGGCGCCGGACTTGCCGGATTGGTCGCGACGTATGAGGCCACGCAGGCCGGCAAGAAGGTCATCCTTGTCGATCAGGAGAATGCCAACAACCTCGGCGGACAGGCTTTCTGGTCGCTGGGAGGAATCTTTCTCGTCGACTCGCCAGAGCAGCGCCGCCTCGGAGTCAAGGACAACCGCGAGCTCGCTGAAGCTGACTGGTTCAACTCCGCGCAGTTCGACCGCGAGGAAGACAACTGGGGACGCAAGTGGGCCAAGGCCTACCTGAACTTCGCGGCAGGGGAGAAGCGTGACTACCTCCGCAATCTCGGCGTGAAGTTCCTGCCTGTCGTCGGGTGGGCTGAGCGCGGTGAAGGGCGTGCCGACGGTCACGGCAACTCGGTACCCCGATTCCACCTCACCTGGGGCACAGGCCCCGAAATCGTCCGCGTATTCGCAGAGCCGGTCGCTGAAGCTGCGAAGAAGGGGCTGGTGGAATACTGCCATCGCCACCGCGTTGACGAGGTGATTGTGGAAGATGGCCGCGCCGTCGGCGTGCGTGGCAAGATTCTGGTTCCCTGTGAATCTTTAGAGCGAGGAGTGGCGTCGTCACGCGAGGAAACAGGGGAGGACTTTGAGATCCGCGGGTCGGCCGTGTGCATTGCGACGGGCGGTGTTGGCGGCAACCTGGAAGCCGTGCGTAAGTGCTGGCCGACCGAGCGCCTGGGCGAGATGCCGAAGGATATGGTCTGCGGTGTGCCAGAGCATGTTGACGGCCGTGGTATCGAGATTGCAGAGCAGGCCGGCGCAAACCTCGTCAACCGTGACCGCATGTGGCATTACACCGAGGGCATGAAGAACTGGAATCCCGTGTGGCCGAATCACGGTATCCGTATCATCCCGGGGCCGTCGGCCATGTGGTTTGACGCAGAAGGAAATCGCCTGCCAGCGCCATATATTCCGGGCGCGGATACTGTCGGCACGATGAAGCACATTCTGGCCACCGGACACTCGTACTCCTGGTTTGTGCTGAATAAGAACATCGTGGCCAAGGAGTTTATTTTCTCTGGCTCAGAACAGAATCCGGATCTGACCGACAAGGAGATCAAGAAGCTGATTGGCAAGGTGACCTCTGGTGTCGCCGCACCTATTCAGGCGTTCATGGACAACGGCGAAGACTGGGTGGTTGCCGACGATCTGCCAAAGCTGGTCGAGGGGATGAACGAGATTGTGGAGGCGAGCTCGGGCGGAGAGTCCGGAGCCGCAGCGCCGAAGATTGACCTGGAGAAGCTCGAGGAACAGATTCGTCAGCGCGACATGCAGACCGGTAATCCCTTCTCCAAGGACTACCAGGTCAATTACGTCAACGTGGCCCGGAACTTCCTCGGGGACAAGATCATCCGCTCCGTGCCGCCATCACCGATTTTGGATCCGAAGAACGGCCCACTGATTGCTATTCGTCTGCGCATGCTGACCCGCAAGACGCTCGGAGGCATCGAGACCACCCTCGACGGCCAGTGCTTGCACCCGGACGGAACTCCCTTCGAGGGGCTCTACGCCGCAGGCGAGGCCTCTGGCTTCGGTGGCGGCGGCGTCCACGGCAACAACGCGCTGGAAGGTACATTCCTGGGCGGCTGTATTTTCAGTGGCCGCCAGGCAGGCCGCGCGATGGCGGAAGTGGTTAAGTAGCTCCCGCATACCGCACGGCTCGGTGGAAGAAACCGCGCCTACTCCAGCCCGATGGAGAATGCACTTTCCAGGTCGTGCTGAGAGTAGGTGCGGAAAGCCAGCTGAGTCTGGGTGCGAATAACACCGTCGACCTTGCTGATGAGATTTGGAATGATTTCCGCCAAATCATCGTGATTAGTTGCGCGCACCACGACGACCAAGTCCCAGTCACCAGTAACGGAGTAGACCTCAGTCACGCCGTCGATCTCGACGATGGTCTCGGCGGCCTCCGGAATCTTGTCAGCTTCGACATCGATGGACACAATTGCGGTAATCAAACTCATGGCTGCCTTTCCTCGGAGTTTAAACGTGGGGCCCGCTTGAATAGCGTGGCCCGGACCGCAAGGTACGCAAGATTGCTCAAGATACTGCGGCCCGGAATTTCATTTCTGTCACGATTCTACTGATTTCCAGAAAACAGCCTGGAGGATCCGGACGAAAGGCGGTAAAAAGGGCGCTATGACACAAACCGCATTTCAGTCCAACCCAGTCCAGCTTTCCGGAGACCTGCCCGAGGTGGGCAACAAGGCTCCGGAGTTTACCCTCACCGGTGGCGACCTCGGGGAGGTCACCAACGAGACCTTCGCTGGTAAGAAGGTCGTCTACAACATCTTCCCGTCGGTAGACACCGGTGTTTGTGCAGCTTCGGTGCGTCACTTCAACGAGGACGCTGCTGGGCTGGACAACACCGTCGTGGTTAATGTTTCGCGTGACCTGCCGTTCGCTCTCGGCCGCTTCTGCGCTGCAGAAGGCCTGGACAACGTTGAGGTTGCCTCGGACTTCCGCCACGGCTTCGGCGAAGCCTTCGGTGTTGTCCAGCAGGATGGCCCGCTCGCTGGCCTGCTTGCTCGTGCCGTAGTCGTCACTGACGAAGAGGGCAAGGTCATTTACAACCAGCTGGTCGATGAGATCACCACGGAGCCGGACTACGACTCCGCACTGGCTGCACTGAAGTAATTAGCTAACTAGCTTTCAGCAGCAAGTAACCAGCTGGAATCGACGGGGCTCGTCGGCGCGCTCGCTAGGCTGTTGCCTGGCGGACTTCGCCGACGAGCTCTTCTAGTACGTCCTCCAGCGCAACGATTCCGTTGACAGAGCTCTCCGAAGTACTATTTTCCTCCGTCACCAAGGCGAAGTGAGCCTGCTCGCGCTGCATCAGCCGCATGACCGTCTGGAGCTTGGCATCCGGGCTGACGCTTGCAAAGGTGCGAATCAGATTCCGCGGGAAGGGTCGGTTGCGGTGACCGTCGTCAAGCGAGAGCAAATCCTTGACATGAAGGTAGCCGATGAAGCTGCTGTCGGCATCGGTGATGGGGAAGCGGGAAAAGCGCGTGCGTGCGCTGAGCTCTTCGATGTCGGCGACGGTGGCGTCGGAGCCAATGGTGACGAGGGTGTCGAGTTGCATAGTGACATCCGCGGCGGTGAGATGCTCGAAGCCGAGAGCTTTGTGGAGGAGCGCGAGCTCGTCATTGTCGAGAAGGCCCTGACGCCCGGACTCGGCGACGAAATCTTGCACCTGACTAGCGGTGAAGGAGGAATCGACCTCGTCCTTCGGAGTGGCGCGAAGAATCTTGCGAACCACGATGTTCGCGGTCGTATTCATCGCCCAGATAACCGGATTGAGCACCCGCACAATCACATACAGCGGAATAGCCACGAACTTCGCCGTCGGGCTGGGGGCCGCAATAGCGATGTTCTTCGGCACCATTTCGCCGACAACCATGTGTAAGAAAGTGACAATCAGCAGCGCCAACGCCAGCGCAACCACGTGGGCGGTGCCCGCGGGGAGTCCCAGTGCTGTCATGTAGGGCTCGAAGAAGTGCGCAATCGCAGGCTCGCCGACGGCACCGATGAGCAGGGAACAGGCGGTAATGCCCAGCTGTGTTGCCGCCAGGGAGACCGACACGTTTTCGATACCGCGCAGCGCGTACTTTGCGCTGGTAGAGCCGCTGACGGCATCCGGTTCAATTTGATCGCGGCGAGCCGAGACCATCGCAAATTCAGCGGCGACAAACCAGGCATTGAGGGCCAACAGCAAAATAAGAGTAAGTAGTGGCATGTTCTAGCCCTCCTTTTCGCTGTTGTGCTCGACGTGGTTGTGACTGGTGCCGTCCTGGTGAGCGCCTTCATCCGTGCGCGTGACCTTGTTGCCGGCGCGGTCCACCTGGACACGAATACGGCCAACGCGGTGACGCGCCATGCGCTCGACTCGAAATGCAACTTCAGCGGTGGTAGGCAAGTTCTCCTCATCGAGGTTTTCGTGGTCGGTGGCTTCGACCGTAATCGTGTCGCCGAAGCGAGGCATGCGATCCAAGCGTTCGGTGATAAATCCACCAATAGTGTCGGATTCTTCGCCCTCCGGCAGGACCAGGTTTAGGATCTCTCCCAACTCATCAGGGCGCATGAGACCAGAAACAATCACCGTATTGGGGCTAATCCGGCTGTAGAGCAACGAACGATCGTCCTGTTCATCGTCAATTTCACCGACGATTTCCTCGACGAGATCCTCCAACGTCACAATGCCGTCCGTGCCGCCGTACTCATCGACAACCACCGCGAACTGGTATGCATCCTCACGCAGTTGACGCATCAGCGGATCAAGTGTGGTCGAGTCATTTACCACGAGTACATCTTTGGCCAGGCTCGCAGCCGACGTCGTCAAGCGTTGTGCGTGTGGCACGCTGAGCAGGTCGGTGTAATGCACCACGCCGCGAATGTCGTCGACGCTATTGCCAACGACGGGGAAGCGTGCATGTCCAGAATCTGCGACGACCGTCAGCATCTCTGCGACGCTCTGATCTTCGATAAAGATGATCTGTGTGCGTGGCGTCATCACATCAGCCGCCGTGCGCTCGCCGAACTCGATCGATCGCGCCACCAACTCGGCGGTCTGCGGGTTAATTTTTCCTTCATCGCTAGAGCGCGTGACGACGGCACGGAGTTCCTCCGCCGTCCTGGCACTGGCGACCTCTTCCTCAGGGGAGAAGCCGAGCCGTTTTAGCACCCAATTAGCCGCGCTGTTGAGTAGCCAGACCAGCCAGCCGAATGCGAACATGAAGGCATTCTGTGGCCTGACCACGAGGTTTGCGACTTTAGTGGGCTCGGCGATGGCCCAGTTTTTGGGGACGAGTTCGCCAAAGACCATTTGAGTGAAAGTCGCGATAATGAAAGCGCCCGTAGTGCTGATTGCAGTGACGGTGGCGGGAGAGATGCTAGTGCCACCAAATGCGGCTTCGAGGAGGACGCCGAGGGAAGGCCCGGTCAGGAAACCAGCGACGAGGCTGGTGACCGTAATTCCCAGCTGTGCGCCGGAGAGGTTTGTAGAGGTGCGTGATAGAGCACGGTCTACTAAATATGCGGACTTTGAGCCGGCGTTTGCGGCGTTCTTGACATCGTTCCTATTAACCGTGAGGTAGGAAAACTCGACAGCAACGAAAATTGCATTGGCGAAAACGAGGAAAAGAAAGACCGCTAATACGATAAGCGCGGATACAATCACGCGGCATCACCTGAAGTGTTCGCTGCGTTCGCTGGGGATGCTGCGGTGATTGCGCTTACTGCGGCTACAGAGAGCCCGTCAACGTTGGCGCGAGGCTCTGGGTCGTCGGACGAGCCAGATCTATCTGATGTGTCGGACGCATTGGGTCTGTCTGAGCTGCTGGATGTGTCTGAGAGTTCAGGCATGCGAGAAATCTTACTAAAAATTCCTTAGACCTGACGGCAATGGCGCATCGGCGGTAATGGGGAGGACGGGATCCTAAGGCCAAAATGTCATAATGTATATTATCGGACAAATAATGAAAGTGGTTGGCCCTGGGGTTTTCTGAATTTCCAGGGCTGCCGCTTTTTCCGCCGCCGCTTTTCTGCTGCCGTGTTCTATCTTGGCGCTTGATCTATGCCGTCGGGATTATTGCTCATTGTCCTTGGCGTTCGCTGCAAGCTCATCCGCGTTGCGGACGGCAATCTCTTCCCGCAGCCGCTTGTTCTGCCACAGCGTCATGCCAATCAGGAGTATGCCGACAGCCACGAGCCACCACGCGCCCTTGTAGACCACGAATGCAATGAAGATAATCAGTAGTACCATTCGCACCTTTCGTGCGAGCAGCATTGCTTCGTAGGTGTTCATATCGTTGTGACTCCCAACTGGCCTACCAAAATTGTTTTTGGCAGGACTTCTGTGGTGTGTGACTAAATGGCTTTATTGCGTCACAGTGACGAATCGAGGTGTATTTTCGCTGGCTATAAGCCTCTTTGGATTAGCGCTACTGCGATTCTCTTTAGATGGCTGTGTCTGCCAGCCGCGAAACCTACGCGTCCTACGCGTCCTGCTTCTCTGCGACAATGCGCAGATTGAGTTCGCCGTTCTCCTCGATGGATGCAGCTACAAACTGTGGCAGGCGCACGTTGTAATCCAGGCGGTTGATTGGCAAAGAGCCCGACAACAAAACCAAGTTTTCGGTACGAGCGGCCTTCATTGGTACGGTGACATCATTGGTGACACCGCGGATGGTCAGGCGTCCCGGAATCTCGATATTCGCCCACTGGCCGTTATCTGGAATGCTCGAAATATCGAGTGGTTCTGCAAGCTCAAACTTAGCTTCTGGGTACTGCTCAACGCTGAAAATATTGTTGCGGACATTGATGTCACGACGTTCAATATCGCTAGTCAGAGTTGCCATATCAACAACAACGGATGCGTCCTCAAGATTGTTGTCAGCAACCTTCAGCTCACCGGTGACATCGTGAGTGGAACCGGACGTCGTCCGCCTGCTGCCCGGCAGTACCTCGTTAAAAGTAAAACCAACGGAGGTGTTCTGTGAGTTATTGCCACCGACAATCTTCCAGGTGCCATTCGCATCAGTCGTTGCTGCAGGCAGCTCCGTGGCCTCGAAATCCCCAGTACGCACCCCTTCATGCGTGAAAACGCGATACAAAACTGGCCCCACAATAACAATTGCGAGCGCAACAACTGCAACGGCTATCAAAGTAATAATTGACTTACGGACACCAGAATTCATAGTGCTCATCCTATCCTTTTAATCCGCTATGGGATAAACCGTTCCACCTCACGCGTTTTCATAATCAATTCCTGCGTAATCTCCTGCAGGACGGCAGTCTCCATGCCGTCGTCAAGCGCGGTGCGCAAGTCTTCGGCGAGACAACGTACTTCGAAGAGCCCGTCCCCTATTCGCTTTACGACGTCATCGTCCGCCGGCCTGCTCGTGGCATCGGTGGCGGTCTTCAACGTGAGATCCGAATTGATTCGCTCGGCAATCGGCCTGGAAGCGCCTTTTGCTACGCCAGTGCGTTTTTCATACGCGCGCTGCCGGCAGGCTTGGCTGCAGAACTTGCGACGGCGACCGCGGATAGCGACCTCCATTTCGCGGCCACACCACTGGCAATTGGCGGTAGTTGTGCTCGGCTTTTGATCTGACACAGAAGTCAATTTTGGCATGAATGCTGACTAAGGCGTTATAATGTGTGGTCTAGTATTTCTACCAAAGGGGGCACGTTCCACATGGCAGATCGAGTTCTTCGTGGCAGTCGCATGGGCGCCGTTTCGTATGAGACCGATCGCGATCATGACCTCGCGCCGCGAATGATGGTCCGCTACCGCACTGAATCCGGTGAGATCTTCGAGGTCCCATTCGCGGATGACGCGGAAATTCCAGGTGAATGGCTGTGCAAGAATGGCCAAATTGGTGAGCTGGTTGAAGGCGAAGGCACTGAAGCCAAGCCGGTGAAGCCGCCGAGGACTCACTGGGACATGCTCCGTGAGCGCCGCTCCATCGAGGAGCTCGACGTGCTGCTGGATGAGCGTGTTGACTTGCTGCGCAAGCGTCGTCGTAACGCCGCTCGCCTGCTGAAGGCTCAGAAGGAAGCCGAAGAAGCAGAGAAGAACGCTTAAGGTTTGAGCTGGCTTGCGCTAGTGAGCTTTAGGGCGCTGCAGCTGTGAATTACATGCTGCAAAATGGGTCCGGATAAGGTTTTGCTCCTTATTCGGGCCCGTTTTTTGTTGGTGCCTGGCTGCGGCGGGCCGATCCGAGTTACTGACTGCGTTTATGACAAAAATGGCCTGAAAAATGGCCTGAAACTGTCATAAACTTAGACAGTTTCACATTTGCAGCCCCCATTCATACAGGCAGCCCGCAGTCATACAGGCAGCCCGTCTCCACACAGGTAGGCCGCAATCTTTGGGGCTGCCCTAGCCCTACTTGCGGAATCGCTGCTTAAACTCGTGACCAGCCAGGCGACCAATCTCCGACCCCAGGTTTTTTACCTGCTGCGAGCGGTGCTTGAATCCCCACTTGGTGACCTGCAGCAGAGACTGCTTCACAAAGCTGCCATCCATCTTGGACTCGCCGTACTCGCGCTCAGTAAAGGTGATCGGAACCTCCTCCACCAAGAAGCCCGCCTGTACAGCCTCAAAAGCGAGCTCGGTCTGGAACAGGTACGCAGCCTTGCCAATGTTCTCGAGGTCAAGGGTTTCGAGAACTTCCCGTCGATAAGCACGGTAGCCAGCGGTGATATCCGAGATGCCCGCGCCGAGCGCCAGCGAGATGTAGAGGTTGCCGCCGCGGGAGAGAACCTGACGGCTCATTGGCCAGTTGACGGTCTTGCCGCCCGGAATGTAGCGGGAACCGATGACGACATCGGCACCGTCCTCGAGCTTCTCCAGCAGCAGATGGAACTGCTCTGGTGCGTGGGAGCCGTCGGCATCCATCTCGCAGAGAACCTCGTAGTCGCGCTCGAGACCCCAAGCGAAGCCCGCGCGGTACGCACCCCAGAGACCGCCCTTGCCCTCGCGGTGCAGGACGTAGATGTGCTCTTCGCCGTTGTCCGACTTGTCAGCGGCAGCGATTTCATCGGCGAGCTCACCGGTGCCGTCTGGTGAAGAGTCATCGACAACCAAAATGTCGACGCGAGGCTCCGCTGCGCGCAGGCGTGCAATCACGCCCGGCAGGTTTTCCCGCTCGTTGAAAGTGGGAATGACAACCAGCGTCGACTCATTTAGGGCAGTCACTCGTGATTCTCCTTAGTGCATGTTCTGCTCAGTATCCCGGCCATCAACTTCATCTGCGCCTGCCCTGGCATCTCCGCCACGGCGACGCAGGACGGCACCAACCACACAAAGAATACCGAATGCGGTCAGTAGACCTTCAATCCACGTCCCGAAGCGGGCTGCAAAAGTCAGGTGGGCGTACTGAGGCAGAGTTTCAGTGAGTACCTTCTGCTCGAAGATTTTGCTCCGCTTTACGACGTCTCCGTGCGCATCCACAATCGCGCTCACACCGCTGGTTGCGGCGACGGCCGTGGAGCGTTGGAACTCCATGGCTCGCATGCGGCTCATGGCCAGCTGTTGGTAGGTCATGTCGGTGAAACCGAAGGTGGCGTTATTTGTGGGCGTGGCCAGCATGGTTGCGCCGTGTTTGACTGCGTTGCGGAAGGCACCATCGAAGACCACTTCGTAACAGGTGGCCACGCCTAGATTGACCTTCTTTAAACCATCGGTGCCTGGCGTTGTAACCACGGCATCGCCGTTGCCCGGAGTCATGTCTCCGGCGTGAGCGACCATGTCGGAAAAGTGACGTAGCAGTTCGCGGAATGGCATGGTCTCGCCGAAGGGCTGGAGATAGATTTTCTCGTGCTGGTCGCCGGGGCCGGTCTGCGGATCCCAGACCACCATGGTGTTTTGCACCCCATTGGTGTAGGTAAAGGTGCCGACCACGATGGGAGCGCCAATATTCATCGCGGCGTTTTCGATAATGCGTGCCGCTTCCCCATCCGTAAACGGGCTGACATCGGAGGAGTTTTCGGGCCAGATGACGATGTCCGGCTGCTCTTCCTTACCTTGGTGGACACGTCGGGCCAGCTCATTGGTGGCATCGGCGTGGTTTTGCAGGACTGCGCGGCGCTGGGCATTGAACTCTAAACCGAGGCGCGGAACATTGCCCTGGATAACCGCGACACGGGTGTTGTCAGCGGCCGTAGGCTCAGGCAGCGGTTGGGTCCACGCAGGAAGAACCCAGCCGACGAATAACGCTCCCACCAAAAGCGCAGCGGAGGTTGCATAGGAACGTAGCGTGAGCGCGACCAGTCCCGCACCAACGCAAGCAGCGAGGAAAGTGACCAATGCAGTGCTGCCGATTGCCACTGCTGGGGCCAGCGGGCCGTCGACCTGCCCCCAGGCAACGCGGAGCCAGGGGAAGCCTCCGAAAGGCCAGCGGGCTAGCAGCGCCTCCCCTGCCACGAGCGCAGCGGCCATGCCAGGGAGCTTCAGCGCGAGGGGGAAACTGGATTGGGCAATCAGCCACATCGCAAGCGCCGCCGGAATTGCGAGCAGTCCCAGCACAATTGAGAGCGCCACGTAGGGGCCAATGCCGACGAAGGAGCCGATCCACGGCAGTGAGAAAAGAGCCGTCGCTGTTGCCCAGCTGAAGCCCACCACTACGCTGGATTTCCAATCGGCTGCGCAGAAGAAGGCAAAAATGAGCAGGGCGAGGCCGATCCAGGCCGTCCACCACCAGCTCATGGGCGCATAGCTTAAGAACTGCAATCCACCAGCGAGGATTGCAATGAAGGCGAGAACGAGGCGCTGCTTTAGTGGGGTAAGCGCGCGAAAGCGCGCCTGCCAGCGATTCGGATTCTCCAGAATGTCTTTCGAAGCGTCTTTCTGAGCGACGTTCCCGTGCTCGCTGGAGCGCGCTTGGCGGTTAGTGTGCACTTGTATAAGAGAACTCTCTACGTTTGCGAGTTTTTGAGTTAGCGCTTGTCGCTGTCGTCCTGGTCATCATCCCAGGCGTTGTCCGGTGCCGGTGGGACGTTTTTATCCTGTGGGAAGGCCTTGCCATCCGCACCCGGGAAACCACCAGAGAATCCAGGGAAACCCGAAAAACCGCCAGCACCAGCGCCAGTTCCTGGAGCACCCGGGTTCATGCCGTACTGAGAGACCACCATCATGCTGCGGTCACTGAAGTTGCGGAGTCCGTTGAGCAGCGCCACCGATCCGCTCTTACGAATCAGCCAGCGAGTCGGCGGTAGCACTATGAGGAAACCAACAACCGTGGAGACGACGCCCGGCAGGGCAATCAGCCAAGAGCCAACCAACAGGATTGCCGAGTCAGCCACAAAGTGTCCCGCGCCCTTTGCCGAGCGCTTGATTGCCTCCTCCGGATGCTTCTGTCCGTACTCAGTAAGAGTACGAGAAGTATCCAGCAGCAACTTCTGGTAGATGCGCTTGAACTCGATGGCGGCGAAAACCAATCCCAGAATGAATAGACCCAGAACCAGCAGGACGGTCCAGCCATAGCCAATCCATTCACCAAGTGCGATAAAGGCCGCAATCTCGGCGATGAGGTAAATAATTGTGAACCACTTGCTCATAGTTCCCCAGTGTAACCGCCACTAGATGAGCAAGTGGTTACGGCTATCGGCCGGTTAGACGACGACTAGCGGTCGCCTACCGGTCAGCGCGCTCCTCCAAGTCGCCCTCTGTATCCAGGTAGGTCTGGCGCAGCAGATCCATGCGTTCCTGGTCGGGGTTTTCCCACATACCGCGCTCGGCGGCCTCCATCAGGCGCTCGGAAATATCGTGCAGAGCCCACGGATTCGACTGTTCAAAGAACTCGCGGTTTTCCGGGTTCGCAACGTACTCGTCGGTAAGCGTTTCGTACATCCAGTCATCCATGACCTGCGCCGTCGCGTCGTAACCGAAGAGGTAGTCGACGGTTGCGGCCATTTCGAAGGCGCCCTTGTAGCCGTGGTTACGCATTGCCTGCATCCAGCGTGGGTTGACCACGCGGGCACGGAAGACGCGTCGCGTCTCCTCGTGCAGGGTGCGGGTGCGCACGGCGTCCGGGCGGGTGGAATCGCCCACATAGGCCTCCGGAGCGGAACCCGTCAGTGCGCGGACCGTGGCGATCATGCCGCCGTGGAACTGGAAGTAGTCATCGGAGTCGGCGATATCGTGCTCGCGGGTATCGGCATTCTTCGCGGCAACCTGAATACGGCGGTAGGCCGTCTTCATGTCGTCAGCTGCCTCTTCCCCATCGACACCGCGGCCATAGGCGTAGCCACCCCAGGTCGTGTAGACCTTTGCCAGGTCCGCGTCATCGCGCCAGGAACCGGAATCGATCAGCTGCAGCAGGCCAGCTCCATAGGTGCCCGGCTTGGAACCGAAGATGCGACGCGGGCGCTCCTGCTGGTCGGCCTTCGCATGGGCGCGCACGTAGTTGTCCTCATCGGATTCATCAAGCTTGACGACGAGCTGAAACGCATCATCCAAAAGGTCGATAACATGCGGAAACGCATCACGGAAGAAGCCGGAAATACGGACGGTCACGTCAATGCGCGGGCGGCCCAGCTCCTCCAGCGGAATCGGCTCAAGGCCGACAATACGGCGAGATGCGTCATCCCACACCGGATGCACACCAATCAACGCGAGCACCTCGGCGATGTCATCGCCCGAGGTACGCATGGCGGAAGTGCCCCACACCGACAGACCAACCGACTTGGGGTACTCACCGTGGTCGGCGCGGTAGCGCTCAATCAGGCCATCGGCGAGGTTAACACCGGTTTCCCAAGCCAGGCGCGACGGCACCGCCTTGGGGTCAACCGAGTAGAAGTTGCGGGCAGTCGGCAGCACGTTGACCAGGCCACGCAACGGTGAGCCGGAGGGGCCAGCCGGGACGAATTCGCCATCGAGAGCAGAAAGAATGCGTGGGATCTCCTCGCTGGTAGCAGCCAGGCGCGGGAGAATTTCGTCGCGGGTGAACTGCAGCAGCTCGACGACCTGGTCGAGGCCGTTTGGTGCCGCGATATCGGCAAATTCCTCGGAGCCGAGCACATCAGCCGCGATCTGTGTCACCGGTTGGTCGGGATTCTTCACCACGGCGGTTACCAGCGCCGTAGCCAGTGCATCGATAGAGTCCACAGCGTGGCGTTCATCGGTGCCGTCCTCGGCCAGGCCGAGAGCTTCGCGCAGGCCCGGCAGGGTCTGCTTGCCGCCCCACAGCTGGCGGGCGCGCAACATGGTGGTCACAGTGCCGATTAGGGATTCATCTTCCGGTGCCTGGCTGAGCACGTGGAGGCCACCGCGGATGGCGACGTCCTTAATCTCGCAGAGCCAGCCGTCGACATGCATGAGCATGTCATCGAAGACCTCCTCGTCCGGGCGCTCGTCCCAGCCGAGGTCGCGGTCCATCTTCGCGGCGGTCAGCAGCGTCCAAATCTCCTGGCGGATGGCCGGCAGCTTGGCCGGGTCCATGGCGGAGATGTTCTGGTGCTCGTCGAGAAGCTGTTCCAGACGGGTGATGTCGCCGTAGGATTCGGCGCGGGCCATCGGCGGAATGAGGTGGTCGACCAGAGTGGCGTGAGCACGGCGTTTGGCCTGTGTGCCTTCGCCCGGGTCGTTGACCAAGAAGGGGTAGATCATTGGCAGCTCGCCGATGGCAGCATCCGGGCCGCAGGAAGCGGAAAGGCCGACGGTCTTGCCCGGCAGCCACTCCAGGTTGCCGTGCTTGCCCATGTGAACCACGGCATCAGCGCCGAAACCGCCCTGCGCCTGCGACAGCGACAGGAAGCGGTAGCAGGCCAGGTAATGGT
Organism: Corynebacterium sp. MSK012; assembly: GCF_030232435.1. Taxonomy (NCBI): domain Bacteria; kingdom Bacillati; phylum Actinomycetota; class Actinomycetes; order Mycobacteriales; family Corynebacteriaceae; genus Corynebacterium; species Corynebacterium sp. MSK012. The sequence continues at coordinate 82,194 of NZ_JASPJU010000010.1, forward strand.
GCGTCGGCGGCAGATCCGGGTCGTGGTAGATACCCACCGGGTTGTCACCGAAACCGCGCGGTGGCTGCACCATGACCACGACATTTCCGAAGGTCAGGCCCGCAATGTAGATGTCCTGGGTATCCGGGTGGACGTACAGGGTGCCCGGCGCGGCACCCCACTTGTCCTGCATGTCGGAGCGAAGTTCTTCCGGCAAGGTAGCGAAGAACTTCTCGTAGGTGGCAGCGGGCAGGCGGAGTTCGGCTGCCTCCATAACCTCTTCGGTCAGCCAGTCCGGGTCTTGGCCGCCGGCCTCGATGATGGCGTGCATGAACGCATCTGGTTCATCGGCACCATTCTCGGCGGTGGCATATCCGGGGATTTTGGTGGTGTCGCCGAGGTTGTATCCGGCGTCGGCAAGCGCGTGCAGCACCTTCAACGTGGATGCTGGTGTGTCCAGACCGACAGCGTTGCCGATGCGGGCGTGCTTGGTCGGGTACGCAGAGAGCATGACGGCGACGCGCTTGTCAGCGTTGTTGATGTGGCGGAGCGCGGCGTAACGGGTGGCGATGCCGGCCAGGCGGTCGCAACGCTCGAGATCCGGGACGTAGGAAATGAGCTCGTCGGAGTCGATTTCCTTAAACGAGAACGCGACCGAGATGATGCGGCCGTCGAATTCGGGGACGGCGACCTGTGTTGCGACGTCCAGCGGCGACAGACCTTCGTCGTTGTCCTCCCATGCCGCCTTGGACGAAGTCAGGGCCAAACCCTGGATGATGGGAATGTTCAGGTCTGCGAGTGCGGCGACATCCCAGCCGTCATCGTCCTGGCCGGCCTGCGCGAGTGCCGGGCGGTTGCCGCCAGCGGCGAGCACCGTGGTGATGAGCGCGTCGCAGGAAGCTAGCTCTGCCAGCAGTTCATCGCTGGCGGTGCGCAGGGACGCGGCGAAGATAGGCTTGGCGACGTAGCCGCGAGCCTCGACCGCGTCAGCAAGCGCCTCAATGTAGTGCGTATTTCCCGCCAGGTGCTGGGCGCGGTAGTAAATAATGCCGACGGTGCCGCGGGAATCTTCCGTGGCCACCTTGGAGTCGCGCTCCAGGAAACCCCAGGCCGGCATGCGAGTGGGCTCTTCAAAGCCAAGACCGGTCAGAAGCAGTGTGTCCGACAGGAAATTGTGCAGCTGTGCGAGGTTCTTTGCGCCGCCTTCCGCCAGGTAAATGTGCGTTTGCGTGGCGACGTTTGCGGGAACTGTCGAATACTCGGTGAGTTCGGCATCGGGTGCCTGCTCACCGGAGACGAGGACGGTGGGAATACCGGAGTTCACAAAGTAGTCGATGCCGGATTCCCAGGCGCGGCGGCCACCGAGAAGTCGGATGATGACGACATCGGCGCCGTCGGCAAGCGTGGGCAAATCATCGTCGAGCAGACGCGCCGGGTTTGCCCAACGGTAGGACACCTCCGGGTTGGCCTGAGCGGCCGCGCGGGCGGACAGAAGGTCGGTATCCGAGGTCGACAGCAGCAGAATCACGGTGTAGTCATTCACTTCCTGGGGAGCAACGCGTCCCCGGTCGGCGGGAGTCTGCCTTCTAACCGATGACGAGGTCTGACTGTGACAGTGGCGCGACCGTGCGGATTTTCACCGAGCTTCTCGTCAGCGGCATGGCAGTGGATTTCTCCATCACTCTACTGCAGGGGCTATTGCTAGAGTTCCAGCGACTGCTCCGCCGGCTGATCTGGGAAGTGGGACCAGAGGAAGTCGGTGGCATTAGTCAGTTCCGCGAGCATCGGAACGATATGGTTAATGCCCGTCTTCGGTAGCACCGGTGAAGTCGTGTTTTCGACGTACTCCAGGTCGGTGAAGCCGAGATTCAGCCAGGAATCGCGCAGCTTGCGAACCTGGTTGATGGGGATGATGTCATCATGCTCACCCGAGTAGAGGTACACCGGCGCATTTGGGACGAAGTTGCCGACGCGCTGGCGTGCGAGTTCCTTCTGTACCGGCTCGTAGCGCTTAATCATCTCGCTGAGTGACTCACCGCTAGTCGTGTACTGGTCAGTGGTTTCAAACGAGTGATGGAAACCCAAGCCACCCGCGCAGTAGTTGCCCACGTTGTCCAGCAGTTCTTTGCCTTCGGGGCTGATTTCTTCCTTGAGGACTCGGCGCAGCTCCGGATCCTTATCCAGGACAGAATTGATTGCCAGTGCAATCGCGGCGGTCAGCGTAGTGCCATCAATCTGGTCGAGGACGTTTGCGAGATCGGACGGCGGGCCGCCGGCGGCAGATGCGGCGACGTTGAGCTCTGGAGCGTAGACACCTGCACGCTCAGCGGCTGCAGCGGCTGCGGAGCCACCCTGGGAGTAGCCATAAATTCCCACGGGCGCATTTTTGTCCACGCCGAGCTCGTGTGAGGCAGACACGGCATCAAACAGCGACTGTGCCGAGGCGATGTTGTCGACGTAGTCCTGGTTACCCTGGGAATTGCGGTGGTGGTCGATCATCACCACAGTCGCGCCTCGCTTCAAGTTCGCGACCATCGGGATCGTCTCGTATGGAGCAATAATGTCCAACGGACCGAACTCAATCTTTAGGCCGGTCTGCGAGGATACCGAGGGGTCGCACTTTTCCGCGCCACCCTGCGTGCCCGGCGCGATTGCGACGACCGGACGCGGACCGCTGCCCTTCCACTCCGTCTTCGGCGTCACCACAAGGGCTGTGTCCACACTGGGATTTCCGAGGGAATCCGTGGAGTTGTAGTGAATACGCTTGGCATCCACATTCCACAGCTTGTCGTTCACCATCATCTCGGCATCCTCACTGCTGACCAGCATGCCGGCATTTGCCGTGCGCGACGGGGTCAGCGGCAGAGAATTCAGCGGAGAGGCTGCGGCCACGCGAGCCTGTTCCGGGGTCAGCTGCCTGCCTGCGCCCTCGCTACCAGACTCCTCATCGTCTTTCTCGATGCCGAGTAGCCTCTCCATATTCGGGTTCGGTACATGGCCGAAACCAGGCAGTTCGCGGTTTGCGCTTGACGACGACACCTTATCCGCCAGCCCACTATCCGATAGGCCCGGGATGTTTAGTGGCTGTGCGTTTGCAGGTGTAGCCAGGCCGATGGTCATAAGACCTGCTAGCGCTACCCCGATTCCCGTTCGGATTGTGCGACGGTTTCGTCGTGAAGCAGAGCGTGTCTGTGTCGAGGCACGGCCGGTGCCGACGGTGTCGTGTGCCTCGTGCGTGAGTGCTTCAGCGTCGTGATGTGGCATGAAATCTCCTGAATAACCCCAGATTGAAAACCCAATGAAAACTTCCCTTAATTCAGAGGAAGTTAGGTTATGAAAACAATAAGGTTTTAAAAAGGTAGATCGGTGGATTTTCAGTGAAGAATTTGTATGTTTTTGCGGAGGGGTATGAAAACTCCACTTCAGGATGGTTTCGTTGGGCTGGAAAGGGGCTGGATAATGTGCCCCTGTTTTCGGGGGCTCAGCTCTGTGTGTGTTTGCGTATTCTTGAGAGTATGACTGCATCTGATCAAGGAACCCGCACTCGTCAGGACGGTTGCCCCGGCAGCCGCAAGGTTCATATCGCAGCTGATGGCGCAATTGGTCGTCTGCGCTTCCCCGGAGGCTTTCTCCCCGCGCCGGGCTTCGCCGTACTCGCCGATTTGGCCGAGAATTTCGGCGACGGTGATATTCACTTCACCTCCCGCGGCAATGTTCAGATCCGTGGCATCACCAACACCGGCGCATTCGCCGATGCCGCGGAAGAAGAGAAGCTGGTTCCCTCCACCAGCCACGACCGCGTACGCAACGTTCTTCAGTCGCCGCTGTCCGGTCGCGTCGGCGGTAAAGCTGATGTGCGCGACCTGGTTCAAGAGTTCGACAAGGCCCTCATCGCGGAGCCGTCGCTGGCAACACTGCCAGGTCGCACACTCATGGCTTTCGACGATGGCCGCGGTGACGTGCTCGGTGAGCGCCCCGACTTCGGTGTTGTCGCCCACGATGAGAACACGTTCGAACTCATCATTGGTGGCGCGACCTCGGGGCTTGTCGTCTCGCGTGACGACGTCGTGGAGGCTCTCATCACCACAGCGAAGGTGTGGAATGACAGCCGTGGTTCAGCCTGGCGCATCGCCGAAGCCAATGCGGCCGAGCGCGTTGCTGATGCCGTAGTCGAGGAATTGGGCGCGCGAGTTCGTCGCCAGGAGCCGACTCCGGCTGAGAGCTTCGATGCCACCGCCGGGCTGTCCCGCCAGATCGGTTGGATTGACCAGCCGGATGGCCTGGTTAGCCTGGCCGCTGGCCTGCGCTTTGGTGTCCTCCCGGCGCGTCTGGCCCGAGCGATCTCGCACACTCAGGTGCCGGTGCATATCACTCCGTGGTACTCGCTGATCCTGCATGATTTGGAAGAGGAAGTTGCCGAACAGGTCGTCAAGGTATTGGCGCCCAATGGTCTGATCTTCGATCGGAAGTCCACCTGGCTGCGCGTCAGCGCCTGCACCGGACGCCCCGGCTGCAAAAAGTCTCTGGCTGACACCCGCGGCGATGCTTCTCACGCAATTGCCGATGGCCGACTGCCCGAGGGGCGCGTGCACTTCTCCGGTTGTGAGCGTCGCTGCGGCAAGCCCAAGGGCGGTTACTTCGACTATCTCGCCACCGGGGACGGAGAATACGAAGTCACTGCTGTGGACTAGGCTTTAAGCCTATGAAGCGCTTTGAGTACAACACCGACGGTGCGGATATTTACCGTAACTCGTTTGCCATCATTCGCGAAGAAAGCGATCTTTCCCGCTTCGATGCCGATGAGGAAACCGTCGCTGTCAGAATGATTCACGCAGCAGGTCAGACCGACCTGGCCAAGGACATCGTCTTTTCCACGGGAGCTGTGCGCGCAGCTCGCCAGGCTCTCGAGGAAGGCGCTCCTATCTTCACCGATGTCAACATGATCGCCTCGGGTATTACCCGCAAGCGCTTACCTGCTGACAACGAGGTCATCTGCCTGCTGCGTGATGAGCGCGTCCCCAAGCTGGCTCAAGAACTCGGCACCACGCGCACTGCTGCCGCCGTGGAGCTGTGGAAGCCACGCCTAGAGGGCGCGGTTGTCGCCATCGGCAACGCTCCCACCGCCCTCTTCCACCTGCTCAACCGCATTAATGAGGGCTCCTTCCCCATGCCCGCTGCCATTTTGGCCATGCCAGTGGGCTTCGTCGGTGCCGCGGAATCAAAGCAGGCCACTATCGACTCCGGTGCCGAAAACCCAGAGCTGAAGTACATCACCGTCACCGGCCGTCGCGGTGGCTCGGCTATCACCTGTGCTGCCCTCAATGCCATTGCGACCGCAAAGGAGATCATCTAAACCATGTCCGGCTCCTACAGTGCTCAGCCTGGTCATCTCTACGGCGTCGGACTCGGTCCCGGCGACGCAGGTCTCATTACACTCCGCGGTGCCGACATCATCCGCACAGCCGATGTCATCGCCTACCATGCAGGAACTCACGGACGTTCCACGGCGCGCTCAATCGCCGCCGAACTGATTGACGCGCGTGACGACGCTGCCGTGGAAGAGCAATTGCAATACCCGGTGACCACCGGGCGCCCAGTCGACTACCGCGAGCAGCTCGCCGGTTTCTATGCAGAGGCCACTGCTCGCCTGCACAAGCACTTGGCCGAGGGACGAAGTGTTGCAGTTCTTTCGCTCGGTGACCCGATGCTCTATAGCTCGTACCAGCATCTGCATCACGCCCTCAGCGAGGACTTTCCCACTGAGATTGTCCCTGGAGTGGCCAGCATTACTGCGGCGGCAGCAGAGATTGGTCAGCCGCTCGGCGAGGCTACCGAAATCGTCAGCGTTGTTCCCGCCACCGCTGATTCCGAGCGCATCGCTGCGGTTCTTGACGCCTCAGACTGTGTAGTCATTATGAAGCTGGGGAAAAACGTTGAGAAGGTTCGTACAGCGTTGCAGTCCGCAGGCATGCTCGAGCGCGCCTACGTTGTCGAGCGAGCAACCATGAATGAGCACACCAGCTACCCGCTGGCCGATGCAGACCCGGAGAAAGTTCCGTACTTCGCAGTAGCCGTCGTGCCTTCCGCTGTCTACGGAACTGAACGGAGTGTTTCTGGGGCGCCTGAGCCAGCTAATGATGCGGCGAGCGATACAGTCACCGATACGGCGACTGAGTCGGCTGCCCCAGCAGTTGGTGAAGTCGTCGTTGTCGGCCTAGGCCCGGGTGCGGAGCGCTGGACCACCCCAGAAGTCACCGAGGAACTGGCCCGAGCCACGGATCTGGTGGGCTACTCCACCTACATCAACCGGGTTCCTGAGCGCGCCGGGCAACGCCGCCACCTCTCAGACAACCGCGTAGAGGCAGAGCGAGCCACTATGGCGCTGGATATCGCCAAGCGTGGAGGTCGAGTTGCGGTGGTCAGTTCCGGTGACCCGGGGGTCTTCGCTATGGCGGCCGCAGTGCTGGAAGTCGCTGATGACGATATGTGGCGAGACATTCCAGTTCGAGTCGTGCCAGGCATGACTGCGGCTCAGGCTGTCGCAAGTCGAGTGGGCGCTCCCCTTGGCCATGACTTTGCGATGCTCAGTCTCTCCGACAGGTTGAAGCCCTGGGAGGTCGTCGTTAAGCGAGTGCGTGCCGTAGCCGGAGCAGACATGGCATTTGCTGTCTACAACCCGGCATCCAAGTCGCGGAGATGGCAGATTCGAGAGCTACGCGCATTGGCCATGGAGTACCGCGAACCAACAACGCCGGTAATTGTGGCGCGGGCAGTCGGCTCGGAGCAGGAAAACGTCACCGTGACCACGTTGGCGGAGTTCGATCCGGACGTCGTCGATATGCGAACAATGGTGATTATCGGTTCGTCGTCGACGAAGGCGTATCGTGCCGGCAAGACCACTCGGGTCTACACCGCACGTCACTACGGTGAGGGCGGCACGAGTGGAACTGGCGGGTTGCTGCGTTAGTTTTGGGGTTTTCCAGCGCACATTGTCGCTATTAAATACCGGAGCGTGAATTGAAAGGAAGATTATTTACGCTGGCCGCGGCAATTTGAAAAGTGATATTGCTGAATCGAGATTTAGTGTTCAGTTGCAAATATGGTTCGTTTGGCCCAAATGCCTACCACTTTTGTCTACCCCTTTCTTGGCGGAGATTGCTTATTTAATCGGATGATATTTCTGAGCATAGCTCATTTACAGTGTTATGCTCGGGGCGATCACCGACATAAAAGGAGGTTTAGGTGATAGGGAAAAAAAGTTCTTTTATTGGAATCTGCCTTTATTTTAGCGGGTATCATCTTTTCACCCGTTGCTAGCGCTGAGGAATCTGCACGTCCCGTGGCAGCTCAGGCTGAATCACTTTATAGGGCGATTGATGAAGGTCGCCTTTCGATGGCGGAGTTGGATAACCACCAAAAAAGCCTTCTGCGAGCCTATACAACTCCGGGTGAGTTGATTGTAAAACGATTGCCACAGCCGTCGAATCTTTCAACGAAGCTTTTTGCGCAGGGCGGGGCTGACTACTGCCGAAAGGATGGTGCCCGGTTTGAGCAAAAGGCTGTTATGGGTAACACCCTATACACTTACTGGCAGACTGTTGAAATCTGCGGAACCCCAGGTAAAAAGATTAAGAATGTCAAAGTTCTTGATCACGGTGGGGAAACCAGTACTCCTACATGGTCGTATAGGGGTTCGGCCTCGAATCCAGCTTCGTATGCTGTAGGGGCAGGTTGGTTCGTGCGAACTTCGGAGAACTTTGAGCAGTCCATTGTGGTTGACGGCATTGGGGCAGGTCAAAGGACGGTCTGTATCTCAGCGACTATTCGACCATCTGGAGAATATAATGCAAGCGAAAGGTGCTAATAATAAAAGAGTGCCGGGATTGATTGACTGGGGATTTCAGATTCTTGCAGTCATTCTTTTTGTGGCGGGGGTCTATATCGCGTTTCCAATTCCATTTCTAACTGGAATTTATGGTCTGTTCGAGGCCAAAAAAGCCGAGGATGAATATCGTCGACGATGGATTACTTTCACATTAATTTCTGTTATCCTGACAATCGCTATGTTTATCGCATGGCTGATATTGAGTCCTTCTGGTGGAATCGAGCAGGTCCCCACTGAGCAAACAGAGTGGCAGCCTGTGCGGTAAGTTAGTTCACACCAGAATTAGCCGCTATGCCCGGCGGATGACGGCGTTGTACGCCTCATCCACCGTTGTGGCGACGGTGGCGATATCCGCGCCGGGCAGCTGCGGGCGCTGCACGATAACGACCGGCTTCTTTAGGTCGCGGGCTGCCTCAATCTTTGCGTAGGTAGCAGCACCACCGGAGTTTTTGGTCACCACGCAGTCCACGGCGTAATCCCGCATGAGCTTGCGCTCCGCTGCGACATCGTAAGGCCCACGGCTGAGAATAATCTTCCGATTCTTCGGCAGCGGCGGCGCGGGCTGTTCCACACAGCGAATGAGGTAACGGCCGTTGGAGTCACCGGCAAATGGAGCAAGCTGCTGACGGCCAATAGTGAGAAACGGGCTGTAGAAACGGTCGGCAACAACGTCCGCGGCCTCCTGCATAGAGGACACCTCAACCCAGTTGTCGCCTGGCTGCTTCTCCCACGCAGGGCGATGCAGCGCAACAAGCGGAATACCGGTGGCGCGGGCAGCTTCAGCAGCAGATTCGCTGATCTGTTCTGCATACGGATGCGTGGCATCGATGATGACTTCAGTGGCATCGGAGATGAGCCACCGAGTCAGTCCTGCGGGACCGCCAAAACCGCCAATGCGGACATTGCCGACGGGCAGCTTCGGGTTAGAAACGCGACCGGCCAGTGAAGAGGTGACAAACCAGCCCTCGCCCACTAAGCGCTTGGCCAGGGCGCGGGCTTCAGCAGTTCCACCCAGAATTAGTGCACGCATGGAATGGTCCGTCCGTGTTCATCGCGTGGACGATCATCGCTGTAGAGGTAGCTATCCGGGAACGCCTCGGCGGTGAGCACCTTGCCGACAATGATGACAGCCGTACGAGTCACACCTGCATCCTTGACCTGCTGCGCGATATCAGACAGCGTGCCGCGGAGAATAACCTGTTCCGGACGGGATGCGAAAGCCACGACTGCCACCGGACCGTGCTCACCATAATGCGGGGTGAGCTCCTCGACCACACGATCGATGTCGTGGGCGGCCAAGTGAATGCACAGAGTTGCGCCCGTGCGGCCGAAGTTCTCCAGGGTCTCGCCCTCCGGCATCTTGGAAGCGCGCCCGGAGATACGAGTCAGCACCACCGACTGGCCAACAGTTGGCACCGTGAGCTCGTGGCCCAGAGCGGCCGCCGCCGCGGAAAATGCCGGCACACCCGGAACGATTTCGTAGTCAATGCCGAGCTCGCTGAGACGACGGACCTGTTCTGCCAGCGCCGACCACACCGACGGGTCGCCGGACTGCAGGCGTGCGACATCCTTGCCCGCCGCATGCGCTGCCTGAATGGTTTCGATGATGGTATCCAGCGGCATTCGCGCGGTGTTGATGATCTCTGCGCCTTCGGGGCAGTGTTCCAGCACCTCAGGCGGGACAATCGATCCCGCGTAAAGGCACACTGGGCAGGAACGAATAAGCCGGTCCGCGCGCAGCGTCAGCAAATCCGCTGCCCCCGGGCCTGCACCGATGAAATACACAGTCATTGTGAGTTACAGAGTCCTCAATATTTTCTAGACAGAGAAATTACGTCTATGGTAGCGCAGGCTCTACTGGCTTCTCCGCCACCCACTGCACCACCGGCAACGTAGGGCGCCACGCAGTGAAACTGCCGACTGCACCTGCGCGCTCCACGGAAAGCCGGGTGACATCCCCGCCATAGTCGCGACGCGCCTGCCACAGCAGAGCCTCCGACTCCAGCGTCACGGTGTTTGCGACGATGGTGCCTCCCGGGGCAAGGCGTTGCCAACAGGTTTCAATCATTCCGTCAGCAGTGAGACCTCCGCCGATGAAAATGGCATCTGGGCGAAGATTCGAGTCCGCCAACACCGCTGGTGCCGCTCCGCGGTGGACGGTCACATTGCCAGACAGAGCCGCCACATTCTTAGCAATTCGCTCTGCACGAACAGCATCGCGCTCGAAAATTTCCGCACGTCCGCCGTGCCGAGCCCACTCAATGCCAATCGACCCCGTGCCACCGCCGACATCCCACAGCAGCGCTCCCGGCCGCGGATCCAACGCAGCGACCGTCATTTGGCGAATCGGCGCCTTCGTCAGCTGGCCATCTGAATCAAAGTCACCGTCGCGCAGCCAGCCGCGCGCGCTTCCCGACGGCTCCACCGCCAGCACCGTGAGGTTGCCAGCTGGAACTGGTGGGTTCGCCACCGTGCCTGCGGCAACGGACTCCGGCAGCCCTGTAGCTTCCGTGCCGCCGAGATTGGTCAGCGCGGTGAGCTTGGTGTCTGGGCGGTCGGCTAAAACCGTAGCGACCTCTTTCACTGAGTCCGCGTTTCGGCACAGCACCAGGAAGGGCCGTAGTGAATCCGCTACCGGTACGACACGCGCGGCACCAGGTAGCCCCGGCTCGCCTGTCACCAGCGAAATCACCGGAGTGTCATGCAAGGGCCAGCCGAGGTAAGCGCAGGCCAATGAGGCTGACGATGGCGCTGGAATAACCTCCACGGCGCCACGGCCGAGCTCCCGGACCAGGGACACGCCGACACCGTGGAACATGGGATCGCCACTGGCGAGGATGACATCGACTGCGGGGTCAATATCTGCCAGGGTGGCCCGCCAATCCTTCCAGAAGCCACCTGGCCAAGGTGAGAGGTCGGCGTCCAGGTTGACGTCGGCAAGCAAATGGAGCTGACGGGGAGAGCCAATGATGCGGCGAGCCGACGACAACGCCTCGACAGCGCGGGCGGATAGGCCAGGGTACCCGTCGCAGCCGATGCCGACGACGCGAAGCTTTGGGCTCATCGGGGCATCTTCCGCCAAATCCAGCGCGGAGTCAGATGTGTGGCGCGTGCGAGCAACGCCAGTTTCCGTGGCACCCAGACGTGGGGCTTCCGACCGTCGAAAGCAGTGACGGCGGCCTCCGCGACCTCGGCGGGGCGCGAGGACATCGGCGCTGGCTTCATGCCTTCGGTCATGCGGCCGATGACGAAGCCCGGCCGGACAATCGTCAGCTGAATATGGCTCCCGCGCAGGCGGTCCTGCATGCCCTGGAGGAAACCATCGAGACCGGCCTTCGCCGAACCGTAGACGTAGTTGGCGCGGCGCACGCGGGCACCTGCGATAGAGGAAAAGGCCATGATGCGGCCCGCGACCTTATCGCGCACAGGCAGCGTGCCGGAGGCGATGTCGGACTCCATGCGCGCGACAATCTCAGTGAGAATCGATGCCTGTGCTGTGAAGTCGGTATGAATGACTGCCGCAGCAGCCTCGCCGGACTCCTCACACTTCCGTTGATCACCGAGGATACCGAACGCGACAATCACCGTGTCGATGGGACCGTGCTGCCAGGCGTGCTCGACGAACTGGCGGTGTGCCGCGATGTCATCGGCATCAAAGTGGATGCGGTGCACCGCGACGGCACCGGAGTCGATGAGCCGACCGGCAATGCCGTCGAGCGCCTCAGTGCGGCGCGCAGCGAGCGTGAAGGTGTTGTGGTTGGCCAGTCGCGCGGCAACTTCCCCGCCGATCTCGCTGGTGGCACCAAGAACGAGTACGTGTCCCATGCGCTAGAAAATACCTTTCCTCTAAACCTCGATTAGACGGTAATTAAATCGTGCGGACCATTATTGACCGATTCTCCGCCGTCTTCGGTGACAACGATGATGTCTTCCAGCCGCATACCGAACTCACCCGGCAGGTACACACCCGGCTCCACCGAAAACGCCATGCCAGGCTCGAGCTTGAGCTCATTGCCAGCCATAATGAACGGCTCTTCATGCGTGGACAGGCCAATGCCATGACCAGTGCGGTGAATGAAGTACTCGCCGTAGCCCGCAGCGGTGAGGCTATTACGCGCAATCGCATCGATCTCTGCAGCCGTCACACCGGGGCGCACCGCCGCCACGGCAGCTTCCTGCGCCTTGCGCAGAGCCGCCCACGCTGCAGCTTCCTTCTCCCCCGGCTTGCCGACGACATAGGTGCGCGTGCAATCGGAGTGGTAGCCAAGCGGCAAGGTGCCTCCGATATCGACGACCACCACGTCACCTTCCTCGATGACGCGGTCGGAGAAATCGTGGTGCGGATTCGCGCCATTTTCAGCGGAGCCGACAATGACGAAGTCAATGGCGACGTGCCCCTCCTCCAGGATGGCAGCCGAGATCTCGTCGGCGACCTCGCTCTCAGTGCGACCTGCGCGCAGCATGCCCGGCACTCGAGCGTGAACGCGGTCAATAGCGGCGCCGGCCTCGCGCAACTGATCAATCTCAGCGGCGTCCTTGCGCATGAACAGTTCCTTCAGAAGGTCTCCGGCCAACACAGTCTTGGCTCCGGTGAGATCCTGGATAGGAATCAAGTGGTCAGCGGTCAAAGAGGCTCCCACTGCGAGGGTGCCCACGTGGCCCACCAAGTCGGCGACAATGCGGTGCGGATTCTCTCCGTCTTCCCACAACACCACATCGGCGTTGAGATCACCGATTGCACACAGCGGCAGATCCCCGCGCTCCACGGCGGGCAGTACCAGTGTGGTGGTGCCGGATGCAGTGACCACCAGCGCCGTCAGGCGTTCATGCGAAGTGACCGCAGAACCAATGAGATACTGCAGGTCAGCGCCGGTTCCAAAGACTGCAGCGTCTGCATTGCGGCTGCGGAGAAGCTCCGCAGTGCGATCCAGACGCTGCTGATAGATGTCAAAGCTAAAGATACCGTTGCTCATAGTTGCCAACTGTACCCGTCGGCCTGTGCCCGTCGCCGGTTGAGTGGCCTCGGGGCGGCGAGGCTTCGGCTGACCAACGTAACCGGCAACTAATTGTTCAGCGCCACTACGCCCCTGCGAATCGCCTGAATAGCTTCGGCGGAATTGTCGCGAATCTCCGTGGAGTAGCCGGTCTTCTTAATCTGCTGCAACAGATCAATGACCTGACGGCACCAGCGGACAAAGTCGCCCGGGGTCAGCTCCGCGCCGCTTTCGGCCGCTGCCTGCAGGCAGTACCCCAACGGTGCGCCCGCAGTCCACTGATGAATCGCCGTAGCAAAAGCCATATCCGGCAAGTCCGTCAGCGGCAGCCGGTAGCGGCGCTCATCCTCCGACAGTTCCTCCCAAATGCGATAAGTATTCCCCAGCGCCTTGGCCAGCGGCTCGGTCGGCACCTCGTCACTGCCTTGGCTGGCCTTGCGGTTTTCAAAGACCAAACTCGACACCGCACCGGCCAGTTCCGCGGGGTCCAGATCATCCCAAATACCGCGGCGCAGACACGTGGCCACCAGCAGATCCGAGCCGTTGTGAATCTGCGCCAGCCGCAGGCCTTCCTCGGTAATTGTCGGCTCCGCGCCCTCCGGCCATTCGACGTAGTCCATCTGTGTTAGCAACTGCAGCATGCGGTCGAATGTGCGCGCTAACGTATCCGAGGCGGAATCGACGCGCTTTTGCAGCTTGGCCACATGCGCCTCGGCCTGCCGTAGCGTATCGGCGTGACGAGCCATCGTCTCCACCGCAGGATCGCCATGTAGCGGATGCTCGCGCAGCTCCTGTCGCAGCTTCCTCACCGCCGGCGAGTTGCCACCAGTGCGACGCTTCAGCCGCTTTGGTCCCTTTAGCCCCTTGCGGCCAATCTCTGCGCGCACAATTCCGAGCGCACGTCGCGGATGCCGGTCCGCATCCCGAGGCAGCTTAATCGCGCCGACCGTCTGCGGCGCCGCTGGGAAGATATGCGGCTCTACACGCCCCACGAACCCGCCGACACTGATGACACCGGGACGTGGATTCGACTTCGAATGGTCCTCTCGGTACACGACCGCCAGCTGCACCTTCTTACCCTTCGGCAGAGGAATAACCTCGCCTCGACGGAGTCTGCGCAGCGCGGTCACTGTTTCCGTGTGGCGGTCTTCAATATTGCGGCGCTTGGCGTTCTTCTCCTCCTGGGTCAGCTTCGCGCGCAGATCCAGATATTCAAGCATCTGGGTCAGGCGCTCGTCGTCACGCGAACTGCCTTCCTCGCTTGACGACGACCCCTCAGCCTCCGCCCCTTCAGCGTGCGCGTCGGCTCCCCTGCCGAGCAGTTCCGCACGCAGGGCCGCGGCTTCTTGCTTTGCCTTGGACAGTTCGGCGGCGACTCCGACGATGTCGCCATCCGCCTGGAACTGTGCGAATGAGCGCTCCATGACGCGCTTCGAGCCGTCGTAACCGAGCGTCTGCAGGAGGTTGACGCTCATGTTGTAGCTCGGCGCGAAGGTGGAAATCAGCGGGTATGTGCGCGTAGATGCCAGCCCTGCGACAGCCTTCGGATCCATTGCCGGGGCCCACTGCACCACTGCATTGCCGACAGTGTCGATACCGCGGCGGCCAGCGCGACCGGTCATCTGCGTGTACTGACCCGGCGTGAGATCCACATGTGCTTCGCCGTTGAACTTGACCAGCTTCTCCAGCACGACCGTGCGGGCAGGCATGTTGATGCCCAGCGCAAGCGTCTCGGTGGCGAAGACAACCTTGACCAGGCCTTCGTTAAAGAGCTCTTCCACAATGTGCCGGAACGCAGGCAGCATGCCCGCATGGTGCGCCGCAAAACCACGGATGAGAATGCGGCGCCAGCGCAGGAAACCGAGAACCTGCAGATCTTCCTTCGGAATGTGTGCAACACCGTCATCGATAATCTTGGCGATGCGCTCCTGCTCATCCCGGTCAGTGAGCTCTGCGCGCGTAGCACCGACCTGCGCCAGCGCGCCTTCGCAGCCCGCGCGGGAGAAGATGAAAACGATCGCGGGCAGCATGTTCATGGAGCCGAGCATGCGGATAACATCGCCGCGCTTCGGCGGGCGGAACTTGCGCTGCCCCTTATCGCCCCAGCTATACGAGCGTCCACCGCCCTTGTGCTTTTTGTACTGGTAGCGCTCCCTGGCCCCAGCGTCGCCGTAGCCGAACTCGGCACGACGGCACGCCTCCAACAGGTCCTGATTGACCTTGTCCGACTTCGCCTCGAAAAGCGGATAGAGCCGGTTTCCCACCAGCATGTGCTGATGCAGCGGAACCGGGCGCAGATCCGTGACAATGACGTCCGTGTGCCCGCGCACCGTGGACAGCCAGCGGCCGAACTCCTCGGAGTTGGACACCGTCGCGGACAAACCGATGACGGCCACGGACTGGTCGAGGTTCAAAATAACCTCTTCCCAGACAGCGCCGCGCTCGCGGTCTGCGAGGTAGTGAATCTCGTCCATCACCACATGCGTGAGCCTCTTCAGCGTCGGCGAGTCCGCATAAATCATGTTGCGCAGCACCTCGGTGGTCATCACCACGATGTCCGCGTCGCCATTAATAGAAGTGTCGCCAGTGAGCAGGCCTACGCGGTCCTCGCCGTAGTCCTCGATTAGGTCGTGGTACTTCTGGTTGCTCAACGCCTTGATAGGTGTGGTGTAAAAGCACTTGCCACCGCGCTCAAGAGCTGCATAAATAGCGAATTCGCCAACAATGGTCTTGCCCGCACCGGTGGGTGCACAGACGACAACGCCCCGCCCTGCCTCAATTGATTGGCAGGCGCGGAGCTGAAAGTCGTCAAGATCGAAATCCTGTTGGCTGACGAAATCGCCGAGAAGAGTCATGCCTCTAGAGTGTCATAAACCGCGCTAGAGAACATCATCAAAGTCGCTCGTCGGACGATTTCGCAAGTCCTGCGTCGGCATCGGAGTCTCCGGAATCATGCCCTGTGGCCGTGGTGGACGCGAATTGCGAGTAGGACGCATCTGGGATGCCCGCGTCGGCGTCGGCGCGTTCACTGGCGTGGGGCCAGAGACCGGAGAGGTCGTCGGGGCCGCTGATGCCGTCGGCATGCCGCCCGGCTGAATCGACGTCGGCGCACTTACTGAAGTCGGGGCGTCAATGCCGCCCACATCACCGATACCGCCGGCGGAGCCAATCGGGCCGGACGCTGTAATGGGTCCGGAGCCTTGCTCGTCATCGACGTCCAACCAATCAGGTCGCTCATTTGCTTTACGACGGTCATGGAGACGACAAATCTGGATTGCGATTTCCACCAGCAACGTCAGTGCCGTTGCCATTGCGACCATGGATATTGGTTCCTGCCCCGGAGTCATGAAGGCCGCAAAGATGAACAGCGACATAATGATGATGCTGCGCTTGTCCTTGATGCTCTCGTAGGTAACGACACCGGCCATGTTCAACATGACCAGGAAAAGCGGAACCTCAAAGCTCACGCCAAAGCAGACGATGAGCGCCAAGAGGAAACCGAAGTATTGCGAACCGGTGAGTGCAGAAATTTGCGTCTCTTCACCAATCTGGAGCAAGAACTCCAGACCGATGGCGACAACGTAGTAGGCCAGGACGGAACCCATGACAAACAGCAGCGCGGCGGCAGTCACAACTCTGCGCGTGGTGCGGCGTTCCTTCCGAACCAAGCCGGGAGTGATGTAGGCCCAAATCTGGTAGAGCCACCATGGCGACGACATCACCAGACCGGCCAGCGCACCGACCTTCAGTCGCAGCATGAACATTTCAAACGGACTGGTCGCCAGCAGACGACACTCCGCGCCCTCACCGCCGCCGAGACGCATCTCGGGTGGAAGCTGACAGTACGGATCCTTGAGCAACTCACCCAGGGACTTAAAGTGCACAGGGCCAACATTGACCGAGGTAAACGGTATGCGGAACTGACCAATGGTAAAGGCGGTCTGATACCAGATAAAGCCCACAACAGTGCCGACGGCAATACCAGCGAGGGCGAGAACGAGGCGACGCCGGAGCTCTTGAATGTGCTCGACAATAGTCATCACGCCCTCGGGATTGCGCCTACGCTGGCGCTTCCGAGGACGTGATGTGGATGTAGCTGAAGTCACGCTTCAACCGGCCTTCTACTACTGCTGCGGCTGGCCAGGGTTGTTCTGGCCAGGCTGCGGCTGGTACGGCTGCTGCGGCTGAGCCTGCGGTGCCTGCTGCTGGTACTGCTGCTGCGGCTGGTACGGCTGCTGTGGCTGGGCCTGCGGAGCCTGCTGAATTGCAGCCTGCTCCTGGTGCTCGTCATCGTTGCGCATTTCCTTGACTTCGGACTTGAAGATACGCATGGAGCGGCCGAGCGAACGTGCGGCATCCGGCAACTTCTTTGCACCAAAGAGCAAGACAAGAACGACCAGGATAATGATGATTTCCCAGGGACCTAGGTTCGGCATCCGCTTAGAGACCTTTCAAATGAATACAAATACAAGTGGCAAGTTGCCACATCGTGCGCGATTTAAGCTTTGATTTAAGCCTTGTCGTTTCGACCATACTCTGCCAAAGCTTCGCGGGCTCGCGCAACAACGGCGTTTTTCAATTTTAAGGGCTCAGCGACCGTTACGCTCGGTGAACGGCGGAGCACAAAGGAGACTGTTGCGGCCAAGTCGGACATCGGCACGTCAGCGACAAATTCCGACTGCCCTAAGCCTTGGTCAGAGACCAGTTCGGTATCCTCTTCTTCTCCCTCATCTTCAGTAAAGAAGACCGGTTCATAGTCTGCGATCCAGGTGGCGTCGGCGTCGATAAGCACACTTGCCCATTCGGACGTTCCCGTTTCCGCACCAAAGGCGTGGGGATCACGGATATCGACAGGCTCGGGGCGGTGGAAACCGGAGGGAGTGTCGAGGACCTCGGCGGCCTCCAGGCGGTCGACGCGGAAGCTCTTCTGACGACGGTCTTCCTGCGCACGGTCGACAGCGCGGAGATACGTCGTGGATTCAACTGTATAAACGTTGACACAGTCAAGCTCACGGACTGTAATCTGCCCTGAGGCATTCCGGTAGCGCACCTTCAACACCTTGCGCTGATGCAGCGCGGAATAAATCTGCTCAGAAAAGGAAAAGGCCTTGCCATTTTCCGCAGCGGTCGAGTCAATGATGGGGACGTTTATTCCCAGAGCACTGCGTAGTTTTGTCGCGGCCGTCTGCGCGGCCTCGGAGGAAGTGGTGGCTGCGGAGTCCT
Organism: Corynebacterium sp. MSK012; assembly: GCF_030232435.1. Lineage (NCBI taxonomy): Bacteria > Bacillati > Actinomycetota > Actinomycetes > Mycobacteriales > Corynebacteriaceae > Corynebacterium > Corynebacterium sp. MSK012. Next base: position 100,275 of record NZ_JASPJU010000010.1, read on the forward strand.
CGATGGTTTCCAGGATGAGCAGCAAGGTCGCGGTTTCTTCGGCTGTGAGCGCACGTGGCTGGCTGAGCACCGTTGCCTGAGGGCGAATACGGACATCAAAGCTGTTGCGGTAATCAACTTCAAAAGCCCGCACTCCGAGGAGTCCCGGCTGGTCAATATCTGCAATCTGTTCCACGATTGCCCGAATTCGGGCAAAAGGTATGGCCAGTTCGGTAGCGGCCTCTGTCATTGAACGGTGCTGCGAAAAGTACGGTACGACCGCCAACAACTCGTCGACACTGACACCTGCGTCCAGTTCCCGGGCTGCATGCACTGTCATTAGTTGCCCTCCAAAGCGTTCTTCGCACCATTCGAACCGCCATGGCGAGCGAGTACCTGCTCCAACCGAGCAATAATCTCCGACCGTGCCTCTTCAGGTGATTCCACAATCAAATCCGGTGCGTAACTCAAACCTGTGGACACAATCTCACTCACAGGTGCCGCTGGCAGCTCGTAGCGCCCATCCCCCAACGCGGTCGCTTTCATCACCACATCAGCGCAGGTATTCGGAGCGATACGAACAACCGCCTGATAGGTCTTGCCACCGCGGTGCAACATGTTTTCCGCAATCTGTTGCAAGTCACCATCGGGCATTGGCTGGGTCGCCGACGTCCCTGTATCCGACACATCGCGGATACGGCTGAGCCGGAACATACGCGCGGCCTCACGCTGCGGATCAAAGCCCAACACATAAAAGCGCCCGCGCAGGTTAATCAGACCCCACGGCTCCAGCATGCGCAGTTCATCATCCACGCCGTACTGGCGGGAGTACCACATCTCCACTGTCCGGCGCGGCGAGGTCATCGCGGTCAGCAGTGTGCTGAAATCCACTCGACTCATATCCACCGCATCGGCCACCACCACCGACTCATCCGGCTTCGCAATGGCGCTGCGCTGCGCAAACGATGCGAGCTTCCGCCACGCCGCCACAGCCGTCGAGCTCAGCTCCTCCGAACCAAACGCCGCATTCGCCGCCTGGAAAACCACCGAAGCCTCCGCTTCAGTGAACTCGGGGTCGTGCTGGGGCCACCGTAGTCTGTTCAGGCGCAGACGTTTGACCTTATCGCCCGCGCTTGACGACGAAACCTCCACCGGGACCCCGGCTGCCAGGAGTGCCGCGGTGTCCGCACGTAAATAACGAGCCCGGGAATCCTCGGAAACACGGGAGTAACCCTCGACATGTTTGGAGATCCACGACTCGCTGACCCACCCGGTGTCGTCGGCAAGCGCCAACAGCAGCTGAACCTGACGTTGGTTCTCACTGATCGCAGCGGATCCGGGGTTTTCCGATACCGGTGAGACAGACACGACTGTGGGGCTCCTTTTCCTGGGGCAGTTTCCGGGGACGGAACTAGTTATTCGAATCCGTATCCGAGGTCTTCTTCGCGGCCGTCAGAATCTCGATCATCTCATTGACCTCATCGTTTTCCGTGGCAAAGGGGTCGCCGAGCATAGTGGAGATGGGATCGTCGCCGGAGATTTTCAGGTGTGTCCAGTCCACTACGGTCTTCAAACTGGAGTCTTCGGCTGCAACGAGGAAATCACCGCGCAGCTTCGCACGAGTAGTTGGCGGTGCGATGCGGACCGCCTCAGCGACCTGCTCATCGGTAATCCACCGCGAGGCAATACCACGGGCTTCCAGCGCGCGGAAGATGCCTCGGCCGGGACGGATGTCGTGGTAGGCCAAGTCGATTTGATGAAGCTTGGGGTCCTCCAGCGTTAGACCGCGGTCCAGGTAGCGCTTCATGAGCGAGTACTTAATGGCCCAGTCAATGTCGTGCTCAATGAGAGACCAGTCACCGGTTTCCACGGCATCGAGCGCGCGACCCCACAGCTCGACAATGCGGCTCATTTCTTCGTTGGACGTGCCGGCACCGGCAATGCCCTTGTCCTCGTTGACCATGTTTTCTTCGCGGACCTTCAGCCACTCCGTCGCAGCGTCCAGGAACTCGCGTTGAATCTGCAGTGCGGTGGCAGTTTCGCCACTTCGCAGTGGAATCTCGGCCTTGCCGGTCATATCGCGGCTCACCGCACGGATGGACTTGATTTCGTTGGCGACTTCGAAGTCCGGCAACTTCACGCCGGCTTCAATCATCTCCAGTACCAGCTGAGTGGAGCCAATTTTGAGCGCAGTCGTCGTCTCACTCATGTTGGAGTCGCCCACGATGACGTGCAAGCGGCGGAATCGGTTGGAGTCCGCGTGTGGCTCATCGCGAGTGTTAATAATCGGCCGGGAGCGCGTCGTTGCACTGGAGACGCCCTCCCACACATGATCCGCGCGCTGCGAGAAGCAGTACTGAATCGGATCGTTGTGATACGGCGAGGTTGGGTACGGCAGGAAAATCTTCCCCGCGCCACAGATGAGCTGTCGCGTAACCAAGAAAGGTAGCAGCAGCTTGGACAGGGACTTCAGTCCCAGTTCACGTCCAACCAGGTAGTTTTCGTGACAACCGTAGGAGTTACCGACGGTATCAACGTTGTTCTTCAGCAGGTAGACCTTGCCACCGATGCCCTCGTCGGCAAGCTCTGCTTCAGCCTTTTCAGCGAGTTCATTCAAGATGACCTCGCCCGAGCGGTCGTACGCTACCAGCTGCGAGACCGAATCGCACTCAGCGGTAGCGTACTCCGGGTGGCTTCCGACATCGAGGTACATACGACCAGCATTGGGGGTGAAAATGTTGGTTGCCCCGTACTTAGCGATCACCGGGCGGAACATGTAGCGGGCAATCTCATCCGGTCCCAGACGGCGCGAGCCATCCAGCGTCAGAGTGATGCCGAACTCGGTCTCAATACCGGTGATGCGTCGGGTCAACGCCTGTGCCGGTACCGGTGTCGGCGTTGCTTCCGGCTCCTGCTGCCCTACCTGCTGGTCAGTCACTTTTTACTGGCCACCCTTCTGGACATACGAACGCACGAACTCCTCGGCGTTGTTCTCCAGCAGACCATCAATTTCATCCAGCAGGTCGTCAGCAGCTGCAACGTGCTCCTGAGCCTGACCGCCGCCAGCGACCTCGCCGAACTCTTCCTCGTCGCCTCCGCCGGAACCGCCGCCGAAAACCTGAGTGTTACCAGCCATGATATTGCTCCTTAAAAATGAACTTTTGAGTATTACTGCTCTATTACTGCACTATGTGTGCCTATTGTTCGCGGATAGCCCCGAGAGTACGCAGATGCTCAACCACCTTGGCCACTGTCTCCGCAGACTCCAACACGTCACCGCATTCTGCGGCAGTGAAACGGTCAACTTCATCCAGCGTAATGTAGGCCAGCGTAATTCCAGGCGACTCCACGTCACGAGTGCTCCGATACACCCCCGCGGTGTCCACCACCAAGCTGGTCCAACTGCCCGCGACGACATCCTTGCCAAAGCGGCGCAGAATGCCACCGCGTACATACGCACGCGTAGACTCCGGTGCGTATTCAACCGCTCGGTCGACTTCTTCCTCGGTCACGAGTGTGCGCATCGAACCGCGGCGCACCAGCGCATGGTACAGCCCACGAGCAGGGTCAATATCCGAGTACTGAATATCAATCAACGCCAACTTCGGGTGGTCCCAGCCCGCGCCCAGGCGGGTACGCAGGCCCTCCATGAGGTTGTATTTCGCCACCCAATCCAGCAGATGGGCTGCCTTGCGGAGGTCGTCGGAAAGCACGTCGAGCACTTCACGCCAGAGCTTGACGACGTCGCCCTGCTGGTCGTAGCTCTCCACGCGACGCAGGTACTCGTACTGCATTTCCACTGCGGACATCCACGTGACATGGTCTGCCAGCTGCAGCTTCTCGGTGCAAGTCAAGTCTCGGGAGACCTTATGGACGGCCTCGACGGGGTTGCGGAGCTGCAGGTCGTCGAAACGCACGCCGTCCTCGATGGCGTCGATGACCAAACCTGTGGTGCCCAGCTTGAGGAAGGTGGCGACCTCGCTCATGTTGGCATCACCGATGATGACGTGCAGGCGGCGGAAGCGATCGGAGTCTGCGTGTGGTTCATCGCGGGTGTTGATGATGCCGCGGTTCAAAGTGGTCTCCAGCGAGACCTCAGTCTCGATGTAGTCCGCGCGCTGCGAAATCTGGAAACCCGACTCCTGCCCCGTCTGCCCCAGACCCACGCGACCAGCGCCCGTGAACACCTGGCGGGTGACGAAAAACGGCGTCAGACCGGCGACGATGTCATCGAACTCGGTTTCTCGGGAGAAAAGGTAGTTCTCGTGGGCGCCATACGAGGCACCCTTGCCATCGACATTGTTGCGGTAGAGCTTGAGTACCGGGCCGGGGTTGCCCTCGGCATCGGTGGCTTCTGCGGCAAGCTGAGCTGCGCGCAGCATAATCTTGTCACCTGCGCGGTCAGCGATAACCGCCTCGCGGGCGGTTGCCGTCTCCGGTGAGGAGTACTCCGGGTGCGCGTGATCGACGTAGAAACGGGCACCATTTTGCACCAGCAGGTTTGCAGCGCCGACGGCATTCGGGTCAACAATCGGTGGCTGGTGGTAACGGCGCAGGTCGAAACCACGGCTGTCGCGCAGTGGCGACTCTGGTGCGTAATCCCAGCGGATGCGCCCCGACATGCCCTCCTCCTGCTCATGCGCGAAAGCGAGCACGGCCTGCGTGGAGGTGAGAATTGGGCTGACATCCGGGTTGTCCGGGCTGGAAATGCCGTACTCAATCTCCGTGCCGAAGAAGCGGTTCGACTGTGCAGAACTGGCGGCGGATTTAGCCATGGCGAATCACCTCGACCGAGGCAACGCGCGCCGCTGGACGACCGGAGATGCGAGCCCACTCATCTGGGTTCGAGGTGTTCGGCAGGTCCTCGTTCTGCGCGAACTCCTCCGCCACTGCGGACAGCAGGTGATCCAAGCTAATACCAGCCTCGCCGCCAGCGATAACCGACTTGATGGCGGACTTCTTCGCACGGTCGACGATGTTGGAAATCATCGCGCCGGAGTTGAAATCGCGGTAGTACATAACCTCGCTGGTGCCATCTGCATAGCGGATCCGCACGTACTCATTTTCTTTCGTCTTGGCGTACATCCGCTCAACAACGTGGTCAATGAGGTGGGCGACATTCTGCTCCACCCCGCCGCGTGTCTCCACCTCGGCTGCTTTATACGGCAGCTCTGGAGTCAAGTACTTGCGGAAGATATCCTTCGCCGCAGCCTCATTCGGGCGCTCAATGCGGATTTTCACATCCAAGCGTCCTGGGCGCAGAATTGCCGGGTCAATCATCTCCTCGCGGTTGGTGGCACCAATCACGATGACGTTTTCCAGCCCCTCCACACCGTCAAGTTCACTGAGCAGCTGCGGGACCACTGTGTTTTCCATATCAGAGGAGATGCCCGAACCACGAGTGCGGAAAATCGAGTCCATCTCATCGAAGAAGACAATTACCGGCTTGCCATCCTCGGCAATGTCGCGAGCGCGGTCAAAAATCAGGCGAATCTGACGCTCGGTCTCACCCACGAACTTGTTCAGCAGCTCCGGGCCCTTGACATTCAAGAAGTACGATTGCGCCCGCTGCGCCTCCGCCTCGCTCTTGCCTCGGGATAGCGCAATCTTGCGTGCCAACGAATTAGCCACAGCCTTGGCAATCAGCGTCTTACCATTGCCGGGAGGGCCGTAGAGCAGCACACCCTTCGGCGGACGCAGGTTGTACTGTTCAAACAGTTCTGGCTGCAGGAACGGCATCTCCACGGCATCGTGAATCTGCTCAATCTGACTGTCCAAACCACCGATATCCGTGTAGGTGACATCCGGTACCTCTTCCAGCACCAGGTTTTCCACCTCGGACTTCGGAATGACCTCAAACGCATAGCCCGACTTGCGGTCAATCATCACCGAGTCCCCCGGCTTCGGCGACAAATCCCCCGCCAGAGACACCACGAATTCCTCACCGTGAGTATCCGAGGCCAAAATGCGCTCCCGATCCGGCAGCACCTCACGAACATTGGCGATGTCGCCGCTTTCCGGATAACCGCAGTCCTCCACGATTATCGAGCCCTCATTCAGACGCACCTGCGCACCCGGCCGAAGCGCCCGCTCATTAATCTCCGGCTGCACCCGCAGGCGCATCCGTCGATTTCCGGTAAAAACCTCTGCGGTGCCTTTCTCCGGCCCCGGCTTAAGGAAAATACCGTACGTGCTAGGCGGCTCCAGCATGTCCTCCATGTCTTGGCGCAGTAGCTCTAGCTTGTTACGGGAGTCCCGCAACAGCTCAACCAGGCGATTATTACGAATGCCGAGGTTGTAGTTCTTCTGCTCAAGATCACGGATTTTGTCAGACGGCGTTGTCATGTATCCCAGATTACCCATAGGGCCAGATGCCGTTGTTGCTTGGTCGATTTAGACCGTGTGTCGCATCACGCTTTACGACGGCTACACCTCCCAGCGCGAAGCGGCGGGTCTAGAGCTTCTTTTGATTTCGTCGCTGTGGGCGCGGAGGCACCGTGCCGTCGGCAAGCCTGCGTGCCCACACCAGGAATGCGGTATGCGCCTGCATACGGTGCGCCGGGCGGACGGAGAGATCCTGAACATTCCAGTCGCGGACCAGGGATTCCCAGGCGCGTGGTTCGGTGAAGCACTTCTGCGCGCGGATGCCCTCCATGACTTTCATTAGCTGCGGAACAGTGGCGACATAGACCATGAGCACGCCGCCAGGCTGAAGCACCTTCGAGACGGTATCCAGGCATTCCCACGGAGCGAGCATGTCCAGAATGACTCGGTCGACCGGGCCGCCGAGCGACTCGATGGAGGCCTCGTTGAGATCGCCCAGGCGCAAGTCCCAGTTGTCGGGCTTGTGACCCATGAAGTCGACAACGTTGCGTTCGGCGTGCTCGATGTGATCCTCGCGGACCTCGTAGGAAATAAGCTGCCCGTCAGCGCCGATGGCGCGGAGCAGGTTGAGGCTGAGCGCGCCGGAGCCAGCGCCGGCCTCCAACACGCGCGCACCTGGGAAGATGTCGCCCTCGACGATGATCTGTGCAGCATCCTTCGGGTAAATCACCGCAGCACCGCGCGGCATGGACAGGACGTAATCGACCAGCAAGTGACGCATCGCCAGGTAGACGGTGCCTTCGCCGGAGGTGACGGTGGTGCCTTCCTTGGCGCCGATGAGGTCGTCGTGGAGGATGGTGCCGCGATGGGTGAAGAACTTGCCACCCTCCTCGAGGATGACGGTGAAGTGGCGATTCTTCGAGTCAGTCAGCTGGACTCGGTCGCCGACTTGGAATGGTCCGCTCAATGCCATAGGTGTGTGGGCTCCTTTTGGGGTTTGGTTGGGTCGGGTCATGTCGGGTGCAGCCAAATCCGGGCGGTACTCTAACCTGGCTAGTATGCCCGACAATGCCCAAAGTTCTAAGTCAGCAGTTCAACCTTCCCGCCGCTCTAAGTTGGCGCTGTCGCCGTCGAGAGCTAATGACTACCGCCAGTGCCCGCTGAAGTACCGGTTCCGTGCGATTGACAAGATTCCGGAGCCGTCGACTGTCGCGCAGGTCAAGGGCACGTTGGTGCATGCTGTGCTCGAACAGATGCATGCCTGGCCCCGTGAAGAACGCACTTACCCCGCAGCGGTGAAACGGCTGAAGCCGACCTGGGAGGACATGCGTGCAAAGGACGAGGAACTGATTGAGCTAGTTCCGGAGGATGATTACTACGACTTCCTGGTCGAATGCCGCGGCCTGCTCAAGGGGTATTTCATGATGGAAAACCCCATGGGCTTCGATGCGGCCGAGATGGAAAAGTTCGTTCAGCTGGTTATCGATCCGGATGCGGATCAGACTGTGCCATTGTCAGTGCCACTTCGTGGTTTTATCGACCGCGTCGATATTGCCCCGACCGGTGAGGTCCGGATTGTCGACTACAAGACGGGCAAGAAGCCCTCTCCTCGCTTCCAGGATGAGGCGCTCTTCCAGATGCGGTTTTACGCGCTGGTGTGGTGGCGGCTCACCGGTCGTATCCCGGAACAGCTGCGGTTGATGTACCTGAAGGTTGCCGATGACCTGGTGCTGAGTCCCAACGCGACAGAATTAGAGGCCTTCCAAGCGGAGATTGCCGACTTGTGGTCGGCGATCGTGCGCGACGGTGAAAACGGTGACTTTGTACCGAAGAAGTCCAAGCTCTGCGGGTGGTGTTCTTTCCAGGAGATGTGCCCTGCCTATGGCGGGGTCACACCGGAGTACCCCGGTTGGCCGGGTGCTGTCGGCGATGGCGGCACTGAGTAAAAGCTGCGGATGGGGTGGCTCTCGCGGCGAACTTAGCTTTCGCGGGGTGCCACCGTCGGCGGTAACGGTGTCAGTACAAGTTACTGACTAGGTTTATGACAGGTGAATGGACTTAACCGCTTCGATTTTGTCATAAACCTAGTCAGTTTCTCTATGCGGTGTTCTAGGTAGCCCCCCACTACAGCAGTGCGCTGCCGAAGGCGAAACCGAACGCGACGGACAGGGCAATACATAAGGTGCCTGGGATGATGAACGAGTGGTTAAACACGTATTTGCCAATTCGGGTTGTGCCAGTGTCGTCCATCTCCACCGCGGCAAGGAGCGTCGGGTAAGTAGGCAGTACGAATAGCGCGGAAGTCGCTGCGAAGGAAGCAATCGCAGTGATGGGAGAAACTCCCACCGCGAGTGCAGCGGGCATGATGGCCTTTGCCGTGGCCGCCTGCGAGTACAGCAATGCGGCCGCAAAGAATAGCACGATTGCCAGCATCCACGGCATTGTGGTCAGTAGGCTGCCGGACGCGGCCTTAATGTCGTCGATGTAGTGGTTGATAATTGTGGTTCCCAGCCACGCCACACCGAGAACGCAGACGCTGGCGGACATGCCCGATTTGAACACCGGTGTGTTCAAAATGGTTGCCGCGTCCAACTTGCAGGCCAGCACGATAACGGTGGCGGCGGTCAACATGATTGACATGATTGCCTCGTTTCGTGGGAGCGTGGGATCAGCGATGAGGCCGACCTGTTCAGTGCTGATGGTCGCATAGACCATCACCGCGAGAATCGAGAGTAGGAAAACCGCCACGGACCACTTGGCCGACTTGGTTGGCACGTATTCGCTCATCTGGCCACGTGGCTTGGAGACTAACCCCTTTTCCAAGCGGCTTTGATACTCCGGATCGTCGTCAAGCTCTTTGCCTAGGTGATTCGTGACAAAGGCGGTCGGAAGGATGGCGAGGAACGTCGAAGGAATGACAATCGCCAGGAGTGTGAGATAACCAACGCCGCGGGGTTCCATGAGCGAAGCCATGAGCACCACAGCCGCTGAGATGGGTGATGCCGTAATCGCCAACTGAGATGCGATGACCGCCACGGACAGCGGACGGGACGGGCGAACGCCTCCCTCCTTGGATACTTCGGCGATAACTGGGAGGGTGGAAAATGCGGTGTGGCCGGTGCCGGCGAGCAGTGTCATCAGGTAGGTGACAACCGGGGCCCAGTAGGTGATGTGTCGCGGATTCTTGCGCAGCAACCGTTCGGCAATGTGGACGAGATAGTCCATGCCTCCGGCCTTCTGCATAGCGGCAATTGCCGCGATTACCGACATAATGATGCCGATGACATCGAACGGAATGTCGTCTTTGGTGACCGGAACCCCGGTGATGCCCAGCGCCAAAACGCCCAGCCCACCGGCGAACCCGATAGCAATTGAACCAAGACGCGCGCCAAGGAGGATCGCTGCTAGAACGATAGAGATTTGGACGGCAACTAACATGTGTATCTCCGAAAAGTCACTCGTTAGACTTGTTGCCGCTTAGGACAAATCGTCGAGGCGAGACTCCCCTGCCACATAGCGCTTACCCCGATATTCCGGGTGCATGAGGTTCTCGGTGCTCAGGACCTGGTTGAGCTCCTTCTCGTCCATCAGCCTGCGTTCGAGGACAATGTCCCGGACGGAGCGGCCGGTGCGAGCGGCTTCCTTGCCGACCATATCGCCCTCGTGGTGGCCAATGACCGGATTCAGGTAGGTCACGATACCGATGGAGTTTTCCACATAGCCGCGGCAGACTTCCGGGTTAGCGGTGATGCCGGTAATGCACTTGTCGCGCAGAGTATCGGTAGCGTTGCGCAGCAGTTCAATCGATTCGAAGAGGCATGCGCCGATGACAGGCTCCATCACGTTTAGCTGCAACTGACCGGCCTCGGCTGCCCAGGTCAGGGTCACGTCGTTGCCGAAGACCTTGAAGCAGGCCTGGTTCGCGACCTCCGGGATTACCGGGTTAACTTTTGCCGGCATAATCGAAGACCCAGCGGCGCGCTCCGGCAGGTTGATTTCATTCAGTCCTGCTCGTGGACCCGATGCCAGCAGGCGCAGGTCGTTGCACATCTTGGAAATCTTCATGGCCGCACGCTTCAGGGATGCATGCACGCTGACGTAGGCGCCGGTATCGCTGGTGGCTTCGATCAGGTCCTTCGCAGAGGTCACCTTAAAGCCACTGACCTCACGTAGTGCCTGGGTCACGGCCTCGCGGTAGCCTGCCGGCGCATTCACGCCGGTACCGATAGCGGTTGCTCCCAGGTTGATTTGCAGCAGGCGTGCCGACGCAGTTGCGATGGACTCCTGCTCTTCCTCAAGGTTGTGGGCAAATGCGTGGAAAGCCTGTCCCAGGGTCATTGGAACGGCATCCTGCAGCTGCGTGCGGCCCATTGTGATGATGTCGTTGAATTCATCACCCTTGGCGTGTAGGGCCTCAACCAGGGAGTCGAAGTGCTTCTGCAAGCTCAGTAGCGACATGTGGATAGCAAGACGGAAACCTGTTGGGTAGGCGTCGTTGGTTGACTGGCACTGGTTGACATCATCGTTGGGGTGAATGACGTCGTATCGGCCCTTTTCCAGACCGAGCAGTTCCAGAGCGAGGTTAGCGATGACCTCGTTGGTGTTCATGTTGAGACTGGTGCCAGCGCCACCCTGGAAGACATCGATTGGAAACTGATCCATGCAGCGTCCCTTTTCCAGGATTTCATCACATGCGGCGACAATGATGTCTGCAACATCGCTGGGCAGCGTGTGGACGCGCTGGTTGGCAATGGCCGTGGCCTTCTTAACCATCACCATGCCACGAATGAATTCGGGCACGTCGTTGATGGTCTTGGCTGAGATTTGGTAGTTGTCGATTGCGCGCAGGGTGTGGATGCCGTAGTAAGCCTCTGCCGGAACCTCCATAGAGCCAAGCAGGTCGACCTCGGTACGTGTTGCGGACATGTGGAAGCAATCCCTTCTAGCCTTTTAGCAGGCCTAGTAGACGCAGCCTTGTGGGCCACATTTAGTGGCGATGATTGGTTACACCGCCAAAACTACAGTGCTGGCGTATGTGCCGCATGTACAGGCATAAAGTTACTGCTTCGGTCCGGCTAACGCCGTGCGCACTCTTAGTGTCAATATTACTACCTACGCTAGCGTAGGTAAAGGGTGGATTCAGCTAGGAAGCTCCCACTGGATAGCGTGTAAGGTTCGCGTGACTTAAATACGCGCGATACGGATATTCGAAGCCAAGATCGCCTCGGCACCAATCTTCGCCAGGGCATCCATGAGCGGGTTGGCCTCTGCCTTCGGAACTAGCGCGCGAACTGCTACCCAATCCTCGTTAGCCAGCGGCGACACGGTCGGACCAGACAGGCCCGGGGTGAGCTTGGATGCCTCTTCCAGCGCGGACGCACGGATGTTGTAGTCAATCATCAAGTACGTCTTGGCATGCAGAATGCCGGTCATGCGACGTAGGAACACCTGCTGCTCCTCGGTGACCTCTACGCCCTTGCGTCCGACAACAACTGCCTCAGAGCTGACCAAAACATCGCCGAATGGCTTCAATCCCTGCTTGCGCAGGGTACGACCGGTGGAGACAACATCGGCGATTACGTCGGCAACTCCCAAGCGGATGGAAATCTCCACTGCACCATCAAGGCGAATGACGGTGGCGTTAATGCCACGAGCCTTCAGATCCTCGCGCACCAGGTTCGGGTACGAGGTGGCAATGCGCTTGCCCTCCAGAGCTTCTACGGTCCACTCCTCATCGGCCGGAGCGGCGTAGCGGAAGGTTGAGGCGCCGAAGCCCAGATTCAGAACCTCATCGACCGGAGCCAGCGAGTCAGCGGCCAGGTCGCGGCCGGTGATGCCCAAATCCAGATGGCCGTTGCCAACGTAGATGGGAATATCCTTCGGGCGGAGGAAGAAAAACTCAATGTCGTTGGCTTCGTCGTGGATGGTCAGGCTCTTGGAGTCGCCTCGACCCGGGTAGCCAGCTTCCTTCAGGATTTCGACTGCCGCCTCGGACAGCGATCCCTTGTTGGGCACGGCAATACGCAGCATGGTGTTGATTTCTCCTACAGGTACTTGTAAACATCCTCGGGGCTCAGCCCGCGACCGACCATGACCACCTGCAGCCAGTACAACAGCTGCGAAATCTCCTCTGCGAGGGCTTCGTCAGATTCGTGCTCAGCTGCAAGCCAGACCTCACCGGCCTCTTCGACAATTTTCTTGCCCTGGAAATGCACACCAGCGTCCAGCGCCTTGACTGTGCCCGATCCCTCGGGGCGCGACTGTGCTTTTTCCTTCAGCTCTGCAAACAGGTCATCAAAGTTCTTCACCCGGTCTATTGTTCCATGTCGTCTACTCGCCCGCGAAAGCAGCCCGCAAAAAGCCCAAATTCGAGGTATCCAAATTGCCCGAAATGAAGCGCGCCGGGGGTACTAACGTCCCCACATCAGCCTGCGAAACGCTCACATCCGGCATTGGATTCCACACCACCGTGCATCCCGCAGCGAGTGCAGAGCGCACCCCCGTTGAGGAATCTTCGATAGCCAGGCAGTCCTCTGGCGCAAATCCGGCTAGCTCTGCGCCACGCAAGTACGGATCCGGTGCCGGTTTGCCGTTGGCCACCTCATCGCTACACACTGTTGCGGCGAAGTGCTGCTCCCCCATGACATCAATGCAGGGTTGCGCCACGTGCCGACGGGTATTGGTTACCAACACCACCGGAATGTCAGCAGCCCGGGCCTGGTCCAAAATCGCCGGCACACCCGGGCGCCACTCCACCCCATGTTCTAGAACCAATTCAGTGAAGCGACCTTCGACGAATTGGGAGCCCGAGGCAAACAGCTCGTCGTCAAGCGTGCGTCCCGCATGATCAGCACAAATCGACAGCGTGTCCCAGAGCGTGTTGCCGACGCACTGCATGCGCAACTCCGGAGTCAGGCGGCGGCCTACGAATTCCGAGAGGTCGTACGTGGCAATCTCCCACAGAGGTTCCGTGTTGATGAGGCTGCCGTCCATGTCCCACAAAATTGCTTTCACACCATGCGACTATGCCAGGCAATCAAGCATTTAGCGATTATGTCAGCAAAACCGTCGGATGAAGGTTTAGAGTTTCAGGAAGGAAAGTATGTTGCGGTGCTGCATGAAACCACCGCATGAACGTGTCCCGCGTGAATGAAAGGCATCGACTCGCTATGACAACCACTGAAGATTCGCTCGCCCAGGCTATCGACCAACCCGAGGCATATTTCATTCCGCTAGGGACGGTCACCGAAGGCGAGCTCAGCTACGAGCGCTTCATGCCCACCAGCTTCACTTATGGGGCGTGGGGGCCGTTTCAGCACGGTGCGCCGCCGTCGGCGCTGCTGACGCGCATGTTGGAGCGCCGCCGTCTGGAAAGCGAGGGGATGCGTATTACTCGCATCGCCGTGGATCTGTTGTTGGCTGTACCGTACACGGAGCTCCGCGCGCGCTCATGGGTCTCGCGCCCGGGGCGGCAGATCGCCAAGGTCGAAGCCGAATTGCTTGCCGACGTCAAGGGTGCCTGGCGGCCAGTTGCCACGGCGTCCGCATGGATGATGGCCACTGCGGATACGCGGGATATTGAGCGTGCATTCGACAAGCAGGTGCCCGGGCCCGAGGAATGCAGCGCCGAGTACATTCCGCTTACCGACGATTGGAGTGGCGGCTACATCGAATCAATTGAAGCCCGCGCCGGCGCGACGGAAGAGCTGGCCGAGACGCAAATTCACTGGGTTCGCGCGCAGTACCCAATCGTGCTCGGGGAGGAGCCGACTGCGGTGGAGCGAGTCATGCAGGTAGCTGATACCGCCAACGGTATCGGGGCCACGCTGAGCCCGCACCAGTGGGCGTTTATGAATACCGACTTAGTGGTTCACCTGCACCGACTCCCCCAGCTCGGCGCCTCGGAGAAGTCGGCGGAATCGGAGTTGCAGTCGGAAGACGGCGGCTGGGTGGGCATCGCCGCCCGCGGTTCCATTGGGCCGGACGGAATCGGCATGACCGCGGGCGAGCTCTACGATGTGCACGGCCCCATCGGCCGCAGCATGCAGACCTTGCTGGTGCGACCGCAGGGATAACGCGAAGCTACACGTTAAAGTACTTCGCTTCCGGGTGGTAGAGCACGAACGCATCGGTGGACTGCTCTGGGTGCAGCTGGAGCTCCTCAGAGAGCTCCACGCCGATGCGCTCCGGCTGCAGCAGGTCAATCATGCCCTGACGGAAGGTCAGATCCGGGCAGGAACCATAGCCGAAGGAGTAACGAGCGCCACGGTACTTCAGGTCAAAGAAGTCCTGGGTATCGTCGGAGTCTTCCGCGCCAACACTTGTGCCGTCGGAGAACGCGAGCTCGGAGCGAATGCGCTGGTGCCAGTACTCGGCCAGCGCCTCGGTGAGCTGCACGCCGATACCGTGAACCTCCAGGTAGTCGCGGTATTCGTTCTTGGCGTAAATATCGTTGGCGAAGTCAGCGATGGGCTGTCCCATGGTCACCAGCTGGAACGGCATGACGTCGGTCTGTCCTGCGGCGATGGCATCTTCGCGCGAGCGAATGAAGTCAGCAATGCATAGGAAGCGACCACGCTGCTGGCGCGGGAAGGTCCAGGACACCACTGGCTCTGCCGCGGGGTCGGGCTGCTCCCCTTCCGCAGGTAGCGGCAGTACGTGTACGGTATCGCCCTCAGAAACTGCTGGGAAGTAGCCATAGACGACAGCCGCATGCTGGAGGATGTTCTCGGCGCGCAGGCGCTGCAGCCATGCGCGCAGGCGTGGACGACCATCGGATTCGACCAGTTCCTCGTAACTCGGCCCCTCGTCGCCGCGGGTGCCGCGCAGTCCCCACTGCCCCATGAACAGAGCGCGTTCGTCGAGGGTGGTCAGGTAGTCGTCGAGGGGCAGGCCCTTGACAATGCGGGTTCCCCAGAACGGCGGTGTCGCAACGGGGACATCAGCGGCGACATCGGAACGCTCCGGCACCTCGGGGGCTTCAGCAGCAGCCTTGGCGGCGCGCTGCGCGGCGATGCGCTTGGAGCGCTCACGGCGGGCGCGGCGAGCTTCCTTCTTCTCGCGGGCAGCAATGGCCTCTGGCGAATTCTCGTCTGGGCCGAGGCCCTTCTTAGCTGCCATCAGCTCGTCCATGATGCGCAGTCCTTCGAAGGCATCCCTGCCGTAGTAGACATCGCCGTGGTAGAGCTCGGACAGGTCGTCTTCCACGTAGCTACGCGTCAGCGCGGCGCCGCCGAGCAGTACTGGGAAGCGGGTGGCATCGCCGGCGGAGTTGATCTCCAGCAGGTTGTCCTTCATCACCACAGTGGACTTCACCAGCAGGCCGGACATGCCGATGGCGTCGACATCCAGTTCCTTGGCGGCGGACAGAATCGTAGCGATCGGCTGCTTAATGCCCAGGTTATGCACGGTGTAGCCGTTGTTGGAGAGAATAATCTCCACCAGGTTCTTGCCGATGTCGTGGACATCGCCCTTCACCGTGGCCAGCACAATCGAACCCTTGGAGCCCGTGGCATCCTCGGCATCCATAAAGCCCTCGAGGTAGCCCACCGCGGCCTTCATCGTCTCGGCCGACTGCAGCACGAATGGCAGCTGCATCTGGCCGGAACCGAACAGGTCACCAACGGTCTGCATGCCACGCAGCAGGTCCTCGTTAACAATCGCCAGCGGTTCCTTTTCCTTCATGCCCTCATCGAGGTCAGCCTCGATACCCGTGCGCTCACCGTCGATGATGCGCTGCGCCAGGCGGTCGAACAGCGGCATGGCGGCAAGCTTTTCGGCCCGGGCGTCCTTCGCGTCAGCGGCGGAGACTCCTTCAAAGAGCTCCATGAATACCTGCAGTGGGTCGTACTCCCCGTCGGGGTGTCCCGCTTCACGACGGCGGTCGTACACCATATCGAGAGCGACTTCGCGCTGCTTGTTGTCAATCTTGTTCATCGGCAAGATCTTGGAGCTGTGGGCAATGGCGGAGTCCAGGCCGGCCTCGATGCACTCGTTGAGGAACACCGAGTTGAGTACCTGGCGAGCCGCCGGGTTCAGACCGAAGGAAATGTTGGACAGACCGAGCGTGGTGTGCACGTTCGGGTGGCGACGCTTAAGTTCGCGGATGGCTTCGATGGTTTCGATGCCGTCGCGGCGAGTTTCCTCCTGGCCAGTGGAAATCGGGAAAGTCAGACAGTCGACAATAATGTCCTGCTCGCGCAGTCCCCACGTGCCGGTGATGTCGGCGATGAGACGCTCGGCGATCTCAATCTTCTTGTCCTTTGTACGCGCCTGACCTTCTTCGTCGATAGTCAAAGCGACCACGGCAGCACCGTGCTCAACAACCTGGCGCATAATGCGCTGGTAACGCGAGTCCGGGCCATCGCCGTCTTCAAAGTTCACAGAGTTGACCGCGCAGCGACCACCGAGGTGCTCCAGGCCAGTCTTCAAAACCTCCGGTTCCGTGGAGTCCAGCATGACCGGCAACGTCACCGAGGTGGCGATCTGCGATGCCAGGGTTGCCATGTCATCGCGACCGTCGCGCCCCACGTAGTCCACACACAGGTCAATCATGTGTGCGCCATCGGTGACCTGACCGCGGGCGGTGTTAAGGCACTTCTCCCAATCGCCGGCCAGCATGGCCTCGCGGAAAGCCTTGGAACCGTTGGCGTTGGTGCGCTCACCAATCATGGTGATGCCGGTTGTCTGCGTCAGCGGGGCTGCCGAGTACAGAGAAGCGACCTCATCGATTGGCTTTGCATCCGGATCCGTCGATGGGCGTGCTGCCTGAACAGCAGGGCCCTGCTCAGCGTAAGCGCCTGCACCGGTAATAGCATCGCGAACAGCGGAAACATGCTCCGGTGTGGTACCACAGCAGCCACCGACCATCGCCAGGCCAAACTCTTCAACAAAGCCGCGCAGCGCTGTGGCCAGCTCTGGGGCGGTCAGCGGGTAGGTCGCACCGTTCTTACCCAGCACTGGCAGACCCGCATTCGGCATTACCGATACCGGGATGGAGGCGAAATTGGACAGGTAGCGTAGGTGCTCGCTCATCTCGTCCGGACCCGTTGCACAGTTCAGGCCAATCATGTCGATACCCAGCGGCTGCAGCGCTGCCAGGGCTGCACCAATCTCCGAGCCCATCAGCATGGTGCCTGTGGTCTCGACAGTCACGTGGACGACAATCGGAATCTTCTTCTCAGCCTGTCGCATGGCGGCCTTGACGCCATTGACTGCTGCCTTGACCTGCAGCAAGTCTTGACAGGTCTCAATCAAAAACGCATCCGCGCCACCGGAAATCATGCCGAGTCCGGCCTCCGTGTAAGCGTCGCGAAGCTGAGCGTACGGAGCGTGCCCCAAAGACGGCAGCTTCGTGCCCGGGCCCAGCGAACCGAGGACAAAGCGTCGCATACCCTCGCGCCCCGGCCCCATTTCGTCAGCGACCTTGCGGGCGATTGCGGTGCCCTTGTGCGCTAGCTCCTGGATACGGTCTTCAATGTCGTAATCCGCGAGGTTCGGGAAGTTGCAGCCGAAGGTATTGGTTTCCACCAGGTCGGCGCCGGCCTCGAAATAACGCCGGTGAATCGTCTCGATGATGTCGGGACGAGTGTCATTGAGAATCTCATTACAGCCCTCGTAGCCGAGGAAGTCCGCGTCAACGTCGAGGTCAAAAGACTGCAGCTGGGTACCCATGGCGCCATCGCCAATGAGTACACGGCTGTGCAGTGCGGTGAGGAACTCGGAAGAGTGGCGATCAGTCATGAATAGACACCTTAGTCTACTTTCATAACCGCGCCGTTAATCGGGCTGGTTATTCCATCTCAAAGTAGCTTTCCGCCTTCACCGCAGGCAGGTCCAAACCGACAGCCTTCGTTGCGGAATTGATAATCGCGAGAATCTCGTCGAGCTCCTCATCAAAAATCGAGCCACCGTGCTCATGCTCAATCGCAGCCACGCGCTGTAGGCAGTTCTCTACCGCCTGCGTTGCGGCTTCTTCTCGCTTATCGACGGCCAGTTCCGCCGCCTGATCAATACCAGCGGCGGCCTCACGGAGGGCTTCCCCGACCTGGTCGGCTACCGATTCGTCAAAAAGTGGCTCCCAGAACTCGCGTTCCTCGGGCTGCAGGTAGCTGCCGGTGGCAAACATGCGCAAATCGGCAACTAGCTTATCGATGTTCTCTTGCGTTACTTCGACAGCAGACAGATCTGAGTTGCTCATGCTCAAATTTTAACGCCAAGCAGCGCGTCCAGCGCGGCGGCAACGAATTCTCCGGCACCCGCTGCGCCGGTTACTGTGCCAGCATCTGCCTTGTTGCTGGTATCCGAGGACCACTCCGCAGCCCAGGCATCGATAGCGGCCAGAGCAGCCGGCGTATCCAGGTCATTGGCCAGGCTTGCGCGCACATCGGCAACCAGTGCCGCTGCTGCGCTCACAGCCTTCTCATCGGTGGCAGTCTTTGTAGTTGCGCAAGCCGCACGCCAGGCCTCGTGACGTGCCTTGGCCGCCTCCAGCACCTCGTCCGACCAATCGCGATCAGAGCGGTAATGGCTGGCGAAGACGCCAATGCGAATAGCACTCGGGTCGACGCCGGCGGCCACCAGCTTGGAGACAAACACCAGGTTGCCCAGCGACTTGGACATCTTCACGCCATCGAGCGCAATCATGCCAGCGTGAACATAATGGCGCGCCATACGTGCACAGCCAGTAGCGGCTTCAGCGTGAGCCGCCGAGAACTCGTGGTGCGGGAACGCGAGATCCGAGCCACCGCCCTGAATGTCGAAGCTCTTACCCAGGCGGTTGGTGGCAATCGCCGAGCACTCAATGTGCCAACCCGGCCGGCCCGCACCGAAAGGAGCCTCCCAGCTTGGCTCCCCGGGGCGAGCGGCACGCCACACCAGCGCGTCCAGTGGGTCCTCCTTGCCCGGGCGATCCGGGTCGCCACCGCGCTCCGCAAAGAACTCCGCCATCTGCTCTGCCGAGTAATTGGACTCGTAACCAAAGTTCTCAGTGGCACTCTTGCGGAAGTACACATCCGGGTACTCGTCATCGGTGAGCTGGTAGGCCGAGCCATTCTCCAGCAGCTTCTCGACCATTTCCACGACCTCGCCCACGGACTCAATGGCGCCGATGTAGTCGCGCGGTGGAATCACCGACAGGTTTTCCATATCCGAGCGAAACAAATCAATCTGCGAGGTGCCCAGCTCGCGCCAGTCCACCCCATCGCGCTCCGCACGTTCGAACAACGGGTCATCGACATCGGTGATGTTCTGCACGTAATGCACCGAGTGTCCATTATCCAGCAGCTGACGGTAAATCAGATCAAAGGTGAGGTAGGTTGCTGCGTGCCCCAGGTGCGTGGCGTCATAGGGTGTGATGCCACACACGTACATGGTCGCCTCCGGTCCCGCTTCCACCTGGGAGACCTTCTGATCCGCGGTGTCGTAGAGGCGTAGGGGTACCGATGTTGAGCTTTCGTCGTCAAGCGAATGCGCCTTACCTGTATTGCTGGCGCGGTTGAACACATCGAAACGCGCATCGCCGAGACTGGGAACCTGTGGTTGGGGCCACGAATGCATTAAATACTCACTACCTCACTAAACAGCGTTGATCGTGCCGAAGCCGAGCAACACCATAACAATCAAACCGACCGGGATGCGGTACGCGGCGAACCAAGCGAAGGAGTGGTTCGACACGAACTTCAGCAGCCATGCAATAGACGCATAGCCGACGACGAAGGCAATCAGCGTACCGATGGCCAATTGCGCACCACTAGCGGCCTGTCCCGCCGCAGGGTCAAACGCGTCTGGAAGCGAAAAAATTCCAGCAGCGAAAACAGCGGGGATAGCCAGCAGGAAGGAAAAGCGCGTTGCAACCTCTCGGTCCAAGTGCAAGAACAGGCCGGCAGACACCGTACCGCCCGAGCGCGACACACCCGGAATGAGCGCCAGGCACTGCGCGAAACCCATGACGATGGCATCTCGCATGGTCAGCTCTTCATAGTTGCGCTCACGACGGCCGAACTTCTCTGCGGCGATAAAGACAAAGGAGAAAAGCACCAACACAGCGGCTGTAATCCAGAGATTGCGCAGGTTATCGCGGATGAGGTCCTTCCCCAGCACACCGATGATGGCAATCGGCAGCGTACCGACAATCACCATCCAACCCATGCGGTAGTTGAAACCGCGGGCTTCCTTATTGAACAGACCGGCAAACCAGCCAGTGAGGATCTGCCAGATGTCCTTGGCGAAGAACACCAACACAGCCAATTCGGTGCCAAGCTGCACCACAGCGGTGAAGGATGCACCGGCGTCCTGGCCCCACAGCAGCTCGGAGACAATCCGAAGGTGCCCCGAGGAACTCACCGGGAGAAATTCCGTCAAACCTTGCACTACGGACAGGATGATCGTCTGGGCCCAGGTCATACCGGTGCCGGCGGTATCGGCAGCGGTATCCGCTGAGGCGCTTAGTGTCGTCATGATAGTCACGGCTGTATAGGCTACTCGTCCGGTTTGTGTTGTGGCTATAGCGAGGTTTCGGTGCGGCGATAGCGAGACCTCTCCCGCGGAACTTTTCCCGCGACCGCACACGGGTGTCCTAAAGTAAAAATCGTGCAACAACGAATTCTGGGCAACAGCGGTTTACGCGTCTCCGCCTTGGGGCTGGGTACGGCCACCTGGGGTGCGGGTACCAGGCAAGACGAGGCCGGACGCATCCTGACGGACTTCCTCGACGCCGGAGGCAACCTTGTCGACGCTTCCCCACTCCACGGCGGCGACACTGTTGCCGACATGCTGGGTGCGGTCATCGCAAAGCGCGGCGTTGCCGACGAATTGGTGCTCTCGGTCGCATCTGGCATACACCCCGAGCGGCCCGTCGGCAGGCGCGTGGACTGCTCGCGTAAGACACTGCAAAAGGACCTCGACGAAACGCTCGGACGCCTCGGCGTCGAACACATTGACCTGTGGTCGCCCGGCTACTGGGATGGGCTGACCCCACCGGAAGAGGTCGCCGATACCCTGGAATGGGCTGTGCGCACGGGGAAAGTACGTTACGCCGGAGTGCGTGGATACAGCGGTTGGCAGGCAGCGGTGACGCATGCCGCCGCGGATCGAATCGCTCCGGTGTTCGCACAGCATGAGTACTCGCTGCTCCAGCGAAGCCCTGAGGCAGAACTGCTGCCCGCCTGTGAGCATTTGGGGCTCGGCTTTATCAGTGGCGCCCCACTGGCCCAAGGTGTTTTGACCGCCAAATACCAGCACATCATTCCCGAAGACTCCCGCGCTGCTTCCGAACACGCCGACGCAGAGGTACAGGACTATCTCGACACACGCGGCGTCACGGTTGCAGGCGCGCTGACCACCGCAGCCAAGGGGCTCGGCGTCAGTGCTGCCGTCGCAGCGATTTCCTGGGCACGCGATCGGCCGGGCGTCACCTCGATTCTCGTTGGCGCTCGAGACCGCGCTCAGCTACGCGAAAACCTCACCTCCGAACAACTCACGCTGCCACCGCAGATTTGCAACGCGCTTGACGACGTCACGCTGTAATCAGTAACGGCAGTCTTCTAAAGACTTATAAGGCACAACGAATGCGAGAACCTCCCACGGCTGGAGGCGTCCACAAAGTAATCAGGCCGGGGTGGTAGTTTCTATAGCGTGAGTGAAAACAGTCGTCGACGTGTCATAACCTCCCTTCTAGCGGGGCTTTCCGCTAGCGCAGTGGTCCTGGCAGGGTGCTCCTCCGATGTGGAAGGAGACATCGATGCCGGAATGGGCAACGCCACGCCAGTGCCGGCCGCTTCACCCGCTGCTCCCGATACTGCTATCGGTAGAGCCAAGAAGATTGATGAGGACGTTACCGATGCCGTGTTGGTCGGCGACCGAGTTGTCCTGAAGGCCGGGGACAAGATCTTTGCCGGTCCGCTGAATAACCCAATTGAGCGATCAATGAAGCTGGACGCGAAGTGTGGTGAGCTCGCGCCGGGCGGCCCTAACGCTCTGCTGCCGTGTGAAGATGGCATCCACGTCATTACTGACCAGGCTACGGAAACGGCCGTTGTCGGCCGTGGCACCAACTACTCCGCCGCAGTTGGCCTGGAAGGCGGCCGCATCATCGGTGCCCATGCGGATAGCAATGTCGTCGATGTGTTCGGCGCTGATGGCGAGTTGGCCAGTGACTTCAAGGCTGCCAATAACGGGTCGCAGCTCGTTGAGATTCCCAAAGCGGACAATGACGCGGACGTCAAGCTGTTAGAGGTCAACCGTCCGGAGACTTCGGTGCATGAGCTCAAGCTCGATGAGTCCCGCGCTGGCTCTGCGCTGCGTGCGGGCATCGGCGTCGGCAAGGTAGCTTCCGGTGATCATGTCATTGCTGCCGCAGACACCAAGGGCAACCAGCTTCTTATTTACACTGCCACTGACGTCATTCGCCTCCACCAGGCAGCTCCGGCCCCGGAGGCTCCGTGGGCGGTAGCGGTCGATGAATCGCGCGGAATTGTCTGGGTGACTTCGACGAAGGTGAACAAGCTGACTGGCTACGACATCAGCTCGGGTACCCCAGTCAAGGTCGCGGACATCAACACGGTTGCAGATCCACAGTCGATTGTTGCCACCGAGGATGGCCAGATTGGCGTCTTCTCGGCTACCGGTGACGGGGCCCAGATTTTTGACTCCGCGGACGTCGATAAGGCAATTGCTGATTTCAAGCAGGATGCAGAGAAGATCCGTGAGGAGATGTCGGTTCGGGAACCAGCCGATAAACTACCGACCGGTGCAGGTGACACCAAGGGAGCAGACGACTCCGAGGGAGAGACTAAGTAGATGCCTTCGAAACTTCGCGCCAAGTCCTATCAACTCGCGCTAAAGGCAATGTTCCAGGTCCCACCGGAGCAGATTCACGAGGCCATCTCGAAGACCCTGAAGGGGCTGCAGAAGTCGGAGAGTCTACAGCGGGCGGTGAGCAAGTTACTCGTTGTTGACGATGCTGTGCTGCGTCAAACCGTGTTCGGCGTGGACTTCCCGCGTCCGCTGGGGCTCGCCGCAGGCTTCGACAAGGCTGCTATTGCTCCGGATTGCTGGGGGCCAATTGGTTTTGGCTACGCGGAACTGGGAACCGTGACTGCCAAGCCGCAGCCGGGCAACGATCGCCCGCGTCTGTTCCGTCTGAAGGAAGATCGCGCCATTTTGAACCGCATGGGTTTCAACAACCCCGGCGCCGCTGCTGTAGCGGAGAACTTGCGGGCGCGTCGCAGTGACGACGTGATTGGTATCAACATTGGTAAGACCAAGGTGACTCCGCTGGAAGAGGCCGTCGATGACTATCGAGAATCGGCTAGCCAGCTCGGCGGCTTGGCGGACTACGTTGTTGTCAACGTCTCCTCACCGAATACGCCGGGTCTGCGCGACCTTCAGGCAGTGGAGTCACTGCGCCCGATTCTGGCAGCGGTGACTGAGGAGACCGACTCGCCGGTGCTGGTCAAGATTGCTCCTGATCTCTCCGACGATGATGTCATCGCAGTTGCTGACTTGGCGGTTGACCTGGGGCTGGCGGGCATTGTGGCTACCAACACCACCATTTCTCGCGAGGGCCTGCGTACGCCCGCGGATGAGGTCGCGGAGATGGGGGCCGGTGGAGTCTCGGGTGCTCCTGTGGCAGCTCGGTCACTAGAGGTGCTGAAGCTGCTGCACGAGCGCGTCGGAGACAAACTAGTTCTCATCAGCGTCGGCGGCATAGAAACGGCTGAGCAAGCGTGGGAGCGGATTGCCAACGGCGCTTCCCTACTGCAGGGCTACACACCGTTGATTTATGGCGGTCCGGACTGGATTCGTGACATTCACCAAGGGTTGGCTCGCCAGATTCGAGCTCAGGGATTCTACTCCATTTCGGAGGCAGTCGGCTGTGGTCTGCCGTGGCGTGGTTAATTGCTGAAAGCCGTTGAGGCTTCCTAACCCAATAAACACGTGACCCCGGGGCCAGCGGCCATGAAGGCGCTGGCCCCGGGGTTTTCTGTATGAGTAGCGTGCCCGGTCGGTTGAGTTGCCCGTGTGGGCGTCGTATCCCTACTCCCCGACGTTCTCCCACCACGGCGTGATGATGGCACGCGCAATCGAGTGGAAGTACAGATTGAAGCCAAGCACGGTCGGCGTCGCATCTTCCGGAACTTCAAGCTTCTCCACGTCGACCGCGTGCACCGCATACATGTAACGGTGTGGGGCATGCTGCGCCGGTGGGTTAGCTCCGTAGTGACCACGCATGCCCGAGTCGCCGACAAGCTGGATAGCGCCTTCTGGCAGCTTAGAGCCGTCTTCGGAGCCAGCTCCCTGTGGCAGACCCTTTTCGGTCGCTGGAATGTTGAAGACAGCCCAGTGCCAGAAGCCCGAAGCGGTCGGAGCATCCGGATCGAAGCAGGTCACGGCAATGGACTTAGTGCCCTCCGGCAGATTTGCCCAATCCAGTTGTGGGGAAACATTCGACGGAGCGCGGAATTCATCCGCAATCTTCTCGCCGTCCTTGATATCTGGCGAGGACAGCTCGAAGGTTGGCAAATCCTTCAGCGGTGCGTACGGATCTGGTCCCGGGAAAACCGGAGCATTTGCAGTGTCGTTTGCGGTGTCGTTGGAATTCGTAGTCATAACTACCAGTGTGCCTACTTTATGAGCGCGCTGCAGGGACTTTACAAGACTCCCTATCTGCAGGGCCTGATTCTCAGTGCGAATCCAAGGCGGATGCGGGGCTAACACCGCTGATGTAATTACACCCAGGTTTGGCGCGCTAATGCCCCTCTGACCTGCCAATTTGTGTTTCATTATGTAGTCGGGATACAGTATCACAGGTCAGCACGGAAGTGCTTCCTACCCGGTCCGGGTGGCGGAATGGCAGACGCGCTAGCTTGAGGTGCTAGTGCCCTATTAACGGGCGTGGGGGTTCAAGTCCCCCTCCGGACACAAGATAAATCCCGAGAAACTGCAATTAGTGCAGCTCTCGGGATTTTTGCTTTGTCTGTCGGACCAATGGGGGGTTAAGTAGCAAAAAGTGTGTCCGCTCGGCGTGTTGCGGGGCGGGCACACCGTTTGTTACTTCATGGGGCCTTTT
>NZ_JASPJU010000011.1:0-122108 GCF_030232435.1 Corynebacterium sp. MSK012
AGCTATTCTTTGGTGATTTGTGGTGTGTGGTCTGGGGTTATGGTGGCATGCGGACACACTTTTCTTTACTTAACCCTTATGTTCGGTGGCGGTGGGGCAATGCGAGTTACTGACTGCGTTTATGACAAAAACAACTCGAAAAATGGCTTGAAAGTGTCATAAACCCATACAGTTTCACATTTGCAGCCCCAAGTTCGCATCCCCGAGCGAGCGGCCGAAGCGAGCAGCCCGAGCGAGCAGCCCGTAGCTCTTTGGGGTTGTCAGAATCGAATCTCGAAGCCTGCGGTTCCCACGAAGGGCATTTCTTCGATAGTGTGGATAATCGGCTAGAATTTACGCACTGAACCAGACTTGCTCTGCACAGTGGGGGCTTGGCTCCGGAGAACATCCCTGGGGTTTGCCCTTGAAGAATTCACGTTTGAGTTTCACTGTGCAGTATCTTTAGGTCTCATATGCACGAAGTAGCGAAGGAGCATCGTGTCTGAGGAAAACCAGACTTTCCAGGCGGCGGCTCGCCCGTCCGGTAAGCGCCAGGCGACGGGCGCGCAGACCACCGTGGCGAAGAAGCCTGCGCGTGAGAAGGAGACCAACGAGCTTTCGACTCGTAATCCTTTGGTTTTCATCAAGCAGGTTGTTGACGAGCTGCGCAAGGTGATTTGGCCGACCGGCCGCCAGATGGTCACCTACAGCATCATCGTGATTCTGTTCCTGATTGCCATGATCGCTCTCGTGTGGGGTGTGGACACGCTGGCCGGTCTGGGTGTCCGATCGGTGTTGGGCAAGTAATCGGTTATACTGTTTCGCAGTGATGCTTTTCATCCCGCCTCCGAGTTCCGGACGGCGGGATTATTCGTTAGCGCAGCTGGTGTCTGGCTGTGCGAAGTGATTGCGGATGGCATATTGGCTCTTAAGACTCTTTAGGCGAAGATGCCAATGTCGCGAACCGTTGATGTAGATACAAGAGGGGTTAGCACGACATGAATGATGGTCAGAATATTTTCTCCGACGCCCAGTCCGCGGATGCTGCCGCAACTGAGCAGGATGCGCAGGGCGCACCGGCTCAGGTAGAAGCTCCGGCCGAGGGTGCAGCCGACGCAGCCGCAGCCGACGCAGCCGCAGCCGACGCAGCCGCAGCTGACACTGCTGCAGCAGAAGCAGCGCCGGCAGAGGAGACTGCCGCTGACGCTGAGGCACAGGCAGCTGCTGACGCAGATGCCGAGTACCGTAAGCGCCTGCGCGAGTTCCAGCGTGAGCTCAAGCGTCGTCCGGGCGACTGGTACATCATCCAGTGCTACTCCGGCTACGAGAACAAGGTGAAGACCAACCTGGAAATGCGCGCCCAGACCATGGGTGTCGATGAGCAGATCCACGAGGTCATCGTTCCGGTTGAGGAAGTCGAAGAGCGCAAGGACGACGGCAAGAAGAAGATCGTTAAGCGCAAGCTGCTGCCGGGCTACGTTCTGGTTCGTATGAGCCTGGATGACCCGTCCTGGTCCGTCGTCCGCGACACCCCGGGTGTTACTTCCTTCGTCGGTAGCGAGGGCCAGCCGTCCAAGGTCAAGATTCGCGAGGTCGCTAAGTTCCTCATGCCGAAGGAGACCATCACCGCGGACGCCGCTGAAGAAGCTGCAAATGCCGACGGTGAGCTGGCTGTCGCAGCGGCGCCGCAGGCGGAGAAGAAGGCCGTCGCCATCGACTATGAGGTCGGCGAGTCCGTCACCATCCTGTCCGGTCCGTTCGCATCTGTGGCTGCGACCATCTCCGAGATCGACCCGGACACCGGCCGCATGAAGGCTCTGGTTTCCATCTTCGGCCGTGAGACCCCGGTCGAGCTGGGCATCGATGAGGTCGAGAAGCTGAACTAGGCCCGACCTCAAGCCAGGCGCAGAGCCAAGCGGAGAGCACCGCCAAGCCAAGCGCCGAGCAAGGCACCAGCTAGCTCGCTCGCGCAACCAATCCGGTAACGGATTTTGATGCACGCCATACGCTGCGGTAACGTAGCCAGGCGTGCATTTTTGTGCCTTGAGCACAGATGCGCCAAGTAATTCGTATCCCCGGTGGCTGGCACCAACTCAATGACCAGCGCCAGTGGCCATGATGGTCGAGGGCGCAAGGGTCGTCGTAAAGCGTCGGCATCCGGACGGGGTGAGTCGCCTTTTCATCGGGGCGGCGTGCCCCGGTAACTAGGAAGTAGGTTAATCCGATGGCTCCGAAGAAGAAGCTTTCTGCGATTATTAAGCTGCAGATTCAGGCTGGTCAGGCTAACCCGGCTCCGCCGGTTGGTCCGGCACTGGGTGCCCATGGTGTCAACATCATGGAGTTCTGCAAGGCTTACAACGCAGCAACTGAGAACCAGCGTGGCAACGTTGTCCCGGTTGAAATCTCCGTCTACGAAGACCGCTCCTTCACCTTCGTTCTGAAGACCCCGCCGGCAGCTAAGCTGCTGCTGAAGGCCGCTGGCATTCAGAAGGGTTCGGGCGTTCCGCACACCAACAAGGTCGGTTCCGTGACCTGGGAGCAGTGCAAGGAAATCGCCGAGCTGAAGAAGCCGGACCTGAACGCTAACGACATCGAGATGGGTGCACGCATCATCGCCGGTACCGCTCGCTCCATGGGCATCACCGTCGAGGGCGCTAAGTAAAACCGTGAGCGTTTAGCTGCTCCTTCATCAAGTGGTAGGGCCAGCTTCGGCCCGCTACACACCACAATCCAACCATTTCACTTAATTGAGATTGGACTTTTCATGAGCAAGAACTCTAAGGCATACCGCGCCGCCGCCGAGAAGATCGACGCCGGCCGCATCTACTCTCCGCTCGAGGCCGCTAACCTGGCCAAGGAGACCTCCTCCAAGAACTACGACGCCACCATCGACGTCGCTATCCGCCTGGGCGTTGACCCGCGCAAGGCTGACCAGCTGGTTCGCGGCACTGTCTCCCTGCCGAACGGCACCGGTAAGACCGTCCGCGTTGTTGTTTTCGCTGCTGGCGAGAACGCCACCAAGGCTGAAGAGGCCGGCGCTGACTTCGTTGGCTCCGAGGAGCTGATCGAGAAGATTCAGGGCGGCTGGACCGACTTCGACGCTGCCATCGCAACTCCGGACCAGATGGCCAAGGTTGGTCGCGTGGCTCGCATCCTCGGCCCGCGTGGTCTGATGCCGAACCCGAAGACCGGCACCGTTACCCCGGATGTCGCTAAGGCTGTCACCGAGATCAAGGGCGGTAAGATTTCCTTCCGCGTTGACAAGGCTGCAAACCTGCAGGCTGTTATCGGTAAGGCATCCTTCGACGCTGAGAAGCTGGCCGAGAACTACGGTGCGCTTATCGACGAGCTGATGCGCCTCAAGCCGTCCGCTGCTAAGGGTAAGTACCTGAAGAAGATCACCGTCTCCGCCACCAACGGCCCGGGCATCCCGGTTGACACCAGCGTGATCAAGGACTACACCGCCTAAATCAGCATCAGCCGATAGGCGAGTGTGCTCTTCACGAGTCACTCGAGAGTGACTCTGAGCAAAGCTCTTTAAAACCGCCGCCGCGCGCACTTTCCCACAGTGTGTAAGGTGGCGGTTTTGCATTGGCATAAGGGGTATCGATAGCGCGGTGGGGGCTTGGGCGCGGTAGACGTCGTAAAGCGAATTGCTAATCCAAACAACTAATCCAGGCGAAATGGACTCACAGCCAAAGTTTGTTGCTTAAAATCGCGATTATGACGTTAATTTTGGAACCCGAAGAAGGGCTGGAGGCGCTCGGCGAGATTAATCGCCTGGCGCAGCTCGACGACGGTTCCGGAATTATTGAACCGCAGCTCATCTCGTATCTCGACTCGTTGGGCGACGACGCCTATGACATGCCCTGCCTGCGCATCGCAGGACAGACTCTGCTGGGCGAGGTACTGACGGGGCTAGGGGAGGACGAGCGCGTAGCTGAGGTCCTTCGCCGCAATATCCAGGACTCTGTGGTGCTTCCGGGGATGAGTGAGGAGGAAGCTCTACAAGCTCGGGCGGCGCAGGTCGTGGTCGTGCGGCTGTTGCGCATCATTGCGCGGATGGAGGCCGTCGAGCTGCGCAATGTCGTGGCGCAGCAGTGTTTGGCATCGCAGATCCCGCCGGTTGTGCGCGTGGCACTGACACTCACCGTGGATATTCTCGACGCCGCCAGATTGGACGCACATCCCGACGACATGGTGCGCGTGGTGCTCGACTACGCCGACCAAGTGCTCTGGCTTGCCGACGACGACCTGAATGCGTACTTTGCCGAGCTCGAGATGATTGTCCAGCAACGTGAGAAGGACCTGGAGTTCGGCCGCTTCGGAGAGCCAGGTGCGGCGCGGTTTGGATAGGCGATTTGGTTAGTTGCCAGGGTCTGGTATAAAGTTTCTTCACGAAGTTTGACCGGCTTCCAATCGGTACCAACATCGAGTTGGGAAGATGGAGGTTGGTACTCAAGTTTCACCGAAGACCGTCGGTCATTCGCTTTGAAAGAAGCGGATTGAAGGTTTCATTGTAGAAATACAGTGAGCGGCCCACGCAGGAGGACTTGGAAGCGCTTGCGCAGTTTGACTTCACCTGCTGACCTTGGGGTCGGTGGAGTTGAAGTGGAACATGCCAAAAGAATTATGCGCCCCATCCTTGTGCGAGGATTGGGGCGTTTGTTGTATTTGCGCAAAAGAATCCTTCACTTGGCCGAGCGGAAAATTGCAAAGACCAGGAAGGAGGCGAGAGTACACATGGCAGCAAATGCTGAGAAGATTGCAGCTGTTGCAGCGCTGAAGCAGGACGTTGAAGAGTCCAACGCTATCGTGCTGACTGAGTACCGCGGCCTGTCCGTTGCGGAAATCACGGAACTGCGTCGCGCCCTCGGTGCTGATGTTAAGTACTCCGTCGCCAAGAACACCATGATCAAGATCGCTGCCGACGAGGCAGGGATTGAGGGTCTTGATGAGCACCTGAACGGCCCGACTGCAGTCGCCTTCATCAAGGGCGAGGCTGTGGATGCGGCTAAGGCGATTAAGAAGTTCGCCGGTGACAACAAGAACCTCGTGATCAAGGGCGGCTACATGGACGGTGCTGCAATGGATGCAGCACAGTTCGAGGCTCTTGCGGATATGGATAACCGTGAGACCACGCTGGCAAAGCTGGCTGGTGCCTTCAACGGCGTTCTGGCGAACGTCGCTGGCCTGCTCGACGCTCCGACCTCCTCGGTTGCCCGCCTTGCTGCGGCACTCGAGGAAAAGAAGTAATCCCGAGCGGCTCGCGATCTACGCGAACTAAATCACGCGAAAAACTTTTCAATATCACTTTGACGGCTTCGACCCCAGGGATCTCTGAGGGGAGCGGCCGCACCACACTCATAGGAGAATATCCATGGCTAAGTACACCACTGAGGAACTGCTCGAGGCTTTCAAGGAAATGACCCTCGTTGAGCTCACCGAGTTCAAGAAGGCTTTCGAGGAAGAGTTCGACGTTACCGCTGCTGCTCCGGTTGCAGTTGCTGCTGCAGGCGCTGCTGGCGGCGAGGCTGCTGCTGAGGAGAAGGACGAGTTCGACGTCGTCCTCGAGGACGCTGGCGCTAAGAAGATCGGCGTTATTAAGGCTGTCCGCGAGATCGTCTCCGGCCTGGGCCTGAAGGAGGCTAAGGAGATGGTTGAGTCCGCTCCGAAGGCTATCCTGGAGGGTGCTTCCAAGGACGACGCTGAGGCTGCTAAGGCTAAGCTGGAAGAGGCTGGCGCAAAGGTTGCCCTCAAGTAATTCAATTACTTGCCTCGGCCCCGGTAGCGGCCTAAAGCTACCAATTCTGACCGCCAATTCTGGGCTTCGTGCCCGGGGTTGGCGGTTCTTTTTTTCTGGGGCCTTTGCTAACCCACCTGACCCGGGCAAAACCTCACTAATCTCACCCGTCACAGGGAGTTGAGGCAAAAACCAGCCCACTCATTGTCTTGATTACCCTTATTGGCCTGTAAAGTATCTAACATGCTCTCACGGCCGAGAATTTTGTCTATCCTTCTGTTGGGTCTAGGCACCGCACTGCTTGCTGCTGGCATTTTGCTGCCCAAAGTGCTCAATGTTGATCCCAAAATGCCACTTGACCTGCCGCCGGTGTCGTACACCCTGCGGGCGGAAGACGGCGTATCCACCAGGATTAACGAAGAGGGCAAGCGGGAAGAAGTGCACTCGCCGCTGCAGCGACAGCTTCACGGCGTGCTCATCGAACCCGCGGATGCGGACAAGGTTTCGCTCCGTGTCGGTGTGACTGAAATGCGTGAGCTTCCCCCTGAGGTTATCGGCACCGACCCGCTGACGGAGCTTATCGAGGCCAATATCTGGACAGTGACCATCGACCGACTCACCGGCGAGGCGCTGGCTCCTGCGACGCTTGTCGACCGCATGGCGGGCGTTCCACGGTCAGTGGCTTTCGAGGGGAACTGGGTGAAGCTCCCGGCCGACACGGAGGAAAAGGAATACCTGATCTTTGATGATCTCCTCCACGATTCCTTGCCGGCAAAGTTTGTCGGGGAAGAGGAGCGCGGTGGTAACCGTGTCCTGCATTTCCGTCAGGACATTGAGAAGACGAATCTCGCCCAGAAGTACCGTTCTTACGTCTCTCAGCTAACCCAGGATGACAAGTCCGGATTCCTCCAGTACCAGGGCACCCGTGATTTGTGGGTTGAGCCCAAGTCTGGCTCGGTCATCGATATGGCCGAGGACATCCACCTTTGGTGGGAGACCCGCGACGGCGAGCCGATCATGGACTACCTGCGCTTCAACGGCAAGATGGACGAAGGCCTTTCCAATCAGCTTCTCTTTGGCGCAATACAGAATTTCCAGCGCCCAGCTCTAGAGCCGTGGTCAATCGGCCTCATTGCGTCCGGTTCAATTCTGGTGTTTATCGCAATCGTGGGCATCGTGCGTCCTTCGACCCGTCGTAAAGCAGAGTAACGCTTTACGACGGCCATAGCGCCCAGGCCTCATCGTTATATCGGTAACGGGTGAATGCGACACGCCCGATTTGTCAAGTTGTACTAGACAACTGCCAGTTTTTGATATAGGCTAAATCGTTGCGCTGGGATTAGTGTATCTGTCGCCAGCTCTTTTATAGTTTGCGCTCGGAGCGCGGGGCTATTATGTAGCACCGTTTTTCGTGCATCTAGCTGTTAAAGGAGTTGCTGCGGCGCCGCCGTTAGGGCTCGGGGCTCGCCTTTAAAGGCTGGTCTTGGAGGCCAAGTGGCGGGGGAATCACTTTCGCGTGTGACCAAAGGTTAGACGCAAAGTATCCCGGTGCGCAACAGAAATAATTCCTGCAACTTGAATCGCGTATAAACCAAGCGGGCGGAGCGCACCACCGGTTGCCGGTGTGCTCCACCGCGTGAGGTGCTGGAAGGACGCATCTTGGCAGTCTCCCGCCAGACCAAGGCAGTAACCGGTATTCCCGGAGCTTCGAAGAGGTACTCGTTTGCAAAGATTCAGGAGCCGATTGCGGTTCCTGGTCTGCTCGACCTGCAGCGTGAGTCTTTCGCATGGCTCATTGGCACGCCTGAGTGGCGTGCTCGTCGCCAGGAGGAGCTCGGAGAAGACGCTCGGGTTACCAGCGGTCTCGAAGATATTCTAGAAGAGCTCTCTCCGATCGAGGACTACTCCCAGAAGATGTCCCTGACGCTGTCGGACCCATGGTTCGACTCCGTTAAGAACACCGTGGATGAGTCCAAGGATAAGGACATCAACTACTCGGCTCCCCTCTACGTCACCGCGGAGTTCACCAACCGCGAGACCGGTGAGATCAAGAGCCAGACTGTCTTCATCGGTGACTTCCCGATGATGACGGACAAGGGTACGTTCATCGTCAACGGAACTGAGCGTGTCGTTGTTTCTCAGCTGGTGCGCTCTCCGGGCGTCTACTTCGATGAGACCATCGACAAGTCCACCGAGCGCCCGCTGCACTCGGTGAAGATTATTCCGTCGCGCGGTGCGTGGCTGGAGTTCGACGTCGACAAGCGGGACACCGTCGGCGTTCGTATTGACCGTAAGCGTCGCCAGCCGGTCACGGTTCTGCTGAAGGCTTTCGGCTGGACCACCGAGGAGATCAAGGAGCGCTTCGGCTTCTCTGAGATCATGATGGCCACCCTGGAGAAGGACGGTGTTGCAAACACCGACGAGGCTCTGCTGGAGATTTACCGCAAGCAGCGCCCGGGTGAGCCGCCGACGCGCGAGTCCGCGCTGGCTCTGCTGGAGAACAACTTCTTCAAGCCGAAGCGCTACGACCTGGCTAAGGTCGGTCGCTACAAGGTCAACCGCAAGCTGGGTCTGGGCGCTGATGCCTCCGGCGAGATGGTTCTGACCGAGCAGGATATTGCTACCACCATCGAATACCTTGTGCGCCTGCACGACGGCGAGAATGTTATGACCTCGCCGGAAGGTGTCGAAATCCCGGTTGAGACCGACGATATCGACCACTTCGGTAACCGTCGTCTGCGTACCGTAGGCGAGCTGATTCAGAACCAGGTCCGCGTGGGTCTGTCCCGCATGGAACGCGTGGTTCGTGAGCGCATGACCACTCAGGACGTGGAGTCGATCCAGCCGACCACCCTGATTAACGTGCGCCCGGTTTCCGCGGCTATCCGTGAGTTCTTCGGTACTTCCCAGCTGTCCCAGTTCATGGACCAGAACAACTCGCTGTCGGGTCTGACCCACAAGCGTCGTCTGTCCGCACTGGGCCCGGGTGGTCTGACCCGTGACCGTGCTGGCCTTGAGGTTCGAGACGTTCACCCGTCCCACTACGGTCGCATGTGTCCAATTGAGACCCCAGAGGGTCCGAACATTGGTCTGATTGGTTCGCTGTCCTGCTACGCACGCGTGAACCCGTTCGGTTTCATTGAGACTCCGTACCGTCGCGTCCGCGATGGTGTCATCACCGACGAGGTCGACTACCTCACCGCTGATGAGGAAGACCGCTACGTCGTCGCGCAGGCCAACACCCCGGTCGACGAGAACGGCCACTTCGTTCAGGAGACTCTGTCTGTTCGTAAGAAGGGTGGTGACGTCGAGTCCGTCCGCGCCGATGAGGTCGACTACCTCGATGTTTCCCCGCGTCAGATGGTCTCCGTGGCTACCGCCATGATTCCGTTCCTCGAGCACGACGACGCTAACCGTGCCCTGATGGGTGCGAACATGCAGCGCCAGGCTGTGCCGCTGCTGCGTTCGGAGGCTCCGTTCGTCGGTACTGGTATGGAGCAGCGTGCTGCTTACGACGCCGGCGATGTCATTGTCGCTTC
The DNA here is from genome assembly GCF_030232435.1 of Corynebacterium sp. MSK012. Taxonomy (NCBI): domain Bacteria; kingdom Bacillati; phylum Actinomycetota; class Actinomycetes; order Mycobacteriales; family Corynebacteriaceae; genus Corynebacterium; species Corynebacterium sp. MSK012. Next base: position 9,262 of record NZ_JASPJU010000011.1, read on the forward strand.
GGCCACCGGTGTGGTCGAGACCGTGTCGGCAGACTTCATCACCATCATGGATGATGAGGGCCAGCGCCACACCTACCTGCTGCGCAAGTTCGAACGCACCAACCAGGGCACCTGCTACAACCAGAAGCCACTGGTTGACGAAGGCCAGCGTGTTGAGGCCGGCCAGGTCATCGCTGACGGTCCGGGTACCGACAACGGTGAGATGGCACTTGGTAAGAATCTGCTCGTGGCATTCATGCCGTGGGAAGGCCACAACTACGAGGACGCCATCATCCTGAACCAGCGCATGGTTGAGGAGGACATCCTGACCTCGATTCACATCGAGGAGCACGAGATTGATGCCCGTGACACCAAGCTGGGTCCGGAGGAAATCACCCGTGACATCCCGAACGCGTCCGAGGAGATGCTGAAGGATCTGGATGACCGCGGTATCGTCCGCATCGGTGCTGACGTTCGCGACGGTGACATCCTGGTCGCTAAGACCACGCCGAAGGGCGAGACTGAGCTGACTCCGGAGGAGCGCCTGCTGCGCGCTATCTTCGGCGAGAAGTCCCGCGAGGTCCGTGACACCTCCATGCGTGTCCCGCACGGTGAGTCCGGCAAGGTCATCGGCGTCCGCGTCTTCTCCCGTGAAGACGATGACGACCTGGCACCGGGTGTCAACGAGATGGTCCGCGTCTACGTTGCGCAGAAGCGCAAGATCCAGGACGGCGACAAGATGGCAGGTCGCCACGGTAACAAGGGTGTTATTGGCAAGATCCTGCCGCAGGAGGACATGCCGTTCCTGCCGGACGGCACCCCGGTCGACATCATTCTGAACACCCACGGTGTTCCGCGTCGTATGAACATCGGCCAGGTCCTCGAGGTTCACCTCGGCTGGCTGGCGAAGGCCGGCTGGAGCATTGAGGGCGACCCGGATTGGGCTAAGCGTCTTCCGGCAGACCTGCACGACGTTCCGTCCGACTCCCTGGTCGCAACCCCAGTGTTCGACGGTGCTGAGAACGAGGAGCTCGCTGGTCTGCTCGCGTCGTCCCGCCCGAACCGTGACGGCGAGGTGCTGGTCAACGCTGACGGTAAGGCCACGCTGTTCGACGGCCGCTCTGGCGAGAAGTTCCCGTTCCCGGTTTCGGTGGGCTACATGTACATGCTGAAGCTGCACCACCTGGTCGACGAGAAGATTCACGCTCGTTCCACCGGTCCGTACTCCATGATTACCCAGCAGCCGCTGGGTGGTAAGGCCCAGTTCGGTGGTCAGCGCTTCGGTGAGATGGAGGTGTGGGCAATGCAGGCATACGGCGCTGCCTACACCCTGCAGGAGCTGCTCACCATCAAGTCCGATGACGTGGTTGGCCGCGTCAAGGTCTACGAGGCAATCGTGAAGGGCGACAACATTCCGGATCCGGGTATTCCGGAGTCGTTCAAGGTGCTTCTGAAGGAACTGCAGTCGCTCTGCCTGAACGTTGAGGTCCTTTCGGCCGACGGCGTTCCGGTTGAGTTGGGCTCCTCCGACGATGAGGAACTCGACCACGCGACCGCTTCCCTCGGCATTAACCTGTCCCGCGACGAGCGTTCTGACGCTGACTCCGCATAGTTTCTCGCTTAACGACGAAGCATTGCGTGAGTATCAGGGTCGGGAAGCCCTAACTCGCGAATAACCCAACACAGACGACAACGTACAAAAACCTCCGCAGAGAATTTGGTTTCCGCATTACTTCGATGCGGAGGGAAAGGGAAAACAGGTGCTCGACGTCAACAACTTTGACGAGCTCCGGATTGGGCTCGCTACCGCCGACGACATCCGCCGCTGGTCTCGCGGTGAGGTCAAGAAGCCCGAGACGATTAACTACCGTACGCTGAAGCCGGAAAAGGATGGCCTTTTCTGTGAGCGTATCTTCGGCCCGACCCGTGACTGGGAGTGTGCTTGTGGTAAGTACAAGCGCGTTCGCTTCAAGGGCATCATCTGTGAACGCTGTGGCGTTGAGGTGACCAAGTCGAAGGTTCGCCGTGAGCGCATGGGCCACATTGAGCTGGCCGCTCCGGTCACTCACATCTGGTACTTCAAGGGTGTGCCGTCTCGCCTCGGCTACCTGCTCGATTTGGCTCCGAAGGATCTGGAAAAGATCATCTACTTCGCTGCCAACATCATCACTTCTGTGGATGAAGAGGCTCGCCACAACGACCAGGAAACCCTCGAAGCAGACATGCTCGTGGACAAGAAGCTGGTTGAGGACGACCGCGACCAGGAGCTGGCCGAGCGTGCCCAGACCCTGGAAGAGGATCTGGCTGAGCTCGAGGCAGCCGGTGCCAAGGCTGACGCCCGTAAGAAGGTTCAGTCTGCAGCCGAGCGCGAGATGCGCCACATCCGTGAGCGCGCCCAGCGCGAGCTGGATCGTCTCGACGAGATCTGGAACACCTTCATCAAGCTCGAGCCGAAGCAGATGATTATCGACGAGGGTATTTACACCGAGCTCGTCGACCGCTACGAGGATTACTTCACCGGTGGTATGGGGGCTGAGGCTATTCAGACCCTGATCCGTAACTTCGACTTGGCCAAGGAGGCCGAGGAGCTGCGCGAGATTATTCGCGACGGCAAGGGTCAGAAGAAGATGCGCGCCCTCAAGCGCCTGAAGGTTGTCACTGCATTCCTGCAGTCCGGCAACGACCCGGCCGCTATGGTGCTTGACTGCATCCCGGTGATTCCGCCGGAGCTGCGCCCGATGGTGCAGCTCGACGGTGGCCGCTTTGCGACCTCGGACTTGAACGACCTCTACCGTCGTGTCATCAACCGCAACAACCGCCTGAAGCGCATGATCGACCTCGGCGCTCCGGAGATCATCGTCAACAACGAGAAGCGCATGCTTCAGGAATCCGTTGACGCACTGTTCGACAACGGGCGTCGCGGCCGCCCGGTCACTGGTCCGGGTAACCGCCCGCTGAAGTCCCTGAGCGACCTGCTCAAGGGTAAGCAGGGTCGTTTCCGTCAGAACCTGCTGGGTAAGCGTGTTGACTACTCCGGCCGTTCGGTTATTATCGTCGGCCCGCAGCTGAAGCTGCACCAGTGTGGTCTGCCGAAGCTGATGGCACTTGAGCTGTTCAAGCCGTTCGTGATGAAGGAGCTCGTGGCCAAGAGCTACGCGCAGAACATCAAGAGCGCGAAGCGCATGGTTGAGCGTCAGCGCCCAGAGGTGTGGGACGTCCTCGAAGATGTCATTACCGGGCACCCGGTTCTGCTGAACCGTGCACCTACGCTGCACCGCCTGGGTATTCAGGCGTTCGAGCCGGTCCTGGTTGAGGGTAAGGCAATTCAGCTGCACCCACTGGCTTGTGAGGCTTTCAACGCCGACTTCGACGGTGACCAGATGGCAGTCCACCTGCCGCTGTCCGCTGAAGCACAGGCCGAGGCTCGTGTCCTGATGCTGTCCTCGAACAACATTCTGTCGCCGGCTTCCGGTAAGCCGCTGGCTATGCCGCGTCTGGACATGGTCACTGGCCTGTACTTCCTGACGCTGGAGAAGCCAGAGCTGCCGGGTGGCCACCAGGATGCCACCGAGGACGCACCGGAGCAGGGTATTTACACCAGCCCGGCCGAGGCCATCATGGCTTACGACCGCGGTGCAATTGGCCTGCAGAGCCCGATTAAGGTTCGCATCAGCCACCTGCGTCCGCCGGCTGAGATTGAATCCGAGCAGTTCCCAGACGGTTGGAACAAGGGCGATACTTGGCTGGCTTCGACCACGCTGGGCCGCGTTATGTTCAACGACCTGCTGCCGTGGAACTACCCATACGTCGAAGGCGTTATGGCTAAGAAGCCGCAGGCTGCGATCATCAACGACTTGGCTGCCAAGTACCCGATGATCACGGTCGCTCAGACCGTCGACAAGCTCAAGGATGCTGGTTTCTACTGGGCTACCCGTTCTGGTGTCACCATTGCTATGTCTGACGTGCTGGTTCTCCCGAACAAGCGGGAGATCCTGAACGGCTACGAAGAGAAGGCCGCCACGGTGGAGAAGAAGTTCCGCCGCGGTAAGCTCTCGGCTGCTGAGCGTCACGAGTCGCTGGTTAACCTGTGGAAGGCCGCGACGGCTGAGGTCGGTGAAAAGGTCGAGGCTCTGTACCCTGATGACAACCCGATTCCGATGATCGTGAAGTCGGGTGCTGCCGGTAACATGGGCCAGATTCACTCGCTGGCCGGCATGAAGGGCATGGTTACGAACCCGCGTGGTGAATACATCACCCGTCCGATTAAGACCTCCTTCCGCGAAGGCCTGTCGGTTCTCGAGTACTTCAACAACTCGCACGGTTCCCGTAAGGGTCTGGCCGATACCGCGCTTCGTACCGCTGACTCGGGTTACCTGACCCGTCGTCTGGTCGACGTTGCGCAGGACGTCATCGTTCGCGAAGAGGACTGTGGCACTCACGATGGTGTCATTGTCGAGATCGGCGAGGATGTTCTGGACACAACCGGCAACCCGACCGGCGAGATCCGTCGTGCGAAGTATGTCGAGACCGCCGCGATTGCTCGTGTGCTGGCAGCCGATGTCACCGACGCTGAGGGCAATGTCCTTATCGCGGCTGACACCGACCTGAACGACGACCACATCACCCTGGCTCTCAGCCACGGTGTCAAGGAAGTCAAGGTCCGCTCGGTTCTGACCTGTTCCACCGCAACCGGTGTCTGTGCCAAGTGCTACGGTCGCTCGATGGCAACCGGCAAGCTGGTCGACATCGGAGAGGCTGTCGGTATTGTTGCTGCGCAGTCCATTGGTGAGCCGGGTACCCAGCTGACCATGCGTACGTTCCACCAGGGTGGTGTCGGTGGCGACATTACCGGTGGTCTGCCGCGTGTCCAGGAGCTGTTTGAGGCCCGCGTGCCGAAGAACAAGGCTCCGCTGGTCCGCGAAAACGGTCGCGTGCGCCTGGAGGAGGACGAGCACTTCTACACGCTCACCCTCATCCCGGATGCCAACAGCGAGGACGAGGTCGTATACGACAAGCTGTCCAAGCGTCAGGGCCTGGCTGAAATCACTGTCGATGGCCGTCGTCGCGCCATCCGCGATGGTGACCACGTGGTCAAGGGGCAGCAGCTGCTCAAGGGCGCTGCCGATCCGCACGAGGTCCTCGAGGTTCTGGGCCGCCGAGGCGTCCAGCGCCACCTCATCGAGGAAGTCCAGTCGGTCTACCGTGATCAGGGTGTGGCCATTCACGACAAGCACATCGAGGTTATCGTCAGCCAGATGCTGCGCCGCGTGATTGTGTCTAAGCCAGGTGACTCCGAACTGCTGCCAGGTGCACTGGTCGAGCGCTCCACGGTCATGGCGAAGAACCGCGAGATTGTCGCCTCCGGTGGCAGCGTCATCGAAGGCCGTCGCGTGCTGATGGGTATTACCAAGGCATCGCTGGCCACCGAGTCCTGGCTGTCCGCCGCCTCCTTCCAGGAGACGACGCGCGTGCTTACCGACGCCGCTATCAACAAGCGCTCGGATAAGCTCATCGGCCTGAAGGAGAACGTGATCATCGGTAAGCTGATCCCGGCTGGTACGGGTATCTCGCGCTACCGCAACATCACGGTTGAGCCGACTGAGGAAGCTGCCCGCCAGGCAGCCGCCCCGTTCGCTTCCTTCGGCGAGGGCTTCTACGGTGCCGAGGACACCTACGGCATCGATCAGGTCGGTTCCGCAGTTCCGCTGGATGACATCGGAACCTTCGAGTAAAAACCAATAGCTTTGCGGCAGCGGCTGGGGGAGCGGGAGAATTCCCTCGGTCACTGTCTGGCAAAGCACCTCGCCTGACAGTTGGGGCTTCGTGCGCTAGCTGTTAGGTGGCAACCGGAAAAATCCTCCGGCACAGTTGTGGCTTACTAGCGGATTGCTAGTTCGTCACGGTCGTGCCGGAGGATTCTTCTTTGTCGAGGCAACCCAACTGGAAAACTCGGCTGGAGACTGAAGAAAGGCGATAGGAACAGAGGCAGGGGCAGGGGAGGGAGGGCTAGGGGCCCGTCCCGGCCTCCCTCCTCTACATCTTGAGAGCCTCTGCAATCGGAGTGTTGCCCTCGTTGAAGTTAATCATGCGACCAACGGTAGCCTCGTTGAACACGGTCTGCGCGATGACATTGGCAACGGTCGCACGAGCGACCTCGCCTGCCTTGTCCGCCGTGGTGTCGATGGAATCCTGGCCCTCGTTGAGCGTGAGCGCACTCGGGCCGAGAATGGTCCATTCCAGGTTTGAAGCGCGCAGCGCTTCGTCGGCTGCAGCCTTGGACTCGGCATAGGCAAAGAAGCTGTGATCCTCTGGAACGCCATGGTCGTGGCCCGCACCAAAGTAAGAGACCATCACGTAGCGCTTAACGCCAGCCTGCTCGGCTGCGGCAATCGAAGTAATAGCTGCGTCGCGGTCGATCGCGTACGTCCGTTCTGGTGAACCTCCACCAGCGCCGGCGGACCAAATCACAGCGTCGTGCCCGCTGAGAAGGTCCGCAAACTGTTCGGTCGAGAGACTGGCGATGTCGTAAACGGCTGGTGTGGCGCCGAGAGCCTCGATATCCGGAACCTGGTCGGGGTTGCGAATAACAGACGTGACCTCGTAGCCATCGTCGATAAGTAGGGGAGTAGCGATTTGGGCCACCTTGCCGTGGCCGCCAATGACAATAACCTTCTTGGACATGTCCCCACCTATACGCTGCCAGTACACTGCTGGCAATGAAGAAGGCATTCGCCTGTGGTGAACATGGCGATTAAGTTTCTCCAGTGCTGATGCAGGACAGTACTATGGGCAAACCGAACGGACGGCCGAATTGGCCGCGTTATCGATTCAAACCGGCATAGTAACGTCTGCGTCTTTTGGGGCGAGGCGCGCCGTGCTGAACACCCAAAAATTTGATCACCAAGCCCACAAGCGCTCAAAGTGCTTGAAATTTTTGTGCCATTACCAGGGTGTTTGGACTAAACCCGCAGCTCGCGTACTGTTATACAACGATCCCAGAAAAGAATTGGGAACTTGAGACATTACCCAGTAGGCCAGCGAGAGCGGCTGACTGGGTTTCGCACGTTCAAAATCCCTCCATTTCTTGCGTTCAACCGATGGGCTCACCACTGGATGAGTAATAACTTTTCTTGTGATGCATTCACACGGAAGGTGGTTACTCCGCTGCGGTTGGCATCGGTCGTGAGAATGTCCAGCGAGGATTGAAAACAGAAAGAGGCTTCATGCCCACTATTCAGCAGCTGGTCCGCAAGGGCCGCCATGACAAGAAGGCTAAGGTTGCAACCGCAGCTCTGAAGGGTTCCCCTCAGCGCCGCGGCGTTTGCACCCGTGTTTACACCACCACCCCGAAGAAGCCGAACTCGGCTCTTCGTAAGGTCGCTCGTGTTCGCCTGACCTCCGGTGTCGAGGTTTCGGCTTACATTCCGGGTGAGGGCCACAACCTGCAGGAGCACTCCATGGTGCTCGTTCGCGGTGGTCGTGTTAAGGACCTCCCGGGTGTCCGCTACAAGATCGTCCGTGGTTCCCTTGACACCCAGGGCGTCAAGGACCGCAAGCAGGCTCGTTCCCGCTACGGCGCAAAGAAGGAGAAGTAAGCCATGCCACGTAAGGGCCCAGTACAGAAGCGTCCTGTCGTCAACGACCCGGTCTACGGCTCCCCTCTGGTGTCGCAGCTGGTCAACAAGGTTCTGATCGACGGTAAGAAGTCGACTGCAGAGCGCATCGTCTACGGTGCACTTGAGATGTGCGAAGAGAAGACCGGTACTGATCCGGTGCTGACTCTGAAGCGCGCAATCGAGAACGTCAAGCCGGCTCTTGAGGTTCGTTCCCGCCGTGTTGGTGGCGCCACCTACCAGGTCCCGGTCGAGGTTCGTCCGGGCCGTGGCACCACGCTGGCACTGCGCTGGCTGCTGATGTTCTCCCGTCAGCGCCGTGAGAACACCATGACCGAGCGTCTCGCTAACGAGATCCTTGATGCATCCAACGGCCTGGGTGCATCCGTCAAGCGTCGTGAGGACACTCACAAGATGGCGGAAGCTAACCGCGCATTCGCTCACTACCGCTGGTAATCGCTTATCGACGGAGGCTGCGAGTGGTCACCGTCGTAAAGCAGCTGCCGGTATGTCAACGGCGCGCGTCGGTCGCGGTCCACAGATCTTTAAGGGTCACTCAATAGGGGCCAGCCCGGCGCTTACACCCGATGTCTTGCGTAGAATTTACGCAATAGGTGTACGTCACGGCGCGACTTCGCGCCAAGACGGTGGCATTATAGATAAAGCAAACCCGACCGACGGCGGATTTGACGGCCAATTGCAATCCCGTGATTGAGTCTCACCGCCAAACCGATTTGAAACGAGTGGGGAATCAAGTGGCTGAAGGTGCACTTCCCGTTAAGAAGGACCTCCACAAGGTCCGCAACATCGGCATCATGGCGCACATCGATGCTGGTAAGACGACTACGACCGAGCGCATCCTGTACTACACGGGTATTAACCGCAAGGTCGGCGAGACTCACGATGGTGCGTCCACAACCGACTGGATGGAGCAGGAGAAGGAGCGCGGTATCACCATTACCTCCGCTGCTGTGACCTGTTTCTGGAACGACAACCAGATCAACATCATCGATACCCCGGGCCACGTCGACTTCACCGTTGAGGTTGAGCGTTCCCTGCGTGTGCTCGACGGTGCCGTCGCAGTCTTCGACGGTAAGGAAGGTGTCGAGCCGCAGTCTGAGCAGGTTTGGCGTCAGGCTCAGAAGTACGATGTCCCGCGTATTTGCTTCGTCAACAAGATGGACAAGCTGGGCGCTGACTTCTACTACACCGTTGGCACCATCGTTGACCGCCTCGGTGCTAAGCCGTTGGTTATGCAGCTGCCGATTGGCGCTGAGGATGACTTCGACGGCGTTGTTGACCTGCTGGAGATGAAGGCCCTCATGTGGCCGGGCAAGGTTGAGATCGGTACTCCTGCGCAGGTCGAGGAGATTCCGGCGGACATGGTCGACAAGGCTAACGAGTACCGTGAGAAGCTCATTGAGACCGTCGCTGAGTCCGACGAGGAGCTCATGGAGAAGTACTTCGGTGGCGAAGAGCTGACCATGGACGAGATCAAGGGTGCCATCCGCAAGATGGTCCTGAACTCTGAGGTCTACCCGGTCTACTGTGGTACCGCCTACAAGAACAAGGGTGTTGAGCCGCTGCTCGACGCTGTCATTGACTTCCTGCCGAATCCGCTGGACATCGGTGAAGTTCACGGCCACCAGATGGGCGACGAGGACGTCGAAATGGTCCGTAAGCCGTCTAAGGATGAGCCGTTCTCCGCTCTCGCATTCAAGATTGCTGCTCACCCGTTCTTCGGCAAGCTGACCTTCGTCCGCGTTTACTCCGGTCGCGTGGAGCCTGGTCAGCAGGTCCTGAACGCCACCAAGGACAAGAAGGAGCGCGTCGGTAAGCTGTTCCAGATGCACGCCAACAAGGAGAACCCTGTTGACGAGGCAGTGGCAGGTAACATCTACGCCTTCATTGGTCTGAAGGACACCACCACCGGTGACACCCTGTGTGCACAGGATGCTCCGATTGTTCTGGAGTCCATGTCCTTCCCGGATCCGGTTATCGACGTTGCTATTGAGCCCAAGTCCAAGGCCGACCAGGAGAAGCTGAGTACCGCTATTCAGCGTCTGGCTGAAGAGGATCCGACCTTCACTGTTCACCTGGATGAGGAAACCGGCCAGACCGTTATCGGCGGTATGGGCGAGCTCCATCTCGACGTCCTGGTTGACCGCATGAAGCGCGAGTTCAAGGTTGAAGCAAACATCGGTAACCCGCAGGTTGCTTACCGCGAGACCATCCGCAAGCCGGTCGAGAAGTTCGAGTACACCCACAAGAAGCAGACCGGTGGTTCGGGTCAGTTCGCCCGCGTCATTATTGCTCTGGAGCCGTACGCTCCGGCTACTGACGAGGTGGAAGAGGGCGAGTCCACCACTTACAAGTTTGTCAACGAGGTCACTGGTGGTCGTGTTCCGAAGGAATACATCCCGTCTGTCGACGCTGGTATTCAGGACGCAATGCAGTACGGTACCCTCGCTGGCTACCCGCTGGTGAACATCAAGGCAACCCTGCTCGATGGTGCTTACCACGAAGTTGACTCCTCTGAAATGGCCTTCAAGATCGCTGGTCAGCAGGCTATGAAGGAAGCTGTTCAGAAGGCTAAGCCGGTCCTGCTCGAGCCGATGATGGCCGTTGAGGTCATTACTCCGGAAGAGTACATGGGCGAAGTTATCGGCGACATCAACTCCCGTCGTGGCCAGGTCAACTCCATGGAAGACCGCACCGGCGTCAAGGCTGTCAAGGCTCTGGTTCCGCTGTCCGAGATGTTCGGCTACGTTGGTGACCTGCGCTCCAAGACCCAGGGTCGCGCTAACTACACCATGATCTTCGACTCCTACGCTGAGGTTCCGTCCTCCGTGGCCGAGGAGATCATTGCAGCTCGTACCGGCGCTTAAATCGCGCCGGCAGGGTGGGGCACTCAATCAGAGCTGACCCCATCCCTGCACGCACTGCAGTGTCGCTCTTTTTAGGGAACGCAGTGCGAGGGTCTGCAGCTTTAGTAGATTCCCTCTAGCTTTGACTGTGCTAAGACATCGTCAGACTGTTGGCGTGTGTTAGCACAGGCAAGCTCTAGGGGGTAGCTGCTCGCAATTCATATCGTTGGGCGATTTTAAATCGCAACTCAAATATCTAGCATTTATGCAGGTAAATGACGATGTGAGTTGCTGGCCGTTACCCACCCTTAACTAGGGGGTTGGTCTGGTTTGGAAAACTCCAGTATCCTGCCCTAGTATCGAGTAACTGGCACAGTGAAAGAATAGTGCTCTTTTGCGCGCGCACGTTCCGAAGTCGTAAGCGAACAGCTTGAAGGCTTCTGATGTTGTGAAGGCGGATTGAGTGACCACAAAATTGTGGCTGCGAGAGTCGTGGCCACCTAGACCTCCAGGAGGACTAAAAGTGGCAAAGGCGAAGTTCGAGCGTACGAAGCCGCACGTCAACATCGGTACCATTGGTCACGTTGACCACGGTAAGACCACCACTACCGCCGCTATCACCAAGGTTCTGGCTGACAAGTTCCCGGACCTGAACGAGTCGTTCGCTTACGATGCCATCGATAAGGCACCGGAAGAGAAGGAACGTGGCATTACCATCAACGTTTCCCACGTTGAGTACCAGACGGAGAAGCGCCACTACGCTCACGTCGATGCCCCGGGCCACGCCGACTACATCAAGAACATGATTACCGGTGCTGCTCAGATGGACGGCGCAATCCTGGTTGTCGCTGCTACTGACGGCCCGATGCCGCAGACTCGCGAGCACGTTCTGCTGGCTCGCCAGGTTGGCGTTCCGTACATCCTCGTTGCGCTGAACAAGTGCGACATGGTCGACGACGAAGAGATCATCGAGCTCGTCGAGATGGAGGTCCGCGAGCTGCTGGCTGAGCAGGACTACGACGAGGAAGCTCCGATCGTCCACATCTCCGCTCTGAAGGCTCTTGAGGGCGAAGAGAAGTGGGTCAACTCCATCGTCGAGCTGATGGAAGCTTGCGACGAGAACATCCCGGATCCGGTTCGCGAGACCGACAAGCCGTTCCTGATGCCGATTGAGGACATCTTCACCATTACCGGTCGCGGCACCGTTGCTACCGGGCGTGTTGAGCGCGGCGTTCTGAACGTTAACGACGAGGTCGAGATTCTGGGCATCAAGGAGAAGTCCCAGAAGACCACCGTTACCGGTATCGAGATGTTCCGCAAGCTGCTGGATTCCGCTGAGGCTGGCGACAACTGTGGTCTGCTGCTCCGCGGTACCAAGCGTGAGGACATCGAGCGCGGTCAGATCGTTGCTAAGCCGGGCGCTTACACCCCGCACACCGAGTTCGAGGGTTCCGTCTACATCCTGTCTAAGGATGAGGGCGGCCGTCACACCCCGTTCTTCGACAACTACCGTCCGCAGTTCTACTTCCGCACCACCGACGTCACCGGCGTCGTTTCCCTGCCGGAAGGTGTCGAGATGGTCATGCCGGGCGACAACGTTGACATGTCTGTCAAGCTGATCCAGCCGGTCGCAATGGACGAGGGCCTGCGCTTCGCTATCCGCGAGGGTGGCCGCACCGTCGGCGCTGGCCGCGTTACCAAGATCGTTAAGTAAGGTTTCTCCCCATAGGGGAAGTGCTTTAACTTAAGTCTTAGAAGAATCCCGACTCCGCGTAAGCGGAAGTCGGGATTTTTTGTATCTGTACATACCCGACACTAGACGGGGTGGGGGCGACGCAATAGCCGTCGTCAAGCCGACTGTGCCGTAATGGGTGTGATGTACGTTGCACTTTGGAATCGTGATTTTACATTCGTAGCCCGGACGTGCTTTAATACGGAGGTTGCTTTAACAAAGGCGTTCGCGCCAATTGTTGTATCAGGCCCAGCTGGGAACCAGTACGAAATTGGACATAGCGCCTATGGTAAGGCGAGCATGACCACGTAGGGAAGTTTCTTCCCGATCGTGCCTCACGGAGAAAAACGGGCGACACGCCCGACCGCGGGGGTCGGAGGTGGCATGGCAAATTAACAGCGGCAGTAGGCAAATGAAGAGCCCCACGAGGGGGACTTGTTTTCCACTGGGATTTGAGTGCAAGGCGTTATTCGTCCGCTCGGGTCATGGCCATAAGTTAATTTGCCATGACGATCGAAGACGAAATCGCTTTGAAGTAATGCACAACCCAGTTTTAATTTCTGGCGCTGGCCATAGTTGCTGACGGCGTCGAGAAACATTGACAGGGTCGACGCCCCTTTAATTGGGGCGCGCCGACCGAGGAGAGGACAAGCGTGGCCGGACAGAAGATCCGCATCAGGCTCAAGGCCTACGACCACGAGGCTATCGACGCTTCTGCGCGAAAGATCGTGGAGACCGTTACCCGTACGGGTGCACGCGTCGTTGGCCCGGTGCCGTTGCCAACCGAAAAGAACGTTTACTGCGTTATCCGTTCGCCGCACAAGTACAAGGACTCGCGCGAGCACTTCGAGATGCGCACTCACAAGCGTCTGATCGACATTCTCGATCCAACGCCGAAGACCGTCGATGCACTTATGCGCATTGACCTTCCGGCAAGTGTCGATGTGAACATTCAGTGATCCTGGACTTTTGGTAGCGGAGACAAGATAAATGAGTGAAAACGAGATCAAGGGCATCCTGGGCACGAAGCTCGGTATGACTCAGATCTTCGACGAGGAGAACCGCGTTGTTCCGGTTACCGTCGTTGAGGCTGGGCCGTGCGTAGTGACTCAGGTGCGCACTAAGGAAACCGACGGCTACGACGCCGTCCAGATTGCATACGGCGAAATTGACCCGCGTAAGGTCAACAAGCCGGAGGCCGGCCACTTCAAGAAGGCCGGTGTGACCCCGCGTCGCCACAGCGTTGAGATTCGCACCCCGGACGCTTCCTCTTACGAGGTCGGCCAGTCCGTTGGTGTCGACATTTTCGGCGAAATTGAGTACGTCGACGTCACTGGTACCTCTAAGGGCCACGGCTTCGCCGGTGGTATGAAGCGCCACGGCTTTGCTGGCCAGGGTGCCGCTCACGGTAACCAGGCTGCTCACCGTCGTGTTGGTGGCATTGGCGCTTGCGCCACGCCAGGACGCGTCTTCAAGGGCAAGCGCATGGCAGGCCGCATGGGTAACGACCGGGTCACGACCCAGAACCTGAAGATCCAGAAGGTTGACGCTGACGCGAACCTGCTGCTCATCAAGGGCGCAGTTCCGGGTGCACGCGGCGGCCTGCTGGTTGTTAAGACTGCCACGAAGGGTGGTGCTCACGCATGACCAACCTCAAGCTAGACGTACACACCGCTGAAGGCGGCGTGAACGGTTCGGTTGAGCTTCCTGCTTCCGTGTTCGACGCGGAGGTGTCCATCGCCCTGATGCACCAGGTTGTTGTCGCGCAGCGTGCAGCAGCTCGCCAGGGCACCCACAAGGTCAAGACCCGCGGTGAGGTTCGCGGCGGTGGCCGCAAGCCGTGGCGCCAGAAGGGTACCGGTCGCGCTCGTCAGGGTTCGATCCGTGCTCCGCACTGGACCGGCGGTGGCGTTGTCCACGGCCCGGTGCCTCGCGATTACAGCCAGCGCACCCCGAAGAAGATGATTGCAGCTGCTCTGCGCGGCGCACTCTCTGACCGTGCTCGCCACGACCGCATCCACGTTGTCGAGGAACTGGTCCCAGGCCAGACCCCGTCCACCAAGGCAGCTCGTACTTTTGTCGAGCGTCTGACTGAGCGCCGCAACGTGCTCGTCGTTCTGCCGCGCGAGGACGTCAACTCGTGGAAGTCGGTTCGTAACCTGCCAGGTGTCCACATCCTGTCTGAGGATCAGCTGAACACCTACGATGTTCTGAAGGCCGATGACGTCATCTTCGCCGTTCAGGCACTCAATGACTTCATCACTCGCACCGCCGGTAAGGAGGAGAAGTAATGGCTACCATCGCAGATCCCCGCGACATCATTGTTGCACCGGTAGTGTCTGAGAAGTCCTACGGACTCATGGAGCAGGGCGTTTACACGTTCCTGGTCCACACCGACGCTAACAAGACCCAGATCAAGATCGCGGTCCAGGAGATTTTCGGTGCCAAGGTCGCTTCCGTCAACACCCTCAACCGTGAGGGCAAGCGCAAGCGTTCCCGCACCGGCTACGGCAAGCGCAAGAACACCAAGCGCGCCTACGTGACTCTCGCGGCCGGCAGCGATCCCATCGACATCTTCGGCGGTTCGGCCGCTTAGCCGCTAGCCGACGAGGAAGTTAAGGAAGAGCAAAAGTATGGCTATTCGTAAGTACAAGCCGACTACGCCGGGTCGCCGCCAGAGCTCCGTCTCCGAGTTCAGCGAGATTACTCGCTCGACTCCTGAGAAGTCTCTGCTGCGCCCGCTGTCGAAGACTGGTGGCCGTAACGTTCACGGTCACATCACCACTCGCCACAAGGGTGGCGGACACAAGCGCCAGTACCGTGTCATCGACTTCCGTCGTAATGACAAGGACGGCATTCCGGCAAAGGTCGCTCACATCGAGTACGACCCGAACCGTACCGCCAACATCGCACTGCTGCACTATGCAGACGGTGAGAAGCGCTACATCATCGCTCCGAAGAACCTGAAGCAGGGTGCCATCGTTGAGTCCGGCGCTAATGCCGACATCAAGGTTGGTAACAACCTGCCGCTGCGCAACATCCCGACCGGTTCCACTATTCACTGCGTGGAGCTCAAGCCAGGCGCTGGTGCACAGCTGGCACGTTCTGCTGGTGCTTCTATTCAGCTTCTCGGTAAGGAAGGCAAGTACGCAGTTCTGCGTATGCCGTCCTCTGAGATCCGTCGCGTCGACGCACGTTGCCGTGCAACCGTCGGTGAGGTCGGAAACCAGGATCAGATCAACATCCGTTGGGGCAAGGCCGGCCGTATGCGCTGGAAGGGCTGGCGCCCGACTGTCCGCGGTGTTGTCATGAACCCGGTCGACCACCCGCACGGTGGTGGTGAGGGTAAGACCTCCGGTGGTCGCCACCCGGTTTCCCCGTGGGGCCAGAAGGAAGGCCGCACCCGTAAGCCGAACCGTCCAAGCGACCAGCTGATCGTTCGTCGCCGTCGTACCAACAAGAATAAGAAGCGCTAAGGAGGGAACTGAGAATGCCACGCAGCCTTAAGAAGGGCCCGTTCGTCGATGAGCACCTCCTCGCGAAGGTCGATGCACAGAACGAGAAGGGCACCAAGCAGGTCATTAAGACCTGGTCTCGCCGCTCCACGATTCTCCCCGATTTCATCGGCCACACCTTCGCCGTTCACGACGGTCGCAAGCACGTGCCGGTGTTCGTGGATGACTCTATGGTCGGCCACAAGCTGGGCGAATTCGCCCCGACCAAGACCTTCAAGGGTCACGTCAAGGATGACAAGAAGGGACGTCGATAAGCCATGAGCAACGACATTACTTCTGCACGCGCAACTGCGCGCTTCGTCCGCGTTACTCCGATGAAGGCACGTCGCGTCCTGGACACCGTTCGCGGTAAGTCCGTCGACGAGGCACTGAACATCCTGGAGTACGCTCCGCAGGGTGCTGCTGATCCGGTCGCCAAGGTTGTTGCGTCTGCAGCTGCAAACGCTGAGAACAACTTCGGCCTGGACCGTCGTACTCTGGTCATCTCCGAGGCTTACGCCAACGAGGGACCGACCATGAAGCGCTTCCGCCCGCGTGCGCAGGGCCGTGCTTTCCACGTCCGCAAGCGCACCAGCCACATCACCGTGGTCGTCGAGAGCCAGAAGGAAGGTGACCGATAGTGGGACAGAAGATCCATCCACACGGTCTTCGCCTCGGTATTTCCAGCGACTGGAAGTCCCGCTGGTACGCCGACAAGCAGTACGCTGACTACCTGGCCGAGGACATCAAGATCCGCGATCTGCTGTCCACCGGTCTTGAGCGCGCCGGCATCTCCGATGTCGTTATCGAGCGCACCCGTGACCGCGTGCGTGTGGACATCCACACGGCACGCCCGGGCATTGTTATCGGCCGTCGTGGCTCCGAGGCTGACCGCATCCGCGGCCAGCTCGAGAAGCTCACCGGCAAGCAGGTTCAGCTGAACATCCTCGAGGTCAAGAACATTGACGCGGATGCGAAGCTGGTCGCTCAGTCCATCGCTGAGCAGCTCGCCAACCGTGTCGCTTTCCGTCGTGCAATGCGCAAGGCTATCCAGTCTGCAATGCGTCAGCCGCACGTCAAGGGCATCAAGGTTGTCTGCTCCGGTCGTCTCGGCGGTGCCGAGATGGGCCGCACCGAGCGCTACCACGAGGGTCGCGTTCCGCTGCACACCCTGCGTGCGGAGATCGACTACGGCACCCACGAGGCTCACACCACCTTCGGCCGCATTGGCGTCAAGGTGTGGATCTACAAGGGTGACGTGATCGGTGGCCGTCGCGAGTCCGAGATCAACGCCGGCAACGACCGCCAGCGTCGCGGCAACGACCGTCCGCGTCGTGGTGGCAAGCGTCGTCAGCGTGCATCTGAGAAGAAGGAGGGCTAATTCATGCTCATCCCGAAGCGCGTTAAGTTCCGTCGCCAGCACCGCCCGACCCGTTCTGGTATGTCCAAGGGCGGCAACAAGGTGACTTTCGGTGACTACGGTCTCCAGGCTCTCGAGCCGGCCTACATCACCAACCGTCAGATTGAGGCAGCGCGTATTGCTATCAACCGCCACGTCAAGCGTGGTGGTAAGGTCTGGATCCAGATTTTCCCGGACCGTCCGCTGACCCAGAAGCCACTGGGTGTTCGTATGGGTTCCGGTAAGGGCCCGGTCGAGAAGTGGGTAGCAAACGTCAAGCCGGGTCGCATCATGTTCGAGATGTCCTACCCGGACGAGGCAACTGCTGTCGAGGCACTGAAGCGCGCAGGCGCTAAGCTGCCGATTAAGACCCGAATCGTTCGGAAGGAGGATCAGTACTGATGTCGAACGGCATTCCCGCCCACGAGCTTCGCTCGCTGGATAACGATGACCTGGTTGCCAAGCTCAAGGAGTCTAAGGAGGAGCTGTTCAACCTCCGTTTCCAGAGCGCTACCGGTCAGCTGACCAACAACCGCCGTCTCCGCACTGTCCGCAAGGATATTGCTCGCATTTACACCGTTATGCGTGAGCGCGAGCTCGGCCTGTCTGCTGCACCAACCGATGGTGATGCAGCATGAGTGAGGAAAACATGAACACCACCGAGGCTGGCGCACGCAAGGTGCGCACCGGTTACGTCGTGTCCGACAAGATGCAGAAGACCATCGTCGTCGAGCTCGAGGACCGCAAGCAGCACGCCCTGTACGGCAAGATCATGCGCACGAACTCTAAGGTCAAGGCGCATGACGAGAACGAAGAGGCTGGCGTGGGCGACCGCGTCCGCATCGAAGAGTGCCGTCCGCTCTCCAAGGACAAGCACTACCGCCTGATCGAGATCATCGAGAAGGCTAAGTAAGACCCGTCAGCTGAGCAATCAGCTTGGGCTTTACGACGAGAACCCCGCCGCGGGAAACACGAAAGTGTTTTCTGTGGCGGGGTTTTGTTTTTTTAGAAAGCCATGTTCCTTCGTATTTCTAGTCCTCTCAGTCCAGGTTTGATGGGTTTTTATCTCTGATAGCATTGGCCAGGATTTGTGCTTTGTGAGGGGAGAAGTTCGGTGACTACTGACGTGACCAGGATTGATGATCGAGATCTCGAGTCCGCGCTTCGCTCACATGACGTGGCTACGCTGTCGCGGCTCTTAACTGATATTGAGCCCAAGGCTGCCGCTCGAAAGATGCGCCGCCTCAGCCATGGGGAACGTGCGCTGTTCTACCGCACACTGCCGAAAGACACGGCGGTTGAAACCTTCGATGAGCTGAACTCGGCTCTGCAGGCGCACCTGATTGACAGTCTCCGTGATCCTGAAGTCACCGCAGTTTTCGCGGAGATGGAACCGGACGATCGAGCAGAGCTGCTCGACGAGCTTCCTGCGTCTGTCGCTGCAAAACTGCTTGCCGATCTGCCGGATGACGAGCGAGAGCTAACCAACATCGTCCTCGGTTACCCCGATGGTTCCATTGGGCGTCGGATGAGCCCGGAGCTGGTGTCGCTTCACGACGATATGACGGTGGGGGAGGCTCTGGAGACCGTCTACAAGCATCTGGATGATGCCGAATCCATCTACACGCTGCCGGTGTCGAACCGGAACCGTCGGCTGGTGGGCGTGGTTAGCCTTCGTGAACTGATGCGCGCCAGCAGTGATATCCATGTTGCGGCGATTTTGCGGAAGGCCGATTACGCAGAGGCGACCGAATCCGAAGAGAAGGTAGCCCGCATGTGCGCTGATCGTAAGCGCCTAGCTCTGCCGATTGTCGACAGCGAGCAGCGTGTTATCGGTCTGCTCACGGTCGACGACGCCCTCCGGATTCTGGAAGAGGCAGACTCCGAGGACCAAGCTCGTATTTCCGGTTCTGAGCCTCTGCGCTTGCCCTATCTCGCGACGCCCATTTTCGAGATTGTTCGCTCTCGTGTGGTGTGGCTGCTCGTGCTTGCTATCGGTGCAACATTGACCGTGCAAGTCCTGGAAACTTTCGAAGAGACTCTTTCTCAGATGGTGGTTCTCTCGGTATTTGTGCCGCTGCTGATCGGTACAGGTGGCAATACCGGTAACCAGGCAGCAACCACGATTACGCGTGCGTTGGCGCTGGGGGATGTCCAACCCCGCGATATATTCAAAGTCATTCTCCGCGAGGTGAGAGTCGGTGCCTTCCTCGGTTTATTGCTTGGTACTCTCGGCCTGCTATTGGCTGGCTTGGTTTACGGCTGGGACATCGGCCTAGTGATTGGTCTGACGCTGCTGGGTATTTGTACTCTCGCGGCAACTGTCGGCGGCATTATGCCGCTGATTGGTAAGAAGTTCGGTATTGACCCGGCGGTCTTCGCTAACCCGTTCATTACCACGCTTGTTGATGCCTCCGGCCTGATCATCTACTTCCTGATTGCTAAGTCGGTTTTGGGAATCTAGTCCCGTCGCGCAGGGGACGTCGGCGGTATAGAAAAGAGACCAACCGCGCCATAATGGTGGCCATGAACAATGGCAACCATAATCACCGCACTTGGAAAGAAATTATCGCCGCCGATCCGCAGCATTCCCGCCGCTACGCCAACCGCTGGCGGGGATTCGTGCGCGAGGGCCGCGATATTGACGGCGAGGCGCGGTTGGTGGATGCAATGGCGCCACGCCACGCTCGAATCCTGGATGCCGGCTGTGGGCAGGGGCGCGTCGGCGGTTACCTGGCGAAGGCTAGTCATCGAGTCGTCGGTGTCGACGTCGACCCCTATCTCATCGACGAGGCAAAGCGACAGTTCCCGGATGCGACGTGGTTGGTAGGGGACTTGGCGCAATTGCCGCATGTGCTTGACGACGGGCTGGAGAACACACCCCACGATGACACGGCATCCGCCTTCGACGTCATCATTTGCCCCGGCAATGTGCTCACTTTCGTAGCGCCAGAAGACCGCGCGAAGGTACTGCAGGGCTTCGCGGAGGTGCTGAATCCGGAGAGCGGTCGTGCCATTATCGGCTTCGGCGCTGGCCGTGGTTGGGACTTTGCCGATTTTGAAACCACTGCGCAGGAGGCTGGGCTCACCGTGATTCAGCGTTATTCCACGTGGGATCTTCGTCCCTTTGACAAAGAGTCTCAGTTCCTGGTTGCAGTGCTTGAGCGAGCTAAATAGAGCGGGCTAAGCAGCGCGGACTAGGAATCTTTAGCCAGGAGTTCTTCGACTTCGGTTTTCGTCGGCGGCTGCGCTCCCTTGCGGGACACAGTGATGGCAGCCGCGGCGGCCGCATAGTGCAGAATCTCGCGCCACTGATCTGGTGATACGGAAGTCAGGTCAGCTGCCGTCAGACCTCGTTCCTCAATTTGCGCCAAAAGTGCGCCCATAATTGTGTCCCCAGCACCGATGGTGTCAACGACATTCGCGTTGACGGCTGGGACATCGATGCGGTTTCCGTCGGCAAGCAAAGTGAGCCCATCGCCACCTCGGGTGATGACGGCGGCCGGAACTTTAGTCAGCGCCTCTTCGCCAAGGAACTCGACTTCCTCGTCCGAGAGCTTCAACAAATTGACGTAGGGGAGCAAGCTCATGAGGAATTCGCGGTGTGCATCCGTTGCGTAAATGGGGCGAATATTTGGATCCAAAGCGACCAGGGTGCCATTGGCCGCGAACTGTTTGAGCAATTCCGCGTACCGGCTGGCACCTGGTTCTAGCGCCAGTGACAGGGTGCCGAAGCATGCGATATTCGCATCGATGTGCTTCGGCTCCACCAACGGGGTGGCCGTGCCGTCGGTGTAAAAGGTGTACGTTGCAGAGCGATCGTCGTGGATGGTGGTTACCGCCAGAATGGTCGGCTCTGGGCCACGCTGAACGTAAGAGGTGTCGACCCCTTCGTTTTCCAAGTGCTTGACCAGCTCATTTCCGAAACCATCTGTGGACAGGCGGGACTGGAAAATAACATCCGCACCGAGGCGAGAGGCCGTAACCGCGACGTTGTAGGGGCCTCCGCCTAGCGCCGGCACGTGGTTATTGAGGCTGCCAGGAGATACCGGAACGAGGTCAACCAGACCTTCGCCGCAAACACAAATAGCCATGACTTCAATAATATCGGGGGGGGAGGGGTATGACCTATCGGTCGAATTACCATCTGTCACCGCCACAGGGCCGACTGAATGACCCGAATGGCCTTTTCGTGGACGGCGAGACACTGCATGTGTTCTACCAGCATGATCCATGCTTTCCACATGCGCCGAAGAGAACTGGGTGGGGACATGCGTCCGCGTCGCTCACGACAGCCGAGCGGTGGCGTCATCACCCCGATGCGCTGTATCCAGGCATGCCCTATGACAAGCATGGTTGTTATTCGGGCAGCGCGGTTGTTGATGGCGATGATGTGTGGCTCTTCTATACCGGCAATCTGAAGGCAGACGGTCGCCGCATTCCGTCGCAGAATCGGGTGCGCGCGCTTGACGCCTCCGCCCCAGAGGGTGGGATTCATCTTGCCGATTCTGGTTATCTCATGGATTCTCGCAACGATTGAGAAGTTCTTCCATAAGCGTCTCAAGGGCACTGTCGACTTCATGCTGACACCACTGTTGACGTTGCTCATCACTGGTTTCATCACCTTTGCCGCCATTGGTCCAGTACTGCGCACTGCAGGTGAATGGCTGGGTATTGGTCTTGCAAATCTGTACGAATTCGCGGGACCTGTGGGTGGCTTCTTGTTCGGCTTGGTCTACTCGCCAATTGTCATCACTGGTCTGCACCAGTCCTTCTCACCAATCGAGTACATGCTGTGGGACCAGGGCGGCTCGTTCATTTTCGCGACGGCATCGATGGCCAATATTGTCCAAGGTGGTGCCGCGCTGGCAGTGTACTTCCTGGCCAAGAGTGAGAAGCTTAAAGGTCTGGCTGGCGCCTCCGGTATGTCGGCGCTATTCGGTATTACCGAGCCGGCCATCTTCGGTGTGAACCTACGTTTGCGCTGGCCGTTTTACATCGGCATGGGTGCTTCGGCCATTGCCTCGACGATGATTGCCATCTTCGATGTTAAGGCGACGAAGTTCAGCAGGGTGATACTTTGGCTGAGTTCGATATCGACGCAATCAAGGCTGCTGGATACCCGGTAACTACGCCTGTCGTTATTTCCAACTCGAAGAAGACCGGCCCTGTGCTGCCGGCTGAAGGCTTCCGCGATGGCCAGCCAATTTCGTTTGGGGCACCGCTTTTGACGGTCGACCCAAAGATTAAGGACGAGCCGAAGTCAGAAACTGCTGCTGCACCTGCTGGTACCGGAGAAAAGAAGTAAATCTGCCTCTCTTCGACGGTGAATCGCAGTTCCTGGTTGCAGCGCCTAAGGGGGGTAGGGCGCTGTGACCGTCGTAAAGCGGTTGCGATTCCGCGTCAGCCTGTCGTTATTCTTTTATGCGAATAACTGCAATTAACGGCACGCAGGGAAAGGCTTCGGCGGTGACGCTATACGAAACGCTGGATACGGCTGGCGACAAGAAACAGGAACTGTTGACGCAGGACTACGGACGATTTGCCGTGCGAGCGGTCCTGGCGGGTATGTACCTGACGCTCGGGACGGCCTTTGCAGCGGTCGCTGGACAAGTGGCAGAGGGCGTCGCGCCGGGGACTGGGGGACTGGTCTTTGCGTGCCTATTCGGGCTTGGGCTGTTCGCCATTGTGGTGCTCGGTGCAGAGCTGGCGACCGGCAGCATGATGTTTGTGTCCTGGTCCGCCGCACGCGGACGCATGGCGTGGGGAGTGGCCTTTCGAATGGTGGCCGTCGCTACGTTCTACAACTTCATCGGTGCGGCGATTGTGGCGCTGGTGCTCAGCCAGAGCGCCAAGCTCGGTGGGATTGATGACACACATCTGATTTCCACCTTGACTGAGGGGAAGCTGGCCAAGCCGTTCTTCGGCGCTTTCGTAGAGGCCATGGGTGCGAACTTCGTGGTCAATATGGCTGTCCTAGGTGCACTTCAAGCCAAAGAAATCATTTCGAAGTTCGTTGTGATTCTGCCGATCATTGCAGTGTTCGTCGGGCTCGGACTCGAGCACGTGATTGCGAACTTCTCGTTGTTTTCCTTGGCCTTTTTCGCTGATCCGCATCCTGCAGGCTTCGATGGTCTGCACATTACTGTTAACTGGGTGGCCGTGTGGCTGGGCAACTTCGTAGGTGGTGGCCTGGGAATCGGCGCGGTCTACGCCTGGTTGAACCAGACGAAGACCAGCTATGTTGACTAGTTTTTGAGCTTCGCCGGAGTCTTAGAGTGCCGAGTTTCTTGAGCAGGGCTCTTATGTCAGTCGGTGTGAGCGTTTGTGGAGGCCGGCGCGCGTCAATGTCAACACCGCGGTCAGCGCAATCAATGCACAGGTCAACATCGAAATAGCCATCGAGAGGGGCAGATTGGAACCAAGCCCCACCAGCGGGGAAACCGTGGCGGCCGCGAGGAACTGTGTGAAGCCCATCAGACCGGAACCTGAGCCAATTCCGATATCTCGAACCTCCTCAATTCCGAGTGCCGTGGCATTGGCGAAGATCAGCGGCATCATCGGTACCGTAATGAACAGCAACAGCCAAGTAGTGAAGAAGGTAATCCCGACGAGGGCATTAATAATCAGGCCTATCGACGTCACGAGCATGACCGTAAGGGCAACTAAAATGCCTTTGCGGGGATGAAGCCGGTTGATCATCTTTCCGTTGAGGACTGACACAAATGTCAACATCGCTGCATTGGATGCGAACACGAGAGAAAACTGAGTAGGGGTTAGCCCCAGCAGCTCCTGGAAGATAAAGGGTGACGCAGCGATATAGGAAAACATCACCGAGAAGCCACCAGCGAAAGCCAACAAGTAGCCGACAAATACTGGCCGCCGCAGCAGCCTGCCAATATTGGGCAGGAGATTGCGCAGAGCGCCTGTGGAGCGTCGCTCAGGCGGCAGGGTTTCCGGAACCATCAGGATCACAATCGCGACCATCGCGACGTTGATGGCTGCGAGAAACCAGAACACGCTGCGCCAGCCGAATGTGGGGCCTAGAAAACCGCCCACAAGGGGAGCGATTGCCGGGGCGATGGAGGAAATGCCCATCAGCGTGGAGAAAGCTCTCGCTGATGCCTTGCCCGTCAAGAGGTCTGGTACTACAGAACGAGCCAGAACAACTGTGGAGCCACCAGCTAACCCCTGGAACAGGCGCATTGCAATAAGCGTGCCAATATTCGGTGCTACTGCACAGAGGATTGACGAGCCCAAGAACACCAAAGTCGCAATGAGAAGCAGCTTCTTGCGGCCCAAACTATCGGAGAGAGCGCCAATGACGAGCTGTCCAGCAGCCATGCCAATCATGAAGGTTGTCAGCGTGAGCTGAACCATCGACTCGGTCGTGGAGAACTCGCGTGCAATCTCCACGAAGGATGCCAGATATGTATCTGCGCCGAACGGGGCGGCGGCGGATAATAAGGCCAAGCCGGCAAGTAGCGATACCGGCAGCGTCTGTGCTGGCTGTGTCTGAGCGCTCCCGGAATGTTGATTTGTCACTGTCTCAGTATAGGGTTGCCGCACAAGGCATAAACCATGTTGGGGGCATGAAACTAAGGGATTTTGTTGTCCCGCACGAACGTGCCATAATACACAGGTTGCGCGAAGCGACTGCGTGCTGCTCTCAACGGTCTAGAACCGTAGTAAGCACGAGGTCAAAGCGATAGGAAAGCTACCTCTAGCAGGTGCTTCCGTCGTAAAGCGTAAACGCAAGACATAAAGACCGCGTGCGTTTAGGACGGAAATCTGACGCACAATGCAACCAGGTCAGGAGAAACGCAGTGATTCAGCAGGAATCCCGTCTGCGCGTTGCCGACAACACTGGTGCACGTGAAATTCTGTGCATCCGCGTTCTCGGTGGCTCGACCCGACGCTTCGCTGGCATTGGCGACACCATTGTCGCAACTGTCAAGGAAGCTACTCCGGGCGGCAACGTCAAGGCAGGCGAAATTGTTAAGGCAGTTATCGTCCGTGCGAAGAAGGAGACCCGTCGTCCGGATGGCTCCTACATCTCGTTCGACGAGAATGCAGCTGTCATCATCAAGGCCGACGGTGAGCCAAAGGGCACCCGTATTTTCGGCCCGGTCGCGCGTGAGCTGCGTGACAAGAAGTTCATGAAGATTGTCTCGCTCGCACCGGAGGTGATTTAAGTGAAGATCCGTAAGGGCGATACCGTGCTGGTTATCTCCGGTCCGGACAAGGGTGCTCAGGGCAAGGTCATCGAGGCCTACCCGAAGCGCGACAAGGTCCTGGTCGAGGGCGTTAACCGTATCAAGAAGCACGTTGCAAACTCCGCTGCGGAGCGCGGCGCTTCCTCGGGTGGCATTGTCACTCAGGAAGCTCCGATTCACGTGTCGAACGTCATGCTGGTCGACGAAGATGGTACCCCGACTCGCGTCGGTTACCGCTTCGATGAGGACGGCAAGAAGGTTCGCATCTCCCGCCGTACCGGGAAGGACATCTAAGCATGAGCGAAAATTACACCCCTCGTCTGAAGGCCCGTTACCGCGATGAGATTCGCGGCAAGATGCAGGAAGAGTTCTCCTACGAGAACGTCATGCAGATTCCGGGCGTCACCAAGGTCGTCGTCAACATGGGCGTCGGCGCTGCTGCTCAGGACAAGAAGCAGATCAACGGTGCTATCAACGACCTGACTCTGATTACCGGTCAGAAGCCAGAGACCCGTCGTGCTCGCAAGTCGATCGCTAACTTCAAGCTTCGTGAAGGCGACGCCATCGGCGCTCGCGTCACCCTGCGTGGCGACCGTATGTGGGAGTTCCTGGATCGTCTGCTGACCGTGGCTCTGCCGCGAATCCGCGACTTCCGCGGTCTGTCTGATCAGCAGTTCGATGGTCACGGTAACTACACCTTCGGCCTGTCTGAGCAGACCATGTTCTACGAGATCGACGTTGACAAGATCGACCGCCCGCGCGGTATGGACATCACCGTCGTGACCACCGCTACCAACAACGAGGAAGGCCGCGCGCTGCTGCGCGAGCTGGGCTTCCCGTTCAAGAAGTAGTTTTGCCTCTTCGGTAGCTTTTGCCTGAAGCCCCGGATGCCGCTCGGCCTCCGGGGCTTTTTGCTGCTCTGTTAGGTGCTTATGTTCGTGGGGGAGTGAGGTTGCTGTGCGGGGCCTGCGTAGAAGTTACCAGTGTTACTGGTGTGAAAGTTGACCCTTTTTGGGGGTTGAAAATTAGTAAAGCCACAAGGTTTCTCAGTTGAAAGTTAGGCGTTTGTGATGATTTCGTTGTAAACTGCCATTCGTCATAGTGACGGCCGCCAAAATGCATTGTGGTCGTTATCAATTTGGGCAAGACTTAAGTGACTTCAGCCTCTGTGTGATTGAGCCAGTGGTTCTACACAGTGCGGTCCTTAAGTTAAAACGCAAAGGGATTAACTACATGAAGAACTTCTCCGTGGCCGTCCGCTCGGCTGCTATTGCAACTGTTGCGGCTCTGGGTCTGAGCTTGGGTGCAGGTGCCGCCAACGCACAGCCGGAAATGCCGAACATTCCGATTCCGGGTCTCGGCGACACCGGCCCGAAGGGCGTCAAGCAGATCGTCACCTTCGGTGACTCCTTCACCGCTAATGCCGGTAAGGGTGGCCCGCGTGGCCTGGCGCCGGGGCAGAACGTACTGGTCGCCAACTGCGCTACCGACATGGAAAACTGGCCGAAGATCGCAGCTACGAAGCTGAACAAGTCCCTGGGTGACTGGTCCTGTAACGGTCTTGGCGGCTTCCCGGGTCAGCTCCTCGCATACCTGGAGGCTTCCATCCAGTACGGCGACATCGGAGAGGGCACCGAGAAGGTTGTCCTGATGTACGGCGGCATGGACTGGGTCCAGTGGGTTGACGTGGCAGGCGAGCTTGTCGCAAAGCCGGATCCGCAGGCTCCTTCCGCGTTCAAGCAGACGCTGCGTCAGTTCACTGACCGCGTCCACCAGGTTGCCCCGGGCGCTCAGGTCGTCCTGGCGTCGTACCCTGAGTACGCCACTGATGACCAGCTGTGCCTGGTGAACACCCCGAACCAGACCTTCCCGATCCCGGCACCGGGTGCCAGCGAGATCCAGGGTGCATTCCGTGACAGCATTCGCTCCGCATCTCACCACGTAGGTGCCGGCTTCATTGACGTCTACGAGGCAACCCTCGGCCACGGTACCTGCAACCCGAACCCGGATGAGCGCTTCGTCGCCGGTTTCGCAGACCCGGTGATGGGTCCGATGACCAACCACCCGACGGTGGCTGGTGAAAAGGCAATGGGTAACATCATCGCCGACCAGCTCTACTAATTTCCTCTAGCCGGCGCCATGTCGGCTAGGAATTGAGTTCCACTGTTAATTGGTGGGGCTTCACGCCGCGAGCGGACTAACGTCCGTCTGCGGCGTTTTTGCATTTCGGCCTGTATTTGTTAGTATCACCAGGTCTGCCCTCTATAAGAGGTGCGGCAGTAAAAATGTAAGAACTTTGCTGTAGGCCCCTCGCCTCGCATCGTCTCTGGCGTCACCTGGGTGGCGAGCTGACTCGGCTATTGAACCGAGTTGGCGAACAGTAGCCCTTAAATCGCCGGAATCACGATATTGGAAATCGCTCCAACTTAAGCTTTTGCCGTGTGACAGTTGCTGTTTGCGCGGTCATTGGAGTTAGCCACGAGGTGGGAAGGAACCGCAGCGAGAAAGGAAGCGGTCACTAACCATGACCATGACTGACCCAATCGCCGACATGCTGTCGCGCGTGCGCAACGCTAACAACGCGTACCACGACTCTGTCTCGATGCCGTCGTCCAAGCTGAAGGCTAACATCGCCGAGATTCTCAAGTCTGAGGGTTACATTGCGGACTACGCAGTCGAGGATGCCAAGGTCGGCAAGACCCTGACCCTGAACCTGAAGTACGGTCCGTCCCGCGAGCGTTCGATCGCTGGCGTGCGTCGCGTCTCCAAGCCGGGTCTGCGTG
Organism: Corynebacterium sp. MSK012; assembly: GCF_030232435.1. Classification (NCBI taxonomy): domain Bacteria; kingdom Bacillati; phylum Actinomycetota; class Actinomycetes; order Mycobacteriales; family Corynebacteriaceae; genus Corynebacterium; species Corynebacterium sp. MSK012. Next base: position 37,345 of record NZ_JASPJU010000011.1, read on the forward strand.
TTTACGCAAAGTCCACTAACCTGCCGAAGGTCCTCGGCGGCCTGGGCGTGGCTATCATCTCCACGTCTCAGGGCCTGCTGACTGACCGTCAGGCTTACGAGAAGAAGGTTGGCGGGGAAGTCCTCGCTTACGTCTGGTAAAGGGGGAACTACACAATGTCTCGTATTGGTAAGAACCCTGTCGTTGTCCCGGCAAACGTTACTGCCCAGGTCAACGGCCAGGACGTTTCCGTCAAGGGCCCGAAGGGCGAGCTGTCTGTCTCTATCCCGGCTCCAATTACCGTTGAGCTGAAGGACAATGAGATTGTGGTCAACCGCCCGGATGACCACCGTAAGAGCCGCTCCCTGCACGGTCTGTCCCGTTCGCTGATTAACAATATGGTTGTCGGTGTGACCGAGGGCTACACCATCAAGATGGAAATCTTCGGTGTCGGTTACCGTGTCGCCAAGAAGGGCAAGGACCTCGAGTTCTCCCTGGGCTACTCGCACCCAGTCCTGATCGAAGCACCGGAAGGTATCACCTTCGACGTCGACGGCACCACCAAGCTGTCGATCACAGGTATTGATAAGCAGCAGGTCGGACAGCTCGCAGCTAACATCCGTCGTCTGCGTAAGGATGATCCTTACAAGGGCAAGGGCATTCGTTACGATGGCGAGCAGATCCGTCGCAAGATCGGAAAGACGGGTAAGTAATGAGCAACACCAACGAAAAGCGCCTCCCGGTAGGCAAGGACATCTCGACTCGTCGTCGTGTCGCCCGCGCCCGCCGTCACGCACGCTTGCGCAAGAACGTCCGCGGCACCTCCGAGGCACCGCGCCTCGTCGTGCACCGCTCTTCCCGCCACATCACCGCTCAGGTTATCGACGACTCCATCGGTCGTACCCTGGCAGCTGCTTCCACTCTGGACGCAGATCTCCGTGGCTTCGAGGGCGACAAGAAGGCCAAGAGCGCCAAGGTCGGCGAGTTGATTGCTGCTCGCGCTAAGGATGCTGGCATCGAGAAGGTTGTTTTCGACCGCGGTGGCTACCAGTACCACGGCCGCGTTGCTGCTCTGGCCGAGGCTGCCCGTGAAGGTGGTCTGAAGTTCTAATGCGCACTTACAAGTCCAACGGAAGGAATGCGTGATGTCGGAACGCGATAAGCGCGAAGGCGGACGTAACTCCGCTGACAACAAGAACAACAACCGTCGTGGTGGCCGCGGTAACGACCGTCGCCAGCAGGACGAGCGTTCGCAGTACATCGAGCGCGTAGTAACTATCAACCGAGTTTCCAAGGTCGTCAAGGGTGGTCGTCGCTTCAGCTTCACCGCTCTGGTCATCGTCGGTGACGGCGAGGGCATGGTCGGCGTCGGCTACGGCAAGGCCAAGGAAGTACCGGCAGCTATCCAGAAGGGTGCTGAAGAGGCTCGTAAGAACTTCTTCCGCGTCCCGATGATTGCTGGCACCATTACCCACCCGGTTCAGGGTGAGACCGCTGCTGGCATCGTCCTGCTGCGCCCGGCTGCTCCGGGTACCGGTCTGATTGCCGGCGGCGCTGTCCGCCCGGTTCTCGAGTGCGCCGGTGTTCAGGATGTTCTGTCCAAGTCGCTGGGTACCAACAACTCCATCAACGTTGTTCACGCAACCGTTGATGCCCTCAAGCAGCTGGTTCGCCCTGAAGAGGTCGCCGCACGTCGTGGCAAGTCCCTCGAAGAGGTCACCCCAGCACGTATGCTGCGCGCACGCGCAGGTCAGGGAGCGTGATTTCCATGGCACTGAAGATTACCCAGGTCCGTGGTACCGCTGGTACCAAGCAGAACCAGAAGGATTCGCTGCGCACCCTCGGCCTGAAGCGCATCAACGATTCCGCCGTTCGCCCGGATACTCCGGCTGTGCGCGGTCTCGTGAACGTTGTGCGTCACCTGGTCGAGGTTGAAGAAGTAGCGGGGGAGTAGGTAAACCATGAGCGAACCAATTAAGCTCCACGACTTGGCCCCGGCTCCGGGTGCTAAGAAGAAGAAGACTCGCGTCGGCCGTGGTGAGGCTTCCAAGGGTAAGACCGCTGGTCGCGGCACCAAGGGCACCAAGGCCCGCAAGCAGGTTTCGGCAGCATTCGAGGGTGGCCAGATGCCACTTCACATGCGTCTGCCGAAGTTGAAGGGCTTCAAGAACCCGGCGAAGGTCACCTTCCAGGTGGTCAACGTTTCGGATCTGGAGCGTCTGTTCCCGAACGGTGGCGACGTCACCATCGCCGACCTGGTTGCAAAGGGCGCTGTCCGCGCTAACCAGCCGGTGAAGGTCCTCGGCGACGGCGACATCAACGTCTCCGTCAACGTCACCGCAACCAAGTTCTCGGGCTCCGCAAAGTCCAAGATCGAGGCTGCAGGCGGCTCTGTCACTGAGGCCTAAAGCATTTAAGCTTTAACAAAAGAGCTCTTAACCCAAGTGGTTAAGAGCTCTTTTTGTATTGAGGGGGAGGAAAGGGGAGGGGAGGGCAGCGCAAACCGCCCGCTTACAGCAGGCCGGTGTGGCGCAGAGCCTGCTCCAGTCGGTCGATGTCAGCGTCCGTATGGAGCGCGGTAATGGTCAATCGCAACATTGCCTCACCACGGGGAACCGTCGGGTAGCGAATCGCAGGTATGTACACGCCTAGCTCCGCCAACCGTGCTGAGGCGTCCATCGCTTCGGCCTCGTCGCCAACGGGCAGTGGGATGATTGCAGATGCGGGGTCTGACTGTGCGTCAACCAGGGAGCGGACGCGCGCAATATTACGCTGCAATCGCTTGACGACGTCCCCAGCCTCCAACTGCTTCAACGCGGCGCGGATAGCTGCGACGGAACCGGGGTTCATCGACGTTGAGTACACGAAGCTACGGGCTTGATTGCGTAGCAGGTCGCCAACTGGTGCGGAGCAGAGAACGTATCCTCCTTCGACACCGAGAGCCTTGCTCGCGGTGCCGACCACAATGTCCGGGTGAATGCCCAGGTGCGCTGCGGTGCCACGGCCTTGCTCTCCGATAACGCCGACGCCGTGGGCGTCGTCAAGCATCAACCATGCGTTGTGACGGCGACAGGTGCGCTCGAGTGCGGGGCCGTCGATGACCTCGCCTGACATAGAGAACACGGAGTCGGAGATGACAAGCTTGTGGCGGGCGCTCGATGCTGCGAGGAGACGGTCGAGTGCCTGGTAGTCAGCATGTGGAAAGACCGTGACGTTAGCTCGGGCATTGCGGCACCCGTCGATGATGGAAGCATGGTTGGCGGCGTCGGAGAAGATTTCCACGTCGGCGGTGGCGATGGCAGCGATGGTTGAGTGGTTCGCCTGGTAGCCAGTCGCAAAGAGAACGGCATCGTCGAAACCGAAGAACTGCGCCAGTTCATTCTCAAGTGCGCTGTGGATGCTAGTGCCGGTGGTCAGGCGAGAGCCGCCGGACCCGGTGCCGAAATGTCCAATTGCCTCGGTGGCAGCTGAGATGAGTTCAGGGTGCGTGGACAGGCCAAGGTAGTCCGAAGAAGAAAACAGTAGATAGTCGGTTCCGTCAATTCGGCTGTGTGGCAGTTGTCCGGTTTCGAAAGTGCGCAGTGTGCGGGCAAGCCCTTCAGCGGCCCAGGCCGAGTTCCTTTGGGCGGCGATTGCTGAGAGGTCGCTGTTGGGGGCGGTCACGTCCGGCGAGGAACTGGCGTCAGCTGGGAGCTCGACGTAGACCGGCGCGTTCTCCAGGTAATCGATTAGCTCGGGGATATCGGTGCCGGGTTCAACGATGAAGATGCGAGTACCAAGAGTGCTGCCGTGGTCCTTGATATTGGGGATACGGTGAAAGATTCCGTCCAGCGCCAGATATCCCCGCGTGTAAAAGGGGTCATCGGAGAGGCAGATTTCTGCGACGATACCCGGGGCGCTGTGAACCTTAGATGCGAGGATGAGCGCCTCGTGAAAATGATTCTTGGTGCAGTCCTTACTGGGGTGCGAGATGGCATCAAAAGTGGAAACCCGTACACCGCGGGCAGGGTTTGGGTCGAGCCGCTCGCCGGAGGAGGCATCGATGAGAGCGGCGCCGCGGAGACCTGTGAGTGAATAGGCCATCTCGACGGCAATATCGGCTGCCTGTATGCCTGCAGCGTGTAGGCGTTGAGCAATGAGATTGCGTGCGTCCTCAGGGCTGGGGTTCGACTCTAGAAAGGGAGTCAACGCGGACACGGTGCCGATAGTCGACTCTTCAACCTTGTCCACAGTGATGTGAATTGTGTCGGCTCGACCCTTGCCGTGGTGAAGTGCACGGCTAGTCATTGCAGAAGCCAGCTGAGGTAGTTCGACGGCCGGTGCAAGACGCTCAGCGCCAGAGATATGGCAGCCATCGGCGCTGGATCGCATGCGGATGCTGTAGGTACTCACAGAGCAAAACTTTAACACTGTTCAAGTTTTGTCTGGGAAAATTGGGTGAGGCACAGTGAGGGGGCGTGGGCTCAGAGGGGAGGGGGCGCTGGGATCGTCGTCAAGCGAAAAGAGGTGATTGGCGGGGCGCTGTACTAACGGTGATATGGAGGTGTATTGCGACGATGTGGAGAAACGCTGGTAGACTCACTACGTCAAATACTGTCAATTAAAGGTTTGAGGAATACGTCATCCGCGTTGCTTAACTAAAACGGGAGACTACTGGCGGATAAGCGGGTAAGTCTTTCGGGAAAAGCGTGGGAGAAGCGGATTTCTTGACCTCGGGAGGATGCACGTGGCTTCCGGTCTCATTGCGGCGTTGCGCGATCCCGATTTGCGTAAGAAGATCTTCTTCACTCTGACGATGATCATTCTGTACCGAATCGGCTCGCAGATTCCAAGCCCTGGTATCGACTACCAGTTGGTCAACGCGCAGCTCGAGCAGATTTCGAAAGATCAGTCCAGCGTTTACTCGCTGATTAACCTGTTCTCAGGTGGCGCTCTGCTGCAGATGGCGATTTTCGGCATCGGCATTATGCCGTACATTACGGCCTCGATTATCGTCCAGCTGCTCACGGTGGTGATTCCACACTTCGAGCAGTTGAAGAAGGAAGGGCAGTCGGGTCAGACAAAGATGACCCAGTACACCCGCTACCTCACAGTGGCGTTGGCGTTGCTGCAGTCTGCAGGCATTGTGGCCATGGCAGACCGAGGTGCCCTGTTGGGTGGCTCGCAGTCGCTGCTGGTTAAGGATGCGGGTGTCTTTGACCTCGTGGTGATGGTCGTTGTGATGACCTCCGGTGCCGTGCTGGTCATGTGGATGGGTGAGCTCATCACTGACCGAGGCGTCGGCAACGGTATGTCGCTGCTGATTTTCTCCGGTATCGCCGCTGGTATGCCGGCGCAGGGAGCGAACATTCTGCGCTCCACTACCGGTGTCGTGTTCGCCACCGTGATTGTTGCCGTGCTGATTCTCATCATCGGCGTTATTTTCATTGAGCAGGGACAGCGCCGTATTCCGGTGCAGTACGCAAAGCGCATGGTTGGTCGTCGCCAGTACGGCGGATCTTCCACCTACCTGCCGCTGAAGGTGAACCAGGCCGGTGTTATCCCTGTCATCTTCGCGTCCTCTCTGATTTACGTGCCGGTTCTGATTACCCAGATTGTTCAGTCCGGTCAGTCGAATCCGAACATGGACAACTGGTGGCAGCGCAATGTCATTCAGTACCTGCTGGCGCCGTCCAGTTGGCAGTACATTCTGCTGTTCTTCCTGATGATCATCTTCTTCTCCTTCTTCTACACCTCCGTGCAGTACGACCCGCACGAGCAGGCGGAGAACATGAAGAAATACGGTGGATTCATTCCGGGCTTCCGCCCGGGACGTCCGACTGCTGAATACCTGTCCTACGTCCTGATTCGCCTGCTGACTGTCGGCTCGCTGTACCTGGCGCTGATTGCTGTTCTGCCAAATGTCGCTCTTGATATGGGGCTTGGCGACGCGAACTCCGGTACAGGCGGTATGTTTGGAGGTACAGCCCTGCTGATTCTGGTCAGTGTTGCGCTGACGACGGTCAAGCAGGTTGAAAGCCAAATGATGCAACGTAACTACGAAGGGTTCTTGAAGTAATGCGACTCGTACTTGTAGGTCCTCCCGGTGCAGGCAAGGGCACTCAGGCAGCTATCCTCTCGGAGAAGCTCGGTGTCCCGCACATCTCCACCGGTGACCTGTTTCGCGCAAACATCGGTGAAGGCACTCCGCTCGGCATTGAGGCGAAGTCCTACATCGACGCCGGCAACCTTGTTCCGGACGACGTGACTGTGCGTATGGTCGAGTCCCGTCTGAATGAGGACGACGCTGCCAAGGGGTTCCTGTTGGATGGCTTCCCACGCACTGTTGGTCAGGCAGAAGAGCTGAAGCGTCTGCTGTCCAACCTCGGCACTGAGCTGGATGCGGTCGTACAGTTCGACGTTTCTGAGGATGTCGTCGTCGAGCGCATGCTGGCCCGTGGTCGCGCAGACGACACTGAAGAGGTCATCCGCAACCGCATGCATGTGTACACCAATGAGACCGCTCCTTTGCTGGATTACTACTCGGAGAAGATCATCAAGATTGCCGCTGAGGGATCCGTTGAGGAGATTAACGAGCGCACGATGGCTGAGCTGGAGAAGCTGAACTAGGCTCCTGGCACACCGGGTAACTAGACGCTCTAGCTTTTTCGCTGGCTGGGGCCGATGGGTTTGCCGGTTGTAGATGGTTGTTGAAGCCGCCCTTTCGAACCGTTGAGGTTTGGAAGGGCGGCTTTTGTGTGTGGCTGTTGGGGCTGGGGTGGGGCGGGGGCAGCCGATAGTGAGGGCTACTGGAAGTCCTGAATGATTTCGTCGATAAGCGGTTGTGCGGCCTCGGCGCCAATATTCGCGAAAACGAACTCTTGGTAGATGCGGTTATCCTCGTCGATAACCATTACGAAAGGGGACCCCTTGTTGATACCGCTAAATGCGTGCTTGCCGGGTAGCTCGTATGGTGCGTAGTTTTCGACGGACTCAGCCTTTTCGTTAATGCGCTCGACAGTGGCCGGGTCCTCGGCCGTACTGAGCATTGCGGTGCCACCGTCGCCAACTGCCATTACGCAGGTGAAGCCATGCACGCTCTCGCTGCCAAAAATGACGGGTTTAGAGTCATCCGACTCGACGCAGCTGCCAATCGCCTCCTTAATTGCATCAGGTGTGAAGTTTTGGATCGACTCAGGCAGTGCAGAGGCGCCCATGAAACCCGAGGTGCTTCCAGGGGCCTCCGGCGATTCCGTGGCAGGGGAAGTGGAGGGGACAGTCGGCGCTGGCGACGGTTCGGGGTTGCTTGAGCATGCGCTAATCAGGAAAAGCGAGCTGGCAGCAATAACAACGCCCGCAGTCTGCGCGGACTTCAACAGTGAATGCATGCCAGTTATCGTAGGGCAGCTCATCTTTGGGTGTAAATTTCTCGGAAGTGGCAGCGATCCGAGCGGCGCCCTCGTAGGTGGCGGGGTACAGCTAGCCGGTGGTTCCCTTCTGGGGCAGAGTAGACTCAACCAGCGTGATGAGTTTTCGACGCCGCCGCAAAGTAGTTCCTGCCCGCACCGAGGGAGAATTGGATGCGATGCAAGCGGCCGGCGAGATCGTCGGTCGTGCATTGCTAGCCTGCCGAGATGCCGCTAAGCCAGGGGTCACCACGGCAGATCTCAATGAGATTGCGCACCAGGTCATTATCGATGCTGGCGCAACGCCGTCCTTCCTTGGCTATGAAGGCTTCCCGGCATCTGTCTGCGCATCAGTGAACGAAGTGATTGTCCACGGCATTCCGTCTTCGTCTACGGTTCTCGCCGATGGTGATTTAGTCTCAATTGACTGTGGCGCAATCCTGGATGGCTGGCACGGCGATTCGGCACTTACTTTCGGCGTCGGAAAGCTGAGTGACGATGTCGAAAAACTGAACATTGCAACATCAGAGGTCCTCGCCGAAGGTATTAAGGCCATGGTGCCGGGCGCTCGCCTCACCGATATTTCGTATGCGCTTGAAATGGCCACCCGTGAGGCTGAACTGCGCCACGATATTGAACTCGGCATCGTCGATGGATACGGCGGGCACGGCATTGGGCGCGAGATGCACATGGATCCCTTCCTTCCCAACGAAGGCAAAGCAGGAAAGGGGCCCCGCATCGTCGAAGGCTCCGTATTGGCCATTGAACCGATGCTCATTCTCGGCGGCGAGTGGGGTAGTGATGAGCTTGACGACGGCTGGACGGTCGTCAGCGCCGATAGAATGCCGGCCTCCCATTGGGAGCACACAGTTGCCGCCACGGCGGACGGCCCCCGTATTTTGACTCCTCGATATTAATAACTAGTGCGTGAGGGCCACGCGAAAGGTCAGAATGTTGCCATAAAGGCTGCGATGAATTCTGAGCGCGTGGAGCGAATCCGCCTGCCGTCGCTTGCAACCGGTCCCATAGTGGTCGTATTTGGTAAAAACGCAGGTCGCGTGTAAAGTTGGGCGATGGTGTGGGCGCAGTGTCGCTGCAGTGATGATTATCCCTGCACGGAACTGCTAAAACACCAGGCAGAGTAGAGATTTCCCAACTGGTGCCGGGATTGTCCCGGGTATCCGCCAGAGAGACGTGGAGGACATGGCTAAAAAGGAAGGCGCAATTGAGGTTGAGGGTCGCGTCGTCGAGCCCTTGCCGAACGCGATGTTCCGAGTGGAGCTGGACAACGGGCACAAGGTGCTCGCCCATATCAGTGGCAAGATGCGCCAGCACTACATCCGTATTCTCCCGGAAGACCGAGTCGTAGTGGAGCTTTCTCCGTACGATCTCGAGCGTGGGCGAATCGTCTACCGCTACAAGTAAATCGACCTGACCACTGTTGGTAGTGGTTATGGGCTTATTTACTAACTAGACAGAAACTCCACCGTCCTAGCTGCTTCTGGTGACGGCCGCGTGATGTTGAGACCTGGTGTCTCAGCAGTTCGGCGCGGCGGTTCTTTATGAAAGCTTTTCCACAGAAGTAAGCGAGAATACCTCCGGCAACGGTGGCTGGAGCCTTTCTATAACACTTGCGCGACTCGGCGTCCGACCGAGTAAGCCGGGTCTGGGAAGGATGGCAGTGGAGTAAACCACCGCATCAACCGGAAGGAAATTGCCGTATGGCACGCCTTGCTGGAGTTGACCTGCCACGCAACAAGCGTATGGAGGTCGCTCTTACCTACATCTATGGCATCGGCCCCGCCCGTGCCAATGAGCTGCTGGAGAAGACCGGCATCTCTCCGGATCTGCGCACCGACGCTCTCACCGATGAGCAGGTTGCTGCGCTGCGTGACGTGATTGAAGCTACCTGGAAGGTCGAGGGTGACCTCCGCCGCCAGGTTCAGGCTGATATCCGCCGCAAGATTGAGATTGGTTCCTACCAGGGTCTGCGCCACCGTCGTGGCCTGCCAGTCCGTGGTCAGCGCACCAAGACCAACGCTCGTACGCGTAAGGGTCCGAAGAAGACGATCGCCGGAAAGAAGAAGTAAAACATGGCAGCTCCGAAGTCCGCACGCGGCCGTCGTACCGGCCGTCGCGTTGTAAAGAAGAACGTGGCTCAGGGCCACGCATACATCAAGTCCACCTTCAACAACACCATCGTGTCCATCACGGACCCGAAGGGCGCTGTTATCTCGTGGGCCTCCTCTGGTCACGTCGGTTTCAAGGGCTCTCGTAAGTCCACTCCGTTCGCTGCTCAGATGGCCGCCGAGAACGCTGCTCGTAAGGCCATGGAGCACGGTATGAAGAAGGTTGACGTTTTCGTTAAGGGTCCGGGTTCGGGCCGCGAAACCGCCATCCGTTCCCTCCAGGCCGCTGGCCTTGAGGTGTCCTCGATCTCGGATGTGACCCCTCAGCCGCACAACGGCTGCCGTCCGCCGAAGCGTCGTCGCGTCTAGGAATAGGGTAAGGAGAGAACAGAAATGGCCCGTTATACCGGTCCCGCAACCCGTAAGTCCCGTCGTCTCCGCGTCGACCTCGTCGGTGGCGACATGAACTTTGAGCGTCGTCCCTACCCTCCGGGGCAGGCTGGCCGCGCTCGTATCAAGGAGTCGGAGTACCTGCTCCAGCTCCAGGAGAAGCAGAAGGCACGTTTCACCTACGGCGTGATGGAGAAGCAGTTCCGTCGCTACTACGCCGAGGCTCACCGTCGTCCGGGCAAGACTGGCGATAACCTCGTCGTCCTGCTGGAGTCGCGTCTCGACAACGTTGTCTACCGCGCTGGTCTGGCTCGTACCCGTCGCCAGGCTCGTCAGCTGGTTTCCCACGGCCACTTCACCGTTAACGGTAAAAAGATCAACGTGCCGTCCTTCCAGGTAAGCCAGTACGACATCATCGACGTGCGCCCGAAGTCGCAGAAGATGATTTGGTTCGAAGAGGCACAGGAGAACCTGGTCGACGCTGTCGTCCCGGCATGGCTTCAGGTTGTTCCTGAGTCCCTGCGCATCCTCGTGCACCAGACCCCGGAACGCGCACAGATCGACATTCCGCTTCAGGAACAGCTGATCGTCGAGTTCTACTCGAAGTAATAACCAACTTCGCTTGCATCCATTCATTCCCTATGGCGTCATATAGCGGTCGCCACCTGGAGGATTTTCGAAAATGCTCATTTCCCAGCGCCCAACGCTGACTGAGGACTACATTGATTCCTCTCGCTCCCGGTTCGTCATTGAGCCGCTGGAGCCGGGTTTCGGTTACACCCTCGGTAACTCTCTTCGTCGTACGTTGCTGTCGTCCATTCCGGGCGCTGCAGTCACCAGCATCCGCATTGACGGTGTGCTGCACGAGTTCACCACTATCCCGGGCGTGAAGGAAGATGTCTCCGACATCATCCTGAACATCAAGGGTCTGGTGCTCTCGAGCGAGTTCGATGAGCCGGCTACCGTTTACCTGCGTCGCGAAGGTGCAGGCGCGGTGACCGCTGCAGACATTGAGTGCCCAGCTGGTGTGGAGATTCATAACCCGGATCACCACATTGCTACTCTCAACGATTCCGGTCGCTTGGATATTGAGATGATCGTTGAGCGTGGTCGTGGCTACGTGCCGGCGACCCCGAACTCCGGTGGCGAAATCGGCCGCATTCCGATGGACCAGATTTACTCGCCAGTTCTGAAGGTCAGCTACAAGGTGGAGGCTACTCGTGTTGAGCAGCGCACCGACTTTGACAAGCTGATCATCGATGTCGAGACCAAGAACTCGATCACCGCCCGCGACGCAATGGCGTCGGCAGGCAAGACTCTGGTTGAGCTGTTCGGTCTGGCACGTGAGCTGAACGAGGCTGCTGAGGGCATCGAGATTGGCCCGAGCCCGCGCGAGGCTGAGGATGTCGCTGCGTACCAGACTCCGATTGAGGATCTGGACTTCTCTATGCGCTCCTACAACTGCCTCAAGCGTGAGGAGATCCACACTGTCGGTGAGCTCGCTGCTCGTACCGAGTCGGATCTGCTGGATATCCGCAACTTCGGTGACAAGTCCATCAATGAGGTCAAGGAGAAGCTCGCTGAGCTTGGCCTCGCTCTGAAGGATTCCCCGAACAACTTCGACCCGGCTGCTGTCGCTGATTTGGACGCTGCCTCGGGCGATGACGCTGACTGGACTGATGGCGCAAGCGCTGGCTACGACGAGTAGTTCACCGACGCGACTTCATTAAAACGAGGAGATACCTATGCCTACCCCTAAGCAGGGTTCCCGTCTCGGCGGCTCCGCTTCGCACCAGAAGAAGATTCTGGCCAACCTCGCGAAGCAGCTCATCGAGCACGGCAAGATTAAGACCACCGACACCAAGGCCAAGCTGCTGCGTCCGTACGTTGAGAAGCTGATCACCAAGGCAAAGCGCGGCACTCTCGCAGATCGCCGCAACGTTGCAAAGCTGCTTAACGACAACTACGCAGTTAAGAAGCTGTTCGACGAGATCGGTCCGCAGTTCGCTGATCGCGACGGCGGCTACACCCGCATCATCAAGCTGGGTAACCGCAAGGGCGACAATGCCCCGATCTCTCTGATCGCTCTGGTTGAGGAAGAGACCGCAACTGCTGAGGCAACTCGCGCAACTCGCGCTGCTGCTTCCAAGCAGGCTGAAGAGGCAAAGGCCGAAGAGGCTGAGGCTACTGAGGCTGAGGCTGCAGAGGAGGAGTAATTCCCCTCGCCGACGGCTTCTGGCCTTCACAGCTTTGAACCCCCGTTGAGCAGTTCATATCTGAACGCTCTTCCGGGGGTTCTTTGTGCTTGACGACGGTGCATAGCGCCCGTCCCCAGTTCTGCCTCCGGTTACACCGACGGATTACGCACCAACATTGAGAGCTATACGGAGACCCTGCGGTGGAAACTGCTGATTCTCTAATCCGGGGTCCCGGCTACAATCTGTTAACCGTGACATCACTTACTCCAACGACTCCGGATACCCCGTGCGATTCTCCCGATCGTGCCGCTATGGGGAGCACCGACTCCGACCTGGTTCGGTTGCGTTTTGACATTGCCTATGACGGGACAGGTTTCCACGGTTGGGCTTCTCAGCGCGATAAGCCAACGGGAGAACCGGTGCGGACTGTGCAGGCGACGTTGGAATCCACTCTGGAGAAGGTGTTGCGCACTCCAGTGCAACTGACTGTGGCCGGTCGTACAGATGCTGGTGTCCATGCCTCCGGGCAGGTGGCTCACGCAGATGTTCCTGTCGCCTGTTTAGACACACGTTCTATCGCAGGGGATCCGGGTAATTTGGTTCGTCGTGTAGCGCGACTATTGCCCGCGGACGTGACGCTTAGAGGCACCTCGTTTGCGCCCCCGGGTTTCGATGCCCGTTTTTCCGCGTTACGTCGGCACTATGTCTACCGTGTCACTAGTTGCGTCAGTGGCCCGCTTCCTACCCGTGCTCGCGATACGGCCCACTGGCGGCGGTCAGTGGACATCAACCGCATGCAGGTGGCGGCTGATGCCCTACTGGGGCTCAATGACTTTGCCGCTTTTTGCCGACACAAGCCGCATGCGACGACCACTAGAGATTTACAGCAGTTCCAGTGGTTCGACGTATCTACGCGGGAAGAACCAGAGCTGTACGAGGCCCATGTGACTGCCGACGCGTTCTGCTGGTCTATGGTGCGCTCACTGGTTGGGGCCTGCCTTAGTGTCGGTGAGGGGCGACGTGCGGTTGGATTCACTGAACAGTTGTTGAGTGAAGAGAAGCGTTCCCCGTTGGTCCCGGTGGCAGAGGCGCGTGGGCTCAGCCTGGTAGGTGTTGATTACCCCGGCGATGCTGATCTGGCGGCCAGGGCGGAGCAGACCCGCGAGCGTCGTGATGCCCGGACAGATGTGAACGAGGCTTAAATGTACAAGCTCTCGGTAATATTCCCTGAAGAAAGTGACCGTAGGAGGAGTGTTCGGTAGTGGTGTGGGCAATTGTTAGCTTGGTTGCGCTGCTCGTAATCCCCGGCGCTGTTGTAGTGCGAGCCAGCGGCGTTCGTACTCCGTGGGCGCTGGCCCTCGGTCCTGCGGTGACGTTTGGTATCGCAGGTACCGCAGGGTGGGCGCTCGGCGCTATCGATGTGCGCTTCACCTTGGTAAGTGCGTCTATCTGCTGGGCCGTGACACTACTTCTCGCGCTTTGCTGGAGTGGCGGCAGCGCTTTGATTCGGCGGCGGCGCGGTAGTGTCGAGCGTTCGGTGTCGGCCGAGACGCAGCCGCCCGCCGCAAGTCGATGGCGCGAGTTGGGCTATGGGCTAATCGCAAGTATCGGAGTCATCATCGCAGCGGCGGTTCTCACGTGGACCGCTATCGGCCGCATCGCTTCAATGTCCGAGGGGATGGCGACCATCCAGCAAGGCTGGGACACACTCTGGCATGCAAGTGTGCTCCGTTCGATTACGGAAGACGGCATGGCCTCGGCCACTAGAATGGGCGAGATTCAGAATGTGGAAACTCAGGCGGTGTCCTACTATCCCGCCGCATGGCATGCGTTCGGTGCGCTTTGGATACTGATTGTCCGTCTACCAATCACCGAGGCAGTCAATTACCTCGGCATTATCATTCCGGCCGTGACCATACCCACGGCAGCTGCGGCGCTGACCTGGAGAATTATTGATCGCCGAAAGCTGTCCACCGCCGTTGCCGCGGGGGTTGCAGCGCTTGTTTCCGCAGCGCTTCCGGTATTGATGCCCGTCGGGGTCTTCGTGGGGGCCTGGCCGTACCAGGTCTCGATTGCACTAGCGATTACCGTTTTTGCCTTTGTTACGTCGCTCCCGCACGCACCTCAGCGCATCTTGAGCGCCGCGCTTTCGATAATCGGTATCGGAGAGCTCCATCCGGCATCGGTGCCTACAGTCGTTATGCTCGGTGCAATCTGGTGGTTGTGCTACCGCCTGCCGCGTCCCGCGCATCCTGAACTGGGTGCGGTTCGCGCCAAGCTTTACGACGTCGCGGTGATTGCAGCCGCCTTTGTGCCAGCAGTGGCAGTTCTCCTGCCGCAGTGGCTTACGGGAACTTCTCAGACCGAGGATGTGCGCGCGGTTAGTGCTGAAGTAGACGACCTCGATCGTTTCGATGCGTGGTATCGAGGCGCCACAATGCTGACTCGCCACACTGAGGAATTCCGGCCGTTCTGGCCAATTATCATCCTCGGTTTCATCGGGATGGCGTTTTTGGTTTTCGCAGGTACTTCGCGCCGACGGGTGTGGGTAGTACCGGCCTGGTTTGTTTCGGTGTTGATGACGACCCACGCGCTCAATCATTTTGGTGGCGTGCCGGGCGATATTCTCGCGCTGTATACGGATCTTCACTATTCGACGCCTCACCGGTTGGTGATGGTCACCGCGTATCTGTATTCCGCTTTTGCGGGTATCGCCGTGGCGTGGGGCTGCGCGTGGGCGGCTCGAATTAGTGAGTCAAAGGTGCCATCTACGGGGCGGGTTCTGGGGTTGAGCTTAGCGACGGTGAGCTCTGCTGTACTTGTGGTCTATGGAGTGGCGTCTAATGCTAGCGCTGCGGATTTCGCCTACAAGAGCCCTAGGGAATGGCAAATCATTTCCAAGGCTGACTTAAAGGCATTTGATTGGTTGGCCGAGCAGCCGGAGGCACATAAGTACCGCACGTTGACGAATCCGCCGGAGGGGTCCAGCTGGATGTACGCTCGCAATGACTTGCCAGTAGTGTTCCCGCACTATGACTGGCCAGTGGCGAATAAGTGGACTGCCACCTCAATGCTGTATTGGCACGCTGATTACCTCGGTTTTCCAGACCCCGACCGGCCGGATGGGGTGAACGATGTCGATCGCTCAGCCCGAAAGCTGAACGTGGGATTCATCTATTTGTCACCCCCGGGTATTTGGGATTCCAAGGAGGATTTAGAGTTTCCTGGTGAAGGGCTCTGGGTAGCTCCAGGGGTAACCCCTGTTTATCGAGATAGGGAAGTAACTATCTTCGCCTTCAATGACGTGATTACGCCAGAACGCATCGACGAGATGCGAGCTAGTTCTCCGGAAGTAATTCCTCCCTCGGCTACTAGGGGATGGAGCGATGGTCGGGTAGGTTAGGACACCATGCGGATGAATAAATTTATGGCAACGATCGCAGCCGGTGTGATGATGACTTTCGCGCTGGCCGGATGTGGAGACGACGAGCCGGCTAAGCCGGAAGTCTCGAATCGCTCCGTCAGTTCTTCCGCAAAGACTAAATCCTCGACTCCGCCGAAGCCGACTGAGGAGTCGACGACACCGACAGAATCAGAGACGCCGACGGAAACTCCTGCAATCACCCAGGCCAATGATGCGGATTACACCCCGGCGGACGGCCCAAATACTCGACTCTTTCAGTTGGAGGATGGCACGACACGTTGCTTCCTCAACGATTTGAGCGGTGACGCCTACTTGGCCTGCCAGGTGAATCTTGCCAATCCTCCGATGGTCGATGACGGCACGGGAAACAAGGTTCCCGCCAATGCTGTGTCCTGGAACCCGGGGGGAGTTACTTACGAGGTCCTGACGTTCCCGCCGGCGGGTGAGATGAAGACGCTGCCAGCGAATTCTCAGTTGAGCGCATTCGGTTACAACTGTGCCGCCTATGGCCCGTCGACTCTGGAGTGCTCGGGACCAGCGGGCGCTGCCACTATCGACAATGGCAATGTCACTGGTGCACAGATGCCGAAGGAGGATGTGCCTCCTGCAGCAGGCGGTCAGCCGGGTGACCAAGAAAATGGCGCTCCGAATGACCCAGCGGGGCAAGGTGAGCCTGACGGCTCCCAGGCGCCGGGCGGTCTGCCAGATTTGGGTGCGTTGATTCCGGGACTAAACCGCTAGTTGCCCGCATAGCTAGTGGCTGCAATTCATCGGTAGTGCGGGCGGTAGATAGCGTCCAGGTGAATTCGCCCATCGCCAGTCGAGGGCACGAAGCTGGCATTTCCGCTGCTGCTGCCGTGGGCGAACCTGTACGACTGACCTCGATGATTCTCGCGATTCCAGTACACAGGTCGGGCTCATACTCTTCGACAACAACCACATCGACGGTGTCGTCTCCAGCTCGAGCGAGAAGTACTGCGCCCAGATCAAGAGCCACAGTATAGAAATGTGGACGGGACGTGCGAATTCCGACTCGATAGCCGAGCGAGAGCATTCCGATGAGCAGCTCACAAATGTCCTGATTGCCGCAGTCGACCTCCAATCGGGGGACGTTCGCGGGACACATTGTGATGGTTTGTCCACTGCTCCCGGCTCCTATGACCTGCGCCGGACCATTAGTGATAGCGATGTCACGTTGTCGGCTTAACCACAGGTGCGGTTTGCGTCCCAACGCCGCCACATGATGAGAGCGTCCAGTGCGGCGCAGCTGCACGACCTCCGCAGAGCTCTCAGTCAGAGCACATTCCGGTGCCGTCAATCGCCGTGCGCGAATACCAAGGGTTCCCAGCCGGTGGATGAGGAAGCGTAGGGCTTTGTCAGCGGAGGCTTCCACCGGAAGAGTTGCCACCAGATGTGTCCAGGGTTCAGGGGCTGTGCCGGAGCGCTCGGCTGCTCGGAAGTAGCGGTGCGCATGCTCTCCGCGGACTTCCGGCGCAATGTGATAAAAGCACAGCGCATCCAGGGTCACTGGGCTGTCGTCGGCAAGCGAGACGATATCCGCAGCGCTTAGCTGGCTGCGCAGGCCTGGCGTGAGACGTAGCCCGATGAGTTGTCCTGGTTCGGTGCGTCGCAGGCGGTCGCGAAGGCTGCGGCCGCGCACAGGGACATGCGCGCCTGCAGTGATGGTTATTGCTGTAATGAGCAGCCACAATGACAATGGCATGTGAAAATCCCCCCAATATGTTCCCCACTAAAATTCCCCTGGTCGCACAGTAGCGCGGCCTGGCTTACTCTGCAGGGTAGAGATTATTTGGGGGAATAGTTTTGGGGGAAACTCATGCCACGTACGCCGACTACGCCTAGCCAGGTCAGCGGTCATCGATTCTTGATTCGTCGGATTGAGCATGCGCTTGTGCGTGCGGATTCGCGAATGCTGCACGATCCTCTGCGCACGCGTACGCGAGCACTGTTTATCGGCTGTGCGCTGGTGGTTTTACTGGCCGCCGGCACTGCGGTGCTGTCGTTGGTGCGGCCGCAGGGCGGTTCGAGCTCCAATGAGCAGCTGATTGTCGTATCGGGGTCGGAGGGCCTGCATGTACGTGTCAATGGTCGATTGCATCCAGTCGCGAATCTCGCATCGGCGCGGTTAATTTTGGGCAATCCTGCTGAGCCGAAGCGGGTGCGCAGTAGCGAGTTGGACAAAGAGGACATCAGTTTTGCTGTCGGGATTGAGGGCGCACCAGCAGTTCCGGCCGCGCCGGCAGGCTCTGGTGCCTCGGGAGCTGCCAAGAGGGGCAGTGCAGGTGCGCCGGAGTTGGCACTGTCTTTATGCGAGCGGACGGTGCAAGACCTCGGGCAGCCGTGGATTGTTGCAGAGTCGCTTGCGCGTCTTGAAGAAGTCCGTGGGGAACCGCAGCAGCTTACCCGAACCCACTCGGACAGTGCCGTCGTTGCCGATGGCCAAAACCTCTGGCTGATTACGCAGGGCTACCGCTCGCGGCTGGATGTCAACCACCCGGAGCACGCCGCTGTTTCTCGAGCGCTGGGGTTGGAACGCGCCGCAGTCCGGCCTGTCAGCCCTGCGTTGCTCAGAACGATTCCGGAGGTTCCGATTCTGGCCGCGCCAGCAATCCCGAACCGCGGCGCACCCACGCACTTCGCCGCTCCATTCGACACAGTCGGCAATGTGGTTGAGGTCGGGCAGCGGCGCGTTATCGTGCTTGACGACGGTGCCGCGATTCTCTCCCCGGTGCTAGGAGAGCTATTAGCTGCGCATAGCCCAGTTCTGCAGGCCAGTGAGGGGCAGCTGGCGGCAGTTCCCGTTGCGAATGCGCCAGCAGTCCCGGGGCTACCTGAAAAGCCGCTGACGTTTGCCGATGCTGATGGCTGGTTGTGTGCCGGCCGGATAGCAGGACGGCCGCAAGCTCTCGTGCAGTGGTCGCAGCATGCTCCGGAGGGGCGGCACGTGGATTACCCGCATGCCGACGGTTCGGGTGCGGCCGTCGACGGTTTCGTGGATGGTCGCAGCCGTGAGCGCAGCTCGATTGCAGTAAGCGTAAATGGGGCCGTACACGTCATTTCGCCAGAGGGGATGCGCTTTGCTGTGCACGATCGCACGACGTTGGCTGCCCTCGGGTTTAATGCATCAACCAATGCCGATAGCGGTGGCACGCGACCAGTGGACTGGGAAGTGCTGGCCGCGTTGCGCGGAGGCCCTGAGCTGAGTAAGCAGGCGGCGCTAGGGCCGCTGTCTGGGGCGCGAGAGCAGCCAGGCACCTAGGCCCAGTGCGCATATCAGGAGCAGTCCAGTCGCCCGGAGCGGTGCATTGCGCTCCTGCGAAGAAAGCAGATCCGGTGGAGCCGGTGCGGCCGCGGGATTGGCGTCGTGCTGCGCGGCAGTGTCCACCGTGGTCCAAATCAGAGCGTCATAAGGTGCAATGATGCCGCGACCAAGGCCGAGCCCGGAACTAATTGGGCTCGCGGAATTAAGGATGATGTCGCGAACCTGTGCTGGGGAAAGCTCTGGGTTTCGTGCCAGCAGTAGGGCAGCTGTGCCCGACACGGCTGGTGTGGCAAAGCTGGTGCCGGCAATCTGTTGAGCTCGGGTGTTATCCCCGGACCCGAACACGTGGCGGTCTATGAGACCGGTAGGGGTGCGCGGATCGGGGCCGAGTACGGGGCCGCCGGGAGCGGAAACATTGACCCATTGTCCTGTGATTGCATACTCCGCGGGTTGTGCTTGGCCAGCATCGTCGAACTGTACTGCTGATACTGCGATTACCTCCGGCAGGACTGCGGGCCACGCTACGGATCCGTCCTGACAGCTATCGCCCTTATTGCCTGCCGCTGCGACCACTACTGCGCCCGAGATTTCCGCGCGAGCGACGCTCTCGGCAACATCCGTTGCACCTTGGGGCATTACGCCTGCCGGGGCACACGATGTGAGCGAGATATTGATGACCCGCGCGCCCTCCGCGACGGCCCTGTCGATAGCTTGTGCCAGCGACTCCAAATTGCCTTCGCCATCGGCCGTTTGCCTTATCGACAACACGTGCGCGTCGGGCGCCAGTCCGGCGAAACCATCGGCACCGGGCCGACCTGCAATAATGCCGGCTACTAGAGTTCCGTGACCGTCGCAGTCTACGAACCCGCTGTTGCCGTCGACAAAATCGCCACCGTCGAGAACCTCGCCCAGGCGCTCATTGGGTGAGACCCCGGTATCGATTACCGCCACCGTAATCCCCGCACCCGTCGTCAGTTGCCATGCTTGGCGAAACCGAAGAGCTTTTTCGATCACCGTCGGTTCATGCAGTGCGCTTTCCGACGACAGCATCGTGGCCACGCAGTCCTGGCTGTTCTGGGCAGCCGCTATTGGTGCGATGCCCGACGGTGCTACTGCGGTGGCCGCCGTCAACGTCGAGATAAGCACTGTGGAAAGTGCGGCCGTGGCGGTGAGACGAGTTTTTATGGCATTCATGAAAAGTGGGTTTTTCACTGGAAGAACCCACTTACGAACTCAGGGAATTCGGCAATGATGGCCGCAATGGGCAAAATAACGGCGATACTGCAGGCCTCGGTTAGCTCAGCTATGCGGCGCGTTGTAGGTGAGATGCGTGACGCGGGAAATGCGGCTAAGGCGGTGGCTGCAAGCATTGGGGCGACAAGGCCAGCGGAGACTGGCCAATTACCCTCGAACCACTGTTGAAAAGCGACGGCCACAATGACGGCAAGACCAGCTAAAGCAGTGCAGGTGGAAGCTACTTTCCGGGCTTGGCCACGGGAATGAATTGCACAAAAGACTATGACAGCAGCAGCCATGCCCAGAGGCCACCACCTGTTCCCATAGGCTCCGGAGAAAAGTACCACCAGGGTGAAGATGCTGAGACTTCCGGTGCCACTGCAGAGGATGCCATCGAGAATCCACCCCGCTCGCTTAGGTGCGTTGTGGGATATTTCGGGAGTTTCGCTGTCATCGAAGCTCTCGCCGGCGGCAGGGACTTTGGGTACGCGAATACCGGCAGCCTTGATAGCGATGGAAGGTGCCAGCAGTATCAGGATGACTGCACTAGCAGCGGTGAGCGCTCCTGATTGAACCGAGTTGTGGAAAAGTGCGACAGCCGCAGCGTAAATACCGAAGGTAACTGCAGCACTGAGACTCGCCGCGCCCAGGGTAACGGTGATGCGGTTGTCGCCGTCGCCGGTGTTGGAAATGAGAAAAATCAAACCGATGACGGCAAGCGCGACACTAATCGCAGCAGTCGGCGGCCAGTCGGTGAGTATGCGGTGTAGGTCGAGGCCAACGAAGCAGAGTCCCGAAGCGGTGCCCAGAATGAGCACTTGCAGCTCCAGGGACATGACAATCGCCGGTTTTGCGCTACGCAACAGCGCCAGGCGCAGTCCACCGGCTACTGCCAGCAGCGCGATGAAGCTGATTGCCGCGGCCAGTGTGGAATCGGTACTGCTCAAGCTCAGTGAGGCAGCTGCGATTGAAGCCGTGGCCACGAGGGCGGCGGTACAGCCAACAACCAAATCAGCCGTCCCGATACCGTCGGTATAGGTGGTGTCGGTAATAGCATCGGCGGCATCGAAGAGTCGAGGTTTGGGCACGGGACCTGGGTCGTTGATAACAACCAGGCGTTCGCCTGGTGCAATACCGGCATCGTTCAGGGTGTCGTCGGCAAGCAAAATCGTGCCAGTGGCGGTCCGTAGCTGCCACTGTGCCAGCGGGAAGTCCGCAATGTCGATATCGAAAATTTGCAGGATATCCGGTACAAGTGCGGCGATTGCGACGTTGGTCGGTAACGCAAGGTCTGCGTGTGCTCGGTTGGTGTCTTCGGGCATGTGTGCGGCATCAATGCGCACGCGAATGAGTTCCCCCAGCATGTATTTCCCCCATGAATTCTGCATGCTTTAGTCCCTCTAGAGTGGCGTACAACTCGTTAGAGCGCTACTCGGGGTAGTAACTGCGCGTGCCCCCGCTATCAGTTTCGGCCATGCGCTGCGAGAATCCGGAGTGTGTTTTAAGCTATGTGCACACCGATTGGTCGGGGGATTGGCCGTCGAGTGAACACAAGGGGCGACACATAGCGGGGGGATTTTTGTGACTAGTGCACGGGCGGGGATTTCGGCTACCCGAAAAGCGGGGCCACAGCCTATGACGGGCACAATCGCGCCGGATGCGCCACCGGAAGCGCCGGAGCCACAGCCGGTGCCGCTGATGCGTGCACTCATGCCGTTAATCATGGTCGTGGCGGTGGTCGGCATGGTGGTGTTGATGTTTGTCTCTGGGATGGGACGTAACCCGATGTCGTTTATGTTTCCGCTGATGATGGTGTTTTCCACTGTGGGCATGATGGTGTCGGGCGGGGCGGGAAATAAGGACATGGCACCGGCGCGAAAGGACTATCAGAGGCATTTGTCCAGTATTCGCCGGGCGGTGGCGAAAGCAGCGAGGATGCAGCGTGAATCGGCGCAGTTTATCCACCCTCGGCCTGGAACTCTGTGGCAGCTGGGGGCGATGGGGCGGGCGTGCGAGCGTCGAAAGGGGGACTCGGATTTCTTGCAGCTGCGCATCGGGGTGGCAACGCAGCAGCCCGCAACGCCTGTAACACCACCGGCAATTCCGGCGCCCGAGAAACTGGATCCGGTTTCCGCCGTAGCACTGCGGGAAGTTATTCGATCGGCTCGTCAGGTTGAGGGAGTGCCCTTTGCCATAGATGTGTCGGCCTTTGAGATTATCGCGCTCACTGGAGATACCGCGGCGCAGGGGCTGGCTCGAGCGATGGTCGCCCAAGCCGCTGCGTTGCATCATCCGGAGGATTGCCTGATTGCAGTTGTGGGAGATGGGTGGGAATGGCTGAAATGGACACCACACCACGGACACCCCGCAGTTACTGATGCCTGTGGCTCAGCGCGGTTGCGGGCAGCGACGTGTGCGCAGCTGACGGAGCTGCTCACGGCTATCGACACACTGCCAGCTGCAGTGCTGATTGTGCTGGCGGATTCGAGCGGACAGCTCGATGTCACTGAACTGACACCGATTTTTGACGCGGCGGGGTCGGAGACCTCGGTAGTTCTGCTGACCGTCGTGGAAGCGCAGTCAACGTTGTGGGAGGCCGCGGTTAACCATGGCATCGCGCTGGTCGTTTCCACTACTGCTGTGCATGCGGAAACCGCGTCCGGAAGGGAGGAGATTGGTGTACCTGATCAGCTGAGTCCAGCAGAAGCGGAGGTTCTTGGGCGGAGCTTGGCGCGTTTTGAAGTGCCAATAAGCGCAGATGATTCTGTTAAGACCTCGGAAGATCCGGTTATGGAGGAGCTCGGGTTGTATCCGCCTCCGACAACTCTGCGCTACCGACCGCGCTCTGGCAGTGCTCGTCTGCGTATTCCCGTTGGGGCTGATGACGGCGGCGCGCCGGTCTATCTGGATTTTAAGGAGAGCGCCGAGGGCGGCATGGGGCCACACGGTCTGTGCGTTGGTGCCACAGGATCGGGTAAGTCGGAATTCCTCCGAACGACCGTGGTAGGGCTCGCAGCCACGCACAGTCCGGATCAGTTGAACTTTGTGCTGGTGGACTTCAAAGGCGGTGCGACGTTTCTGGGACTGGATCAATTGCCTCATGTCTCGGCGGTGATTACCAACTTGGAGCAGGAGCTTATCCTGGTCAACCGCATGGAAGACGCACTGCGCGGTGAGATGACGCGGCGCCAAGAGCAGCTACGTGCTGCGGGGAATTTCGCCGGTGTCAGCGATTATGAGCAGGCCCGGCGCGCTGGACAGATAGATGCGCCACCTATGCCCGCGTTGCTGATTGTGGTGGATGAGTTTTCGGAGCTGCTCTCCGCACGCCCGGAGTTTGCCGAGCTCTTCGTTGCGATTGGTCGGTTGGGGCGCAGTTTGCACATGCATTTGCTGCTGGCCAGTCAGCGTCTGGAGGAAGGCCGCTTACGCGGACTGGAAAGCCATCTTTCCTATCGCATTGGGTTGAAGACCTTTTCCGTCGCGGAGTCCCGCAGCGTGCTGGGGGTTCCGGACGCCTATCATCTGCCGGCCATCCCGGGCATTGGGTATATCAAATCTGCTGCCGCCGAGCCGGTGCGTTTTCGGTCGGCGTATGTTTCCGGCCCGGTGGTCCGTCCGCAGCCTGTTGACGGTGCAGCGGCTGGGGCAGAGCAGGGGCTGCAGGGCCAGGTCGCAGCTGTCGCTGAATTTACCGCTGAAAATTGGACGCGGGAGGCTTTCGGTGCGTCGTTAAGCGATGGTGGAATGGTGGACCCGCCTGCGCAGACATCGGAGCAGACGGTGCTCGGTGCCGTGGTGGCAGCGGTGTCGCACGTACCGACACGTGCGCATCGGGTGTGGCTGCCGCCACTACCGGAGGCCATCGAGCTTCAGCCCGACGAGCAGCTGCCGCGACAGCGATTGACCGGTGTGATTGGGCTGGTGGACAAGCCGCTGTTTCAGCGTCAGGACCCACTGCGTATTGACCTGCGCACGACCGGCGGGCACATGGCAATCGTCGGAGCGCCGCGGTCAGGAAAGACCACTGTCGCACGCACAGCGATCCTCGCGCTTGCCGACGGCATCAGCGCCCGTGACCTGCATTTTTATATCGTTGATTGTGGTGCGGGCGGCTTGAGCGACCTGGCTGAGTTGCCGCATGTCGCGTCGGTTGCACACCGCGGAGACGAGGAGCTTATTCGCCGTACGATTGGTTTTTTGCGTCGTGAGGTAAGTTGTCGGGAACAGCTCTTTCGCACTAATGGATGGCTCTCGTCGGAAGCAGCACGGGCGGCAGGGCAGCCAGATTCGGTGTTGGTCATTGACGGCTGGGGTGCGTTCAAAACGGAGTTTCCGGCGCTGAGTGACGATGTGCAGGCGCTGGTTGCAGATGGATTGGCGGTGGGAATTCATGTCCTGCTGACAGCCCATCGGTGGACGGACATGAGACCTGCCGTTCGCGACCTGATTGGTACTCGGATTGAGCTGCGTCAGGCGGAGTCGATGGATTCAATGATTGATCGTAAGGCAGCGGAGCTGGTGCCGGAGAGCCCAGGACGTGGGGTCGCGCCGGGCGGGTTTGCGATGTTGGTAGCTCTCACCGGTGCTGCGGACACCAAGCGGATTGTAGAGACGGTGCCACACGGTGAGCAGGCCCCCAAGCTCCAGTTGTTGCCACGGCGGATTGATATTGCGCGTTTGCCGCGACCAGCGGCCGCGACGAGAGGTGCGATTGCAGTGGGTCTCGAAGAAGCCGGTCTGGGCGCGGTGATATTCCACCCCGAAAAGGATCGCCACCTACTGATATTCGGTTCGGCGGGCAGTGGCAGAACCGCCGCGCTGAGGGGCATCGTGCACCAGCTGCGGTACTCGCAGTTGGACTCGAAATTCGTCGTGATTGACTACCGCCGTGGGCTCATGGAGGCCGTGCCCGAAGAGCGGCTGGCCGGCTATGCAGGCTCGGCTGCGGTGGCGACGCCCATGCTGGCAGAGCTGGCAGAGGTACTGAAGGCTCGTCTCCCGCAACCGGATATCACCCCAGCGCAGTTGAAGGCCCGAAATTGGTGGAGTGGTCCAACCATCAATGTCATCGTGGATGACTATGACCTCGTGGCTGGCTCACGGGGTAACCCCTTGCAGCCGCTGGTAGAAGTCATCGCTCACGCCGCCGACATTGGGCTCAATATCTTTTTCGCCCGTCGAATCAGCGGGGCGTTGCGTTCCCTCCACGACCCGGTCATGGGTGCGGTTAAGGATCAGGGCGCCAGCGTCTTTGTCATGGATGGCACACGCGACGACGGCCCCATCCTCGGCGTAAAGCCCTGCGAACAGCCTCCGGGTCGTGGCTATTGGGTGGCGCACGGCCAGAGTCCGCAGGTTGTGCAGTTGGGTTTGTTGGATACTGCTGGTGACCAGGAGGACAGTTGATGATTCGGGTCGATTCTCCTGACACCACTCAGACCCCGACGCTGCGCCACGGTACCTGGCATCTGTGGGGACTCGCGGCACCTGCAGACACCACAGAACTGGCGGTGCATGGCCCTAGACCGCTTCTCGAGAGCATGCAAACAGTCATTGTGCCCAGCTATTGGGGTGCTGTGCGACAGTGCCGGCTGGCCTCCGCGCTATTGGCTGCCGAACTCAATCCGTACATCCTGACGCTTGCCGACGCCGTTGTGGAACTCGATGAGGCAACTGTGTCTCATAGCGTGTTGGTGGAAGTAGAGGAAACGCGTGTCTGTGTCACTCGTCTGAGCGGTGGGCACATTGCCAGTCGGATGACACATTTGGTCGGAGCGAACGACAGCGCACCATTGGTGGAAACAGTCATTGCGCTGGCTTATCAGCTGACCATGTATCCGGATGCGCCCCAGGGGATACCCGATGATGTGGAAGTTAGTGGTGGGCGCGGTATCACCGAGTATCCGCCCCGCTGGCAGGAGGATATTGAGTTCATCGTCGGCGAGGTTCCACCCGGGCTAGCGAACCCGCGGCGAGCTCTACTAGTCGATCGTCTGCGCGACCGTGGATTTCTAGTCTTCGACTGCCCAGCCTCGCGGCTCGGGGAGTGCGTAAATCCGGCCTGGTTGAAAAACATCGGCGACGCTGAAGTCGGTGAAGTGGAGCGGTCGGAGGATTTCGCGGGGCGGCGTCCTGCAGCCAGGGCAGAAGTCAACTCAGCGTCGAAGCAAAGCACAGTTGTGTCAGTAGCTGCCGTTGGTTTGTTGACGCTGGTGGTTCTGATTGTTGGGATCGCTGCATGGCTCGTTAGTGGCGGCATAGCCAGCGAGAACGAGGGAAGACAGAAGCAGCGTGAGACGTCGCACGCACAGGCTGCTCCTGTTACTACGCCACCTGTAACTAAGCCTCCACCTACATCGAAACCGGTTCCCGATTCTGCTCCAATAGTCAAACTGACCAATGCGGGCGTGGAAGCTCGGTTTCCCGGCGGGTGGGAGCTTGACTCGGCAAGTCCGTTAGACCGTCTGATTGCGGTGGATGGCGGAGATATGCGCGTCTTGGTGCTCGCTAGCCCGCTTTCGCAGGACATGGCGCTTGAACATCTAGCCGCCGCTTTGAGCAGCTCCGTTGCCGGGGATGAGACAAAGTCCGCGCCGGAACGCAGACAAGTACTGGGCACCGATGTCGTAGTCGTCGAGGAGCGGCTGCCGTCAGGTAATTCGATAGTGCTCTGGCATCACAAAGTGATGGACGGAACTCAAGTCAGTGTGGGGTGCCAGTTCAGAGGAAGGACTATTGCGCCGGTACGACCCGTATGCGACCAGGCAGTAGTAAGCGCTCGGCCGGTGCCGTAATACGCAAGGGGCGTAGAGAAGGTGACCAGGGGATGGGCGGGGGGGGGGTAGGCAGGGGTAAAGGTTGGAAAACCAAAATGGAACCGAATCGGGGTTTTTCGCGCCAAACAATATGACGGGTTTTTAACGCGGGAAGCTGGCTGGCTCGCGCGGGGAGGTAAAAATGCCGTCGTTAATCAGTCACTCAACACGAATAAGGGGGAAACAGTGGCAAACCTATTTGCAGCCGAATCAGATCAAATGACCACTACCGCGGGGGACGTCGATGGCGTCAACTCGGAAGTACAGGGCGAGCTGGGTCGCATTCGAGGCGTCGTGGACGGTCTGGCGGGGGAATGGAAGGGCCAGGCTAAAGACAGCTTCGATGATCTGATGCTTCGTTGGGATGACGCAGCTATGCGTCTATCCAATGCGCTGACGGATATCGCGGATAACATCCGCGCAAATTCCAGCAGCTTCGATGCGGGCGAGGACGAGGGGGCGTCGTCGTTCAAGCAGGTGGCAGCAGCGGGTGCGTCGTTGCTGAACCTCTAAACGTTTTATCGAATCGCACAACCACAACACTGAATCACACAACACACATCACCTTTTGGGGAAAGGGTTCTTAATGCAACCAATTAGGTACAGTTTTGGCGGCATCGACGGTGCTGCCGATGACATTCGGTCCACTTCTGGCACCATCAACGGGCTGCTCGGAGATTTGAAGAAGCGCATCGCGCCGATGGTCTCTACGTGGGAGGGTGACTCTTCGGATTCTTACCAGGAGGCTCAGCGTGAATGGGACACAGCAGCGGAGGAGCTCAATATGATTCTCACGACTATCGCGGATACGGTCAGCGCAGGTAGCCAGCGAATGGCGGATATTAACCGCCGCGCGGCAGCTAGCTGGGGATAGCTTGGTTCCTGCTTGAGGCACTTTTGATTGAGCTATGTAACCGGGGGAGGGGAGGACATTGCTCAATTGAGATCTTCAGTTAGGTATCTGCCTTTGAAGTATTCTTGCTAGCAGCACTCCAGGGGGGAAAGGCCAGTCTCAGCAGTTTGCGGCTGAGACTGGCTTTGGCATTTTTTGTTCTAGTGCCATCTCAAGGTAGAGTAGTCAAACTGTGTGCGCACACGTGAATGTTGCCTCGGGTCTCCACCGGCCGCCGGGGAATAACAACAGTGTGCACGGTGGCTGGCAAATCTACACGGACCCTAAAAGGAGTCATGTTGTCTACTTTCCATCCGAAGGACGGTGACATCGAGCGCAAGTGGTACGTCATCGACGCTACCGACGTTGTTCTCGGCCGTCTGGCTACTCACGCCGCAGACTTGCTGCGCGGTAAGGGCAAGGCTTACTTCGCCCCTAACGTCGACTGCGGTGACCACGTCATCATCATCAACGCCGATAAGGTGCACGTCTCCTCGAACAAGCGGGAACGTGAGATGCGCTACCGCCACTCGGGCTTCCCGGGTGGCCTGAAGTCGATGACCCTGGGTCGTTCCCTCGAGGTTCACCCGGAGCGTGTTATCGCTGAGGCTATTGAGGGCATGATGCCGCACAACAAGCTTTCGCGTGCGTCCATCAAGAAGCTGCACGTCTTCGCCGGTTCCGAGCACCCGTTCGCCGGTCAGAAGCCTGAAAACTACGAGATCAAGGCGGTGGCACAGTGACCAACCCACAGGACGTCAATGAGAACCAGAACGTAGAGGCCACCGAGGCTTCCTACGATGATGTTCAGGCTGCCGCTGCTGCTGCCACTGAAGAGTTCACCTCTTCCATCGGCGACGCAGTTGCTACCGAGACCGAGGCTGAGGCTGCTCCGGCTGCACCGCTGACCCTGGATCGTCCGATTCAGACTGTCGGTCGTCGTAAGCGCGCTGTCGCCCGCGTCGTTCTGACCGCTGGTTCCGGCAAGATTGTCTGCAACGGCCGCGAGCTCGAGGATTACTTCCCGAACAAGCTGCACCAGCAGGAGATCAAGGATCCGCTGGTCCTGGTCGAGCGCGAGAGCCAGTTCGACATCAAGGCCAACATCAACGGTGGTGGCCCGTCCGGTCAGGCCGGTGCTCTGCGCCTGGCTATTGCTCGTGCCCTGAACGAGTTCAACCCGGAGGAGCGCAGCGTTCTCAAGAAGGCTGGCTTCCTCACCCGCGACGCTCGTGCTGTCGAGCGCAAGAAGGCTGGTCTGCACAAGGCCCGTCGCGCACCGCAGTACTCCAAGCGTTAAGCTTTACTGCTTCGAAAAGCACCTCAGTTTGCGTATTACACGCAAGCCGAGGTGCTTTTTTGGTTAAAGTCCGCAGTGACCAGGCATGGCTGCATTTTTGGGACAAGCCCCGTACGTTAGACTTTTATCCGTTAAAAACTGCCGCGAGAATCGTTTATCGCGGTGCGATTGCAGTGCGATGAAAGTGCGATTGCAGTGCGATGGGAAGAAGGAAACCGTATGGCGGTGAGCACCACAGCCACCAAGACCTCCGACGCGAAGAGCTCCTCTAGCTCGTCGTCGGTGGCGAAGCATCCCTTCCGCATTCGACGCGTACCAGGCATTGATGGGCTGCGCGGTCTGGCCGTTGCCACAGTGGTGATCTACCACTACTTCGATAATGTGCTGCCCGGTGGCTACATCGGTGTGGATATCTTCTTCGTGCTCTCCGGATTTCTTATCACCTCGCTTCTGGTGCGCGAACGCGCGGTCACTGGGCGCATCGATCTAAAGGACTTCTGGCTCCGTCGACTGCGCCGCATCGCTCCGGCTGCGATGTTCGTGTTGTTTATTTCCATCGCCGTCGCAGGTCTGGTCGGCGGGGATCCCGCTGTTGGCTTGTCGACGCAGTTTCTCGGCACGGTCTTTTTCGTCAATAACTGGACGCAGATTGCGGGTTCTCAGTCCTATTTCGCGGATTCCGGAGTGCAGCTGTTAGCGCACTACTGGTCACTGTCGGTGGAGGAGCAGTTCTACTTGCTCTGGCCATTGATCTTTGTGGCTCTTCTCGCCCTGAAGCTGGCATCTCGCAAGCTGGCAGCAGTGGCGGGCATTGGGGCGGTTGCTTCTTTCGTGTGGATGGTCTCGCTCTACGATCCGAAGGTCGACCCCACGAGGGTCTACTACGGTACCGATACTCACGCCTTTGGACTCCTGTTTGGCGCGGCCCTCGCATTGTGGTTGACATCGACGTCGTCACGCGCAGAGGCGGACTCCTGGCCACGCACAGAACCCCTGCTGCGGGACTTCTTTGGCAGTTCTGCCCAAGCTTTCGTAGTGGCCTCGCTGCCTCTGATCTTCCTTTCGTTGGTTCTGCTGATGATGTCGGATACTGCGTCGGCGACTTACCGCGGTGGGTTGGTGTTCGCCTCGTTGCTGTCGGTGGCGATTCTCTATCTTGTCGTTCGCGGTGTCTCACCCGTGCGTCAGATTTTTGAGTTCAAGCCACTGTGCTGGCTGGGAAAGATTTCCTTCTCGCTGTACCTGTGGCACTGGCCGGTCATCGTGCTCATCCGCGAACTGCTGGAGCGCAATGAGGCCATGCAGTATGAGAACCTCGCTGCCTTCGCAGGCATCGCGCTATCGCTGCTTTTGGCGAACTGGTCGTACAAGAATGTGGAATCGCCAATCCGCCGGATGGGTTACCGCCGTTGGATGTCGCAGTTTTCGGGCACGCAGTTTGCCGGTTCCTGGAAGCCGCGCGTTGCAGCAGGGCTGGCGCTGGTCGTCGTGGTTGGTGCAGTTGTGGGAATGGCCACGGCGCCGAAGATGACGCGTTTGGAGGCACAGCTACAGGAGGCAGCTGAGCGCCGTGCACAGGCACAAAAGGCGGAGGAAGCCGAGTTGGCCAAGCGCGTTATGCCGCGTGGTGACCAGATCACCGCTATCGGCGACTCTGTGATGCTCGCCTCGGCGTCCGCGTTGGAAGAGAAGCTGCCCGGTATCTATATCGATGCGGCTGTTTCTCGTGGTTATCCGGCTGCGCCAGAGATTATCGCCAGTATGAAGGCGGCGGGTACGCTCGATCCATTCGTCGTGCTGGGTCTTGGTATCAATCAGTCGGCTGCGGCATCGGACGAACACCTGTTGGATGAGATCCTCGATTCGCTGGGTGAAGACCGCATCATTGTCCTCATCAACCCGTACGGTGATCGTGTGTGGATGCCGCAGTCGGAGAGGGA
Source organism: Corynebacterium sp. MSK012 (assembly GCF_030232435.1). Lineage (NCBI taxonomy): Bacteria > Bacillati > Actinomycetota > Actinomycetes > Mycobacteriales > Corynebacteriaceae > Corynebacterium > Corynebacterium sp. MSK012. Next base: position 68,319 of record NZ_JASPJU010000011.1, read on the forward strand.
AGTCCTCGACGCGGCAAAGAAGCGCGACAATGTCTATGTGTCTGACTGGTGTCATGGTGTGCGTGATGATTTGTCCAAGCTGCGCGCGGACCTTATCCACCCGACCCCGGATGGCGCCGAGGTCTATGCCAATGCCGTGGTCGATGCTTTCCAGCAGTATGCGAAGAACAAGAAACGCATTCCGGACACCTGCGGAATCTAATAAAAATCTAGTTAGTAGTGTTTCCACGGTAAAGTAAGTGGCTGTGGCCAAACAAAAGTCTTCCTCCAGTCACCGTGGATTAAAGATTTTCCTCGGCATCGTCCTCGGTATCTTCGCACTCTTCGGTGTGTTTTACGCTGTCGATTACGTGCTGAACAAGGACCATGTCCCGCGCGGGTCTACCGTCGCGGGTATTGACATCAGCACGCTGAGCGCGAATCACGCTGAGGCGAAGCTCGAAGAGCAGCTCGGTGATCTTTCCACTCATCCAGTGGCGTTTCGTGCCGGCGAACGCACGGCGGAGGTTCTGCCCGAGGAGGCGGGGCTGAGCATCGACTGGGAGAAGACGGTCGCGCAGGCGGGTAAGCAGACGGCGAACCCAGTTACCTGGGTGCGCAGTTTCTTTACTACCCGTGAGCTGGATTTGGTCAGCGATATCGATAGCTCTAAGTTCGAGCCGCAGGTCGACCGTCTCGTCGGCGAACTGACTATTGCTCCCGTCGATGGCGAGGTCAAGCTTGTCGACGGCCGCGTGGAAACAACTCCACCGGTCATCGGCCAAGATGTCGACCGCAATGCGGTCAGCGGGGATTTGGCCGCCAAGTGGTTGTCGCCGGAGGGCATCGATGTAGAGACCACCGCGCACGACCCGGCTATCGGTGAGGATCAGGTCCGTGAGGCAGCTGAAGGAGAGGCCGCCGATGCGGTGTCGGGCCCCATTGTTGCCAAGGGCCGCGATGGCAAAGATGGTGTAATTCCGCCGGAGCGCATGGCTGAAATCATCAGCTTTGTGCCGCGCGACGGTGGATTGGCCGCCGATATCAATGTCGACCGCGCACGCGAGATCCTCGAGGAGGGGCTGGCTGCTTCCGAGGTTGATAAGCGCAATGCGTCGATACGCTTTAGCGGTGGTGCGCGTGAAGTGGTCCCCTCGGTTGATGGCGTAGCCGTGAAGTGGGATGAAACTATGAAGGACTTCGCCGAGCGTGTGACTTCGACGGATAAGCGCGAGTTCGATGCGGTCTACGAGGACAAGCCCGCCACCTACACCACCGAACAAGCGGAAAGTGCCACCTTCGATGATGTCATTGGTGAGTTCACCACCGGTGGCTTCAGCTCGGCATCGGGAACAAACATTGCCCTGGTGTCGCAGATGGTCAACGGCGCATTCGTGGCGCCGGGCGATACATTCAGCCTGAACGGCTACACGGGGCCGCGCGGTACTGCGCAGGGTTTTGTCGAGTCGGGCATCATCCTCAACGGCCATGCGGATAAGGCTGTCGGCGGTGGCATTAGCCAGTTCGCCACCACTTTGTACAATGCTTCGTACTTTGCGGGCATGGAGGATGTCGCGCACACCCCGCACAGCTACTACATTTCGCGTTACCCGGCCGGCCGTGAGGCGACGGTGTACGAGGGCGCAATCGACCTAGCGTTTAAGAACAGTTCCGACACTCCGATTCTCATCGAAGCCGTTACTACTGGCTCCGACGTCACTGTGCGCATCAAGGGTGTGAAGAAGGTCAACGTCGAGTCCATCAATGGTGGCCGTTGGGCATACACGCAACCGCAGCGTATGCAGGTCAGTGGCAGCTCTTGCCAGCCGTCGTCGGGTGCGCAGGGCTTTACCACTTCCGACACACGCGTCATTCGGGACCTCTCGGGCGCGGAAATCTCGCGTGAAACTCAGACTACGGTTTATGACCCGCAGCCAATTGTGTCCTGTGGCTAGTCTGGATTCGCCTGCGCGACCGGCTAAAGTAATACAGCATTGACAATGCAATAGTCCGCGATACCAAAACTCATAAAACCCCCAAGGAGTGGTCTAGCAACAATGGCACGTCTTTTCGGAACTGATGGCGTCCGCGGTTTGGCGAATAAGACTCTGACCGCACCGCTGGCAATGCGGCTGGGCGCTGCTGCGGCCACTGTGCTGACTAGCGGCACGAATCCGTCGGGGCGTCGTCCCCTGGCCATTGTTGGCCGCGATCCGCGTGTCTCCGGTGAGATGCTCGCCGCAGCGCTGTCTGCCGGCATGGCTTCCCAGGGCGTCGACGTTTTGCGTGTCGGCGTGCTGCCCACTCCGGCTGTCGCTTTCCTCACCGACGACTACGGTGCCGACATGGGTGTGATGATTTCGGCTTCTCACAACCCCATGCCGGACAACGGCATCAAGTTCTTCGCCGCGGGCGGCACCAAGCTTGACGACGCGGTGGAGAAGGAAATCGAACACGCTCTCCACAACTTGCCGGAGACCGGACCCACGGGCACCGGAGTGGGGCGTGTCATCGAGGAGGCCCCAGACGGGCTCGACCGCTACCTGTTCCACCTCTCCCGTGCGGTCAGCACCAAGCTCGACGGCATTCGTGTCGTGGTGGATTGTGCAAATGGTGCTGCTTCGCAGGCCGCCCCCATGGCGTACGCGGCCGCCGGTGCCGACGTCGTCGCTATTCATGACAAGCCGAACTCCTACAACATCAACGACAACTGCGGTTCCACCCACATTGAGGTTTTGCGCGCGGCAGTGCTGGAGCACGGCGCGGATCTGGGGCTGGCTCACGATGGCGATGCCGACCGCTGCCTGGCTGTGGACTCGCAGGGCAACATCGTCGATGGTGACCAAATCATGGCCATCCTGGCCGTCGCCATGAAGGAAGAGGGGCTACTGCACCACAACACGCTGGTGGCCACTGTGATGAGTAACCTCGGCCTCAAGCTGGCGATGGAGGAAAACGATATCGCCCTGCGTACCACCAAGGTCGGCGACCGCTATGTGCTGGCTGATTTGAACGCTGGCGGTTACTCGCTCGGCGGTGAGCAGTCGGGACACGTGGTCATTCCGGATCATGCGACCACTGGTGACGGCACCCTCACGGGTCTGTACCTCATGGCGCGGATGGCACGCACCGGTAAGTCTCTGGCTGAGCTGGCCTCCGTAATGAAGGTGCTGCCGCAGACTCTTATCAACGTGCCGGTGTCCAACAAGGCCGCAATTCTGGAGTCTGATGAGGTCAAGGCCGCCATCGATGCAGCCGAGGAGAAGCTGGGTTCCACCGGTCGCGTGCTGTTGCGCCCGTCCGGCACCGAGGAGCTCTTCCGCGTCATGGTGGAGGCCGCCGATGCGGAATCGGCCCGCAAGATTGCCGGGGAGTTAGCTGCGGTTGTGGCCGCAGTCTAGAGTCAGGAGTGTGGAAATGAATGATGCGCCAGAGGACATTAAAGCCCGCTTTGCCCCGGGTGAAGCCGACATCCAGGTAGAGGTAGTCGATCGTGACGGTCGGGTTCTCGGTACCGTCGGCAAGCTTGAAGCACACGTTCCACCGGGAATTTTGCACCGTGCTTTTTCTCTTTTCCTCTTCGATGAGCAGGGACGCATGCTGCTGCAGCGCCGTGCGGAGTCGAAGTATCACTCACCACTGCTACTGACGAATGCGACCTGCTCGCACCCACTGCCGGGGGAGCCGGTGGCCGATGCCGTTGAGCGTCGTGCGAAGGAAGAGCTCGGTGCGGATGTCTCCCAGTTGGAGGAAATCGGCATTGTTATCTACCAGGTCATCGATGATCGTTCGGGATTGGCGGAGCACGAGTACAACCACGTGTACGCCGGCATCGTCGATCCGAAGTCGGTGGATATCAACCCCGATGAGGTCGATGAAGTGGTGTACGTGACCCCGCAGGAGCTCGCAGAACGTCGTGCGAACGAACCGATGACGGAGTGGTTTAACCACGTCTGGGGTGTCGGGGCGGAGAAGTTCTCCAAGTACGGTTTCGACATTGCGGGTGTGCCGGGTATCCATGGCCCAGCGGAGGCGCAGGCTGCCGCGCAGTCGGTTTCGGAAAAGGATGTGTAGCTTCGTGACCAGCGTAGAAAACGCCAGCGTCGACGACTTCGGCCTCGACAAGTCCGAGGAATTGGAGACCGGGGAGTTCTATGCCCTGGCCAATGAGCAGGGTGCCGCATTCGGTGAAGGCCATGCCAAGTCGATTCTGTTGGGCGAGCACTCTGTCGTCTATGGCAAGCCGGCTATCGCGCTGCCGGTGACGTCGCTGCGCACGATGGCGTGGATTGACCGCGTGGAGGATTCTCCAGTCCTGTTTTCCATGGACGGCGAGGTCATTGACATCGATGAGCTGCCGGAGCGCTTTGCCTCTATCGCCGCTGCACTCCGCGCTGGCCTGCGCACCTTCGGTATTCCCGAACGCGACCTGCTGGTTCGTCTCCGCTCTGGTATCCCGCCCGCCGCAGGGCTGGGTGGTTCTGCCGCAGTGGCACATGCGCTTATCGACGCAGTGCGTGACCTCGCCGATGGCACTCTGACCGAGCGTCAGCGCTTTGACCTGGTGCAGGAAGCTGAGCGTCTGGCGCACGGTAACCCCTCTGGCCTGGATGCCACGGTTGCCCGCGCATCGCGTCCGGTTTACTTCAAGCAGGGTGAGTTCCATCCGCTGAAGGTGGCCAAGAAGATGTGGCTAGTGCTGGGGGATACCGGTGTGCGTGGTTCGACGTCGCTGGCCGTTGCCCGCGTGCGTGGTTTCGTCGATTCCCACCGAGTCCACGGCCAAGAGTTGCTGGACCACTTGGGGCAGCTGGCCGATGGCGCGGTGCACAACCTGGCCAAGGGCGATTTTGTCCGTCTGGGACATCGCATGGACTCGGCGCAGGAAGCGCTAGAGGAACTAGGTGTTGGGCATGAGTCCATCACCGATCTCGTCACTGCCGCGCGTCTGGCAGGTGCCCACGGGGCAAAGCTCACTGGTGCCGGCTGCGGTGGCTGTGTGATGGCGCTGGCAGAGTCCGCCGATCACGCGGAACTGATTAGCCATGCCATGATGGGCGCCAATGCCGTTGCTACTTGGACTGTGGAGGTAAATCCCTCGTGACCACGACCGCTACCGCCGTCGCTCATCCCAACATCGCCCTGATTAAATACTGGGGCAAGCGCGATGAGGCCGTGCAGCTACCGGCCACAGGTTCGCTGTCCCTTACTCTGGGCATCGCTCCGACGACGACCACGGTGTCGCTTATCGACGATCCCAGCGTCACCGCCGACTCGGGCACCCTGAACGGCCAGGAGATGGTGGGCAAGGACCTCTCCCGTGTCCAGAAGTTTTTGGATTTGGTCCGCGAGCGTGCGGGCAGCACGAGCTTCGCAGAGGTGACCAGCACCAACGAGATTCCGACGGGTGCGGGTCTGGCTTCGTCCGCGTCGGGTTTTGGCGCTCTCGCGCTGGCCGCGGCGAAGGCCTACGGCCTGGACTACACTCCGGAAAAGCTCTCGGCTCTGGCCCGTCGCGGTTCGGGCTCGGCCTGTCGCTCCATTTTCGGCGGCCTCGTTGAGTGGCTGCCCGGCGATGACGATGCCTCCAGCCACGCAGTGGCTCTGCCGGATTCCGGCCTGGACCTCTCCCTGGTCGTGGCGGTTTTGGCCCCGGGCCGCAAGAAGATTGACAGCCGTGCCGCCATGCGTCGCACGGTCGAGACATCACCGTTCTTCCCGGCCTGGGTGGAGCAGGTACCCTGTGATATCGAGGATATGAAGGCCGCCATCGCCGCTGCGGACTTCACTGCGGTCGGTGAGCTCGCTGAGGCCAACGCCATGCGCATGCACGCCACCATGCTGGGGGCTCTGCCTCCGGTGCGTTACTGGAATCCGGATTCAGTGGCGGCTCTCGATCTCGTCGCTACGCTGCGTGACGAGGGCACCGAGTGCTACGCCACCATGGATGCCGGGCCGAACGTGAAGGTGTTGTGCCGCAGCGGCGATGCCGAGACCATCGCGGATCGTTTCCGCGCAGAGTTCGAGGATATTGACGTGCTGGTTTCCGGTTCCGGCCCTGGCGCTTACCTGGTGTAGCTGGGGGAGTAGTTGAGCAACGCTAAAGGCGGACCTATCGAAGGCGAGTCCATCGGCCGTGGCTGTGGCAAACTGTACCTCACTGGTGAGTATGCGGTGATGGATGTCGAGGGTCTGGCCGTCATCGCAGGCGTCGACCGCTATGTGACGGTTCGGTGCCACGATGCCGACCCAACGCAGCCGGTCTCTCGCGTGTACTCCAGCTATTACGGCCCGCAGGGGCGTGTCACTGATATCGATGCACCAGATGACATCGCGACCCATACGATTTCCCTGGTCTATCGCATTGCTGCGGGCGAGCTGGAAAATATCCCAGAGAGTCCCATCAATATCGTCATTGAATCAGACCTCGATGATGCCGACAGCGGTGCGAAGTATGGCCTGGGGTCCTCCGGGGCTGTCGCTGTGGCTGTGACTCGTGCGCTGGGGACCCACCTGGGTCTGGAGCTCGATCCGCTGGATGTGTACAAGATTGCGATGGTGGCCACGCTTCTGGCTGGTGCGGCTGGTTCCGGCGGCGATATCGCGTGCTCCGCGCACGGCGGGGTGGTGCTCTATCGTCGGCCGAACCCGACGGCGCTCGCAGAGCTCGTGGCGGCTGATCCTGTCGCTGCCGTGGCGGCACCGTGGCCGAATCTTCGCATTGACTCCCGTGCCGACCTCGGTGGGCTACAACTGTTGGTCGGCTGGACGGGCAGTCCGGTGAAGACGGACTCGCAGTTGAAGAAGGCCGGTGGCGCAGACCGTGATTTTGTGCGCGGGGTCTCGTCGATAAGCGAAAGACTCTGGCAGGCGCTTGCCGACGGCGACCACACCGCGGCGTTTGCCTGCCTGCGTGAGAATCGGACGCTGCTGCAGGACTATGAGCGTGAGCGTGCTGTGTGCATCGAGACGGAGAAACTGAAAGCGCTCGCCGACATCGCCGATGGCGCGGGGGCTGCGGGCAAGAGCAGCGGCTCCGGTGGTGGTGACTGCGGAATCGCGCTGGTGGGAGTCTCAGATGGTGTCGATGCCGAGGAGACTGCCGCGGACATCACCGCGCGCTGGCAAGCAGCTGGCATCCGGCCGTTGCCGCTGAAGCTGGCCGCTCAACTTTGACCACAGTTTTTTGACCGTAGAATTTAAGACAGCTGAAATTTACAGAAGCTGGGAACCGAAGCTGCATGCAGCTAGAAAGGGTCGCTTAGGACAATGGCTGAAAAGAGCTCGCACGACCTGGAATATGCACACGTACCGCTGAGCTGGATTGGTCCGGTGCGCATTAGTGGCAACGTCATGAATGACGAGGTGAAGATTCCGCTGGCGACTTACGAGACCCCGCTGTGGCCGTCGTGTGGTCGCGGTGCGAAGGTCTCCCGCATGATCGAAGGTGGCATTACCTGCACTTTCGTCGGTGAGAAGATGACCCGATCGGTGATTTTCACTCTCGACTCGGCAGCGGATGCCGTCATTGCGCGCGACAACATCCTGTCTCGTTATGACGAGCTGAAGAAGGTCGTGGAGTCCTCCTCGCGTTTTGCCAAGCTGGTAGATATTCACTTCCAGATCGCATCGCGTCTTCTCTTTGTCCGCTTTGACTTCTTCTCCGGTGATGCCTCGGGCCACAACATGGCCACGCTGGCGTCTGAGCGTTTGATGTCCTACCTGATGGAGCAGATGCCAGAGTTGGGCTATGGCTCCATCTCGGGCAACTACTGCACCGATAAGAAGACCTCCGCAGTCAATGGCATTCTGGGCCGCGGTAAGTACGTAATCGCCGAGGCCGTCATTCCGGAGCCGGTTGTCCGCGAGCGTCTGCGCACAACTGCCAAGCGCCTGGCTGAGCTCAACGAACGCAAGAACCTCGTCGGCTCCATCATGGCCGGTTCGCTGCGCAGCGGTAATGCGCACTACGCCAATATGCTGCTGGGCTTTTACCTCGCTACCGGTCAGGACGCTGCGAATATCGTCGAAGGCTCGCAGGGGCTGACGCAGGTAGAGGCGCTTGACGACGGCTCCGTGCGCTTTAGCTGCACCCTGCCACATTTGATCGTCGGTTCCGTGGGCAACGGCAAGGGCTTGGACTTCGTGGAGAAGAATCTCACGGCGCTGGGCTGCAAGGAGGACCGTGAGCCGGGCGAGAATGCCCGTCGTCTAGCAGCGTGCTGCGCGGCAATCGTCTGGTGTGGTGAGCTTTCCCTGCTCGCGGCACAGACGAACCCGGGTGAGCTGATGGAGGCGCACGTTTCTATCGAGCGTGCGAAGTAGTGCTTTGTGAATAGTCGTTTGCGACAATTCGCAAAACCTAAGACAAATCTCAGGTAAACGCGCTAGATTTCTGTAGTAGGCAATTAACATTTTGTGGGCAAAATATCCCGTGGTCTGATGACTGCTCTGATGGCCGTTCTGATGACATAGGGATGTTTCGTTGCCCGTTATTTCTTAAAAATCTGTAGAGGTAGTGAAGGCACGGTTTTGATGACAACAAGCAATGTGACCCCGGTCGGTATTGATGACATCGCTTTTGCGACGGGTTCGTACTGCATTGACCTCGCCGATATTGCGCCCCGACTCGGAGCGGAACCGGCAAAGTACCACAAGGGCCTGGGGCAGGAACGCTCCAGCGTGGTTGCCTCTGATGAAGATCCGGTGACGATGGCCGCGACCGCGGTGAAGAAGATCGTCGACCGCCACGGTATCGACGGCGTGCGCACCATCATGTTCGCCACTGAGACCGGTATTGACCAGTCGAAGGCCGCTGCTGTCTATGTGCATGAGTTGGTCGGTCTTGACCCGCATGCGCGCTCTGTCGAGCTGAAGCAGGCCTGCTACTCCGGTACCGCGGCGCTGCAGTTCGCGTGCGCTCTGGTGGCCCGCAATCCGGAGGAGAAGGTCATCGTTGTCGCCTCCGACATTGCCCGCTATGACCTGGACTCCGCTGCGGAGCCGACCCAGGGTGCAGGTGCTGTAGCCATGCTGGTGACCGCTAATCCGCGCATCCTGGCTATCGATGCGGCTTCGGGCGTCTTCACCCGCGAAGTTATGGACTTCTGGCGTCCGAACCACCGCAGCCAGGCGTTGGTGGAGGGCAAGCTCTCTATTAGCGCTTACATCGACGCTGTTCAGGGCGCTTACGAGGACTACCGTGCCCGCGGCGGCGTGGACTTCAGCGAGATTGACTACTTCAGCTACCACCAGCCGTTTACCAAGATGGCCTACAAGGCGCACCGGCAGCTTTCGGCCAATAACGGTGTGGAGCTCACCGCGGAGGACGAGGCCCGCCAGCTCGGCCCAACCACTGAGTACAACCGCATCATCGGTAACTCCTACACAGCATCGGCCTACTTCGGCCTGCTCTCGCTGCTGGACACCGAGAAGGACCTGGCTGGTAAGAAGGTCGCTGTTGTCTCCTACGGTTCCGGCTCGGTTGCTGAGTTCCTCACCGGCAATGTGGTCGAGGGCTACGAGTCCCAGCTGCGCGCCGCAGATAATGCGCGTGAACTGGATGAACGCGTGAAGCTCGATGATCCGACCTACTACCGCCACGCTCAGGTGACGCATGAAGATCCGGGGGAGTACTCCAACCTGGGAGACGACGCCCTGATTGGCACCGGCCCATTCAGCTTCACCGGTGTTGAGGGGTGTAAGCGCATCTACCGCGCTCGTTAGCCCGGGGGCACCCGCACTAGTACTTCAACGGAACCGAATCCCCTTTTTTCGCGCCTAACAGTAATAAGAACTGTTTTTCGCAGGGAAGGGGATTTTTCGTGTCCGCAAGTTTTACTGGAGGCCGTGGCGGAGGCTTGCTGCACTTTTCGGAAGATGCAGTGACCTCGGCTGCCCGAGAGATTGAGCAGCGCGGCCGTGACGGCCATGAGCGGTGGGGAAGCGCTCCCGATATTTCCGCAGCAGACTGTGGCCAGGGTTTTGCCGCCCAGGGGCGTCGTCTGCAGCAGGCGGCAGTGCGGCTGCGTGAGCACGGGCAATCGATGTACGCGGGACTTGGCAACCATGCTCCGGCAGTACGGGAACAGTGGCGTGTCTTTGCAAGCTGTGACAGCGACGGGAGTGCCGACCTCGGTGGAATTGAGGTAGTGGACTGATGCCGTGGGTTGCTCGAATTCTTCCGATATTGGTGCGTGTTATTGGCCGTGGAAGCCGTATTGGAGCCAAGCGCGGGGTCGGCGGCATCGGCAAGAATCTGCCCAAAGTCTTGGATAAGGTGCGACGCGCTGACGGCTGGAAAGGCAGCGCCCTATCCAAGTTCTCCAACTCCGTGGGGTTGATAGCCTCCGCGATAACTATTGTTATGGCTTTCGATTGGGGCGGTTTGAAAGGCGATGCTGCCGACGCTGCCAAAGAGCGCTGTGATAAAGCCGCGCAGGACTGTGCGAATCAGGATGAGCAGTCCGCCGATGGCGCGCAGAGTGTCGGCGAGTGTGGCAAGAAAGTCGACGAGGTCCTCGAGGATTGCGAAAAGCAGGCAGAAGATATGGCTGAGCAAACCGACGGCATCCTCTCTCAGTGCGAAGCGCTTGTCGACGATCCGGAGGTCGGCGCCGAAGCCGCACAAGTGGCCCAGCAGGTGTGTAACAGTCTCGTCGACTCCACTGGTCAGCTCTACGATGCGCGTAATAGTTGCATCGAGCAGTGTCTTGAGCAGGCAGCGTGTGACACTGAGGCCGCGGTGGTCGCCACCCCGCCGCAGCCTCCTACTGTTCCAGCCAGTTCGGGTGCTACCTCGGCGGCCTGTGCAGAGGTGGCTGAGTCTGGGAGTGGCGAAGGAGCTACTGTAACCGGTGGCAACGGTGCTACCGCTGGTGGAATTGGGGTCGTTGCCAACGTTGATATTGGGATAGAGGCAGGCGTTGCTGCTGGAATATCCGTTGGAGGTGCCATTGGCGCTGCCGGGGCGGCCAGTATCGCTGGAATTGCGGGAGCTGTCGGGGTTGCAGGCAGTGTCGCGTCCTCACTGCTCAACTTAGACATGTGCACGGAGACGGAAGAGCCAGTGTGCGAACAGGCACCTGCGCCAGCACCAGCACCAGCACCAGCTCCTGCGCCGGAGGACTGTGTGCCGGAACCCGAACCAGAACCCAAGCCCGAACCTGAACCCAAGCCCGAACCTGAACCCGAGCCCGAACCTGAAAATGTTCCTGAACCGCCTCCTCCAGCTGAGAAACTAAAGCACTTGGGAATCGAGCTGCCACAGGAGACGCAAGCAGAACAGCGAGCGGAACCGCAGCCAGAACCACAAGCAGAGCCGCAGCCAGCACCAGCCCAGGATTCGGCAGCATCAGTGCAGGAATCTGCTTCAGCTGTGCCCGAGCCCCCTGAGCAGCCCAACGCCCAGGAGCTTGTGGGCGCGGTCAATTCGCCAACGGCAGGTGAGTGGTAATGGGGAGTAAGCATGCCGCGAAATATGACCGGATTGGGCAGGCCTATTACGACGCTGCTGCAATGACTAGGCAGGAGTTCGATACGGCGGTACAGAGGGCACAGAAAGAATTGCAGGGTTTGGAGGAGCGTCGTAAAGCACGCGAAATTAAGGAGAGGGAGGTGGCGGCGGGCGTCGAAAAGCAACAAAAAACCGCCCGACCGAAGGGAACCGTTACGCGGTTGTTCGGGCGGGCGGGGAAAGGGACGCCGACGGTGAAGTCGATTCGGGGCGTGTCCTGAAGCGTGGCCTAGTGACTACTTGCCGGGAATCAGCGAGTGCTCCGGGTTTTCCGGCAGCTCCTTGATGAGCCACTCCATATCGCGGTTAGTTGTGCCCTTGATAGTGGCGGTCGGGTCTGCGAAATCCGAGTACTTCTTGTCGTCACCGACCGTGGCCAGCAGGAAGCCTGTGAGTGCGGCGCGCGCGACCTCCTGGTACTTCACCTTGGAGGAAGAGAAGCCCGCTAGACGACGGAGAAGAGTTGTTTCCGAGAAGCTGCCCTGGTCAGCCTTGTCTACTTCGCGGTAAACGACATCGCCCTTCCACTGAACAGCCAGGCGAGCCGGGTTGCCGCGATCGAGCCACTGATCCTCGCCAGGAGCCAGGACGAGGCCCGGGGCCGAGACATTAGTTGCAGCGGCGCTGGAGGAAGGCGCGGTAGTTGCGGGGAAGACGCAGCCAACGCCGGAGATGAGGTCGTGACCAGCAGCGGCGAGGACGGCTACACCTGCGCCCATGCCGTGGCCGGCAACGCCAAGCTTCTTCGGGTGGACGACGACTTTGCCCTCACCGAGGCGGACACCAGCGAGAATCTGGAGCGCTGTCTCCAAATCGTTGGCGAGACCACGGTGGTCTGCCACGATGCCATTTTCGGTGTCCGGAGCAGCGACCGCGATGCCCCACGAAGCTAGGTGACGCAGCGTGGCGTGGTACTCCTCAATCGGTGTGCGCCAATCGTGTGCGAAAGCGATACCGGGGATGCCATTGCCCTCGGCAGGCGTGTAGACCTTTCCCGGCAGGCCAGTAAAAGCGAGATCACCGACCATGACGCGGTGCGGTCCACGCTTGGAAAGATTAGATGTCAGAGTCTTCAAGTTGTCAGCCACAGTGAATAGCTTAACTATAAGGTGCATACCTTTGCTGAAAAAGTGCCAGGATGAGCGAGAATGTCTATTTCGTTATGACGGTTTTCCGCTTCGCGGGTTATTCTGTAGGGCATGTGTGGAATCGTTGGATATGTGGGCCATCAGCCCGCCCTGGATATTGCTGTCGATGCGCTACGACGCATGGAATACCGTGGCTATGACTCCGCGGGTGTTGCCATTGTCGACGATCAGGGGCATATCACTGTAGAGAAGAAGGCCGGTAAACTCGCCAACCTCGAGGCTGCCCTTGATGCGGATGGGCGCGACAAAATCACTGGAACCACCGGAATTGGGCACACCCGCTGGGCTACCCACGGTCGCCCAATTGATGAGAATGCCCACCCACACCAGTCCTATGACGGCAAGGTGGCTATCGTCCACAACGGCATTATCGAGAACTTTGCTCCGCTACGTCAGGAGCTGGAGGATGCCGGCATTGAGCTGAAGTCCGAAACCGACTCCGAGGTCGCCGCGCACATGCTCGCCCGTGCCCTGGACGGTTCCGACGGCGGATCTACCGCTGGTGATTTCGAGGCCTCTGCGCTGTCCGTGCTCAACCGCCTCGAGGGTGCTTTTACGCTGCTGTTTACTCATGCAGACCACCCGGACCGCATCATCGCTGCTCGTCGCTCCACTCCGCTGATTGTCGGTGTGGGCGAAAACGAAATGTTCCTCGGCTCCGATGTTGCGGCTTTCATCGCGCACACCCGCGAGGCCGTGGAGCTGGGGCAGGACAACGTCGTCATCATCACCGCAGATGACTACCGCATTCTGGATTTCGCCGGCAATGAGCAGCAGGGTCGACCATTCACCATCGACTGGGATCTCGCCGCAGCCGAAAAGGGTGGCTATGACTCCTTCATGATGAAGGAAATCCACGAGCAGGCTGCCGCCGTCCGCGATACGTTGGCCGGTCACCTCGTTGACGGCCGCATCGTTCTCGACGAGTCTCGCCTGAGTGACCAAGATCTGCGTGACATCGAGAAGGTCTTCGTCGTCGCCTGTGGTACCGCATACCACTCCGGTTTGTTGGCCAAGTACGCCATTGAGCACTGGGTTCGTATCCCGGTCGAGATTGAGGTCGCTTCCGAGTTCCGCTACCGCGATCCGGTGCTGGACCGCCAGACGCTGGTGGTCGCTATTTCGCAGTCGGGCGAGACTGCTGACACCCTTGAGGCCGTGCGACACGCAAAGAGCCAGGGCGCCCGCGTGCTGGCTGTCTGCAATACCAACGGTGCACAGATTCCGCGTGAGTCTGACGCCGTGCTCTATACGCACGCCGGCCCGGAGATTGGTGTTGCTGCAACCAAGTCGTTCCTGGCGCAGGTAGCCGCAAACTACCTGGTCGGATTGGCTCTTGCCCAGGCACGCGGCACTAAGTACCCGGATGAGGTCACTCGCGAGTTTGAAGAGCTGGAGACCATCCCGGCACTGATTGACAAGGTCGTCGCTAAGGGCGATGAGTTCATCGACATGGCCAAGGAAATCGGTGCTATTCCGACGATGCTCTTCCTCGGCCGACACGTTGGTTTCCCAGTCGCACTTGAGGGTGCGCTGAAGCTCAAGGAGCTTGCCTACATTCACGCAGAGGGGTTCCCGGCAGGCGAGCTCAAGCATGGCCCAATTGCACTCATCGAGGATGATCTTCCGGTCGTCGTCGTAGTGCCATCGCCGAAGGGGCGCGCCGTGCTGCACTCCAAGATTGTCTCCAACATCCAGGAAATTCGAGCCCGAGGTGCCAAGACCATCGTGATTGCCGAAGAAGGGGATCAGTCGGTGGTTCCTTTTGCGAACTACCTGATTGAGATCCCGGAGACCTCCACGCTGCTCCAGCCGCTGTTGTCTACGATTCCAATGCAGTTCCTGGCAGCTGAGATTGCTCGCCAGTGCGGTAACGAGGACATCGATAAGCCGCGCAACCTGGCTAAGTCAGTCACCGTCGAGTAGTTCGTCCTGCTTTCGTCGGTACTGCTCAATCTCCGCATCGAGTTCTTCATCCGTGAGGGACTCGATGCGTTTTGCTTCTTCCTCGGATAGGTCCCAGACCTCATCGGATACATGGCAAAATGACAACATCCAATCGAGGTTGCGTTTCTGAATCGTCTTCATCTTCCGTGTCACACGCTGATGAAAAGTTTGCTTGCCGACGTTCTTTAGCGGCCCAACCGGAACGCTAGTCGCGGTGTCCCCATTACGGGAAGTCCACACTTCTGTTCCGTCGGGGTATCTGTCGATATCCCAGCCCTCGTGCGTTTTTAGATTGTGGTGTCGGCGGCAGAGACAGTGCAGATTCTCAGTGTCAGTCGGCCCGCCCTGCTTGGGATTGTCGTGGTTGTACGGCTGAATATGGTCCAGGTCGCACTTGGCTGCCGGGACGTCGCAGCCGGGGAAGCGGCAGGTACCGTCACGCCCACGGACGCGAGCCACCTGGCTCTCGGTGGGGCGGTAACCATCCACCTTGCTGTCGGCGGAGATACGGATGTGAGTTGCGCGGGCAAGCCATTCTTCGGTGGCTACCTCGCTCAACCAGCCGACGCCATCAATCCATGCTGGCCCACCGCCGACCTCGCGGTAGACATTGATGACAATCTCGGCATTGGTCGATTTCTGTGCCAGCTGTAGTAGCGCTTCCGCCTGCGTGCACTGTTCACCACGATTGATTGCTGTGTTGCGAATCCCCTGAATCCTGGCCATGAGCTCGGTCGCGCGGTCGTTTTCAAGGATTGCTGTGACCTTTTTGTGCTTGCCATCGCCCGTGTCGGAGAGTGCGACCGCTTCGCCTTCTGGAACCCGTTGGGTGCCGTCGTTGCGGGCGCAGTCGTTGTACTCAGAAACCAAGTCGCCGATTAGACGAGACAGCGTGTAGACACCAACCATTGCTTGTCGAGGTCGCGTCGGAGTGAGCATTTCCAAAAGATGGGGCTCTACCGTGTCGAACTGATCTGGTGACAGCCCGGCAACGCCATTGGCGATGGCGCGGAGATGGGCTAACGAGAAACAGAAGGTGGATTCGATGAGAGCCCGGACTTTTGGTAGGCGTTCGAACATCAGCGCAATTTCGCACAGCGTAGAACACTTGCCGCGGCTAAGGCCGGTTCGAATGCTTATGCGGGCAAGATGGTGATTGACATCGACCTCCTCACCGGGAGCGCAGATATCGATCAGTTGAAGGTCTGCGGCGTTGATGGCACGGGCCGCGCTGCTAATCGGGTCGTCGGATTGCTGGTTGGCCCATGAGGGCTTTTGACCTGGTGCTGGAAGTTCTGTGGGCGGCGATGACATTGGTTATCCCCCTGATTACTACGTGTCCGCCGGAGAATTGAAGATTGAGTTCTGTGGTGGAGAGAAGCATGGAGAGGCTGTGTCAACCAGTCCCGCCAACCCCTGTGCACCGGACAAAGAACTTTCGCTTACAAATTTTCCCTACAACCCAAATCGTACACCTGTTTGAAAAACTGTCAATAGAATTCTGGAAATATGTTCTAAAATTCTGTGCTGAATTAGATCCGGCCCCTCCGTCCGAGCCTCCTCCGTCCGAGGCCCCTCGGCAGGGCGCCGTACAAAGGCAGGACTCGCTGCCGTACATGGCGCAGCGTTTGCTTGTTGGTCGAAGAGTCCTCGGTGCCACCCTCCTCGGCGCCACCCTCCTCGGCGCGATCCAGCTCGTCTAAGAACTCGTGGATGAGTTCTAAGGTATTGGGGGAGTAGAGCAGCGCGAGGTGATCAGACCAGTCGCCACCGCCGGTGGCGTTGTTGACGTTCGTAATGTGGTGACCCTCTTGTTCGGGCAAAAAGGCGCCGGTCCACGGGCGAACCACGGTGTCAAAAGGGGTGCCGATATTCAGGTAGTGCGGACCACGTCGGGTAATGCCACGCGCTGCGCGGTTCAGAGTCGCAATGTAGTCAGAGTCCAGCAGCTGTTGAATGCAGGCACGGCCGACAAGGCGGTCGACGAGCTTGTGCATCGGTAGGCCGCATCGCTCAAGGGCACTGAGCCTTCGGCGCATGCCCCACGCAGTAGTGCCGCGATGGTTTCCCGCAAGCGAGATCACTGCCCGCACGGGGCTGTTGTCGGAGGCGTACTGCTCGGCTTCTTCTTCGTTGAGGCCATGGTTGAGGGCGTCGTCGTAAAGCGAATCGATGCTCGCGTTGGCGTAACTGCGGCAGTGTAGACCGCCCTGGGAATGACCGATGAGGTCGATGCGGGGTAGGGAGAGTTGGGCTCGGAAGCGGTCGAGAAGGTCGGTGACTTCGGCGAGCGCATCGCTTAAATCGGTGGTGGCTTTGACGCTACGGAGACGGCTGACCAGCGTGGCGGGGTCGGAGCCGTAATCGAGTGAGAATACGGGGCGATTCCGGGCGAGGAACGGCCCCAACATGGCGAAGGAGTTGAACGAGTTCATCCAGGTGCCGTGAACCAGGACAATTGGTATGCGACCGTTGTATCTGTCCAGGTCGGGAGTGATTTTGCCGTCGAGGATTTCGCGAACGTCCTGCACGCCGTGGGGGATCCATTCGGGATGACGCAACGAGCGCAGGTATGCCTGGGGAAAGGCGCGCAGTAGAGGGCCGAAAACTCGCGTGCTCGGGGAGTAGTCATCCATAGGGGCTAATCGTAGGCTGGGTTTATGACGTACTGCTACACAGCTGCCGAAATTCGCGCCGCGGAACAGCCCTATCTGGACGCACAAACGCGTGACGACGAACTCATGCGCCACGCAGCCGCCGCTGTGTCGGAGGTGGCGGAGCGGATGCTCTCAGAGGCATCTCCGGAGCCTGGTCGCGGTCGCGTGCTGCTGTTGGTTGGATCGGGAGGCAATGGTGGCGATGCACTCTATGCTGGCCGAAACTTGTCCTCGGATGGGCATGGCGTGGATGCGGTTTTGCTGGGCTCGAAGCCACACGAGCGGGCACTGAAAGCTTTTGAACTCGCAGGTGGGCGGGTGCTGCCGTTGGGGTGTGACCGGGAGACGGATTTATCGAAGATTCTGTGGTCGATTAGTGAAGACTACGCACTGATCATCGACGGCATCGTGGGGCTCGGAGGTCACGGCGCGCTGCGTGAAGAGGCCGCGTGGTTGGTGCGCGAAGCGCGGTTGGGCAAAGTTCCCATTCTCGCGGTTGATGTGCCGAGCGGCGTAGAAACCGATACTGGGCGTACTTTTGACCCGCCTGCCCAGACCATCAATCCAGACCCTGATTTGGAGGAGAGACAGAACCCGTACTTGCCATCTCACGTGGAGGCCACGACAACGGTGACTTTCGGCGGTCTGCGCTACGCGCACTCGCTGTCCGAATCCTGTGGCACCGTCGAATTACACGAAATTGCGCTCGATGCCTTCTCCCTCGAACTTCCAGGACTGGGGCAGACGCTCTATGAAAACGGTACCTACAATGCCGTCCACCACCAGACTCCGACCGTGGAGTTCTACGAAGCCCTAGGCGGGAGCTTTCCGGCACCACTTGGCGCGATGACCCCGCTCGAACCCGGTGCAGCTGACCACAAGTACTCCACTGGAGTTACAGGAATCGCTGCCGGAAGCGAAGCGTATCCGGGCGCAGGTCAGCTGTGCGCCACCGCTGCCGTGCATGCGACCAGTCCCGCGGTCATCTATGTCGGCGACGCGGCCGCACGCAACCGCATCACCGCAGCCTTGCCGACGGTCATTGCGCAGCAGGACTCGGTGGATCGCAAAGAGGTACGCGTCGATGCCTGGGTCGTCGGTCCCGGTCGGGGCACTGATGAGAAAGCCGCCGAGGAACTGCGAGACATTCTGACCACTGACAAACCAGTGGTCATCGACGCTGACGCACTGACACTGCTGTCGAAGCATGAGGACATCCGACAGCTCGTTCGTGAGCGCGGCCAGGAGCGCAACCTGCGCACTGTTCTCACGCCGCACGCCGGTGAATTCGAGCGCCTGACCGGGCACGAGGTCACTAACCCCATCGCAGACGCCCGTGAACTTGCCGAGCAGTTCTCCTCCGAAGTGTTGCTCAAGGGACGCCGCACTGTGATGGTCAATCCGACAACGCAGCGCACAGTCGTGGTTGACGCGGGTAGCTCCTGGGCAGCCACGCCGGGCTCTGGCGATGTACTGTCCGGGCTCCTCGGCGCCTGGGTAGCGCGTGGCGAAGCCCTCTATCTACCAGCAATTATTCATGCGCGCGCCGCATTTTTGGCCGCGCAGACAGAGTTCGGACCAGCACCCTGCAGCGCCCAGGACATCGCCGAATCCATCCGAGATGCCACCGCATGGTTCACCAACGAAGGCAGCAGTGGCAAAATACGGCTATGACTTCCTCGGCACCAGCCATCCTGACCCATACCGTTAATCTCGACGCGATCACCCACAATGTGAAGACCGTCAAGGCCATCGCAGGGGTGTCGGAATTCATGGCCGTCGTCAAGGCGGACGGCTACTCGCAGGGTGCGCTGCAGACCGCGCGTGCCGCGCTGGCCGGCGGGGCAACGCAGCTCGGTGTCGCAACAATCGACGAGGCGCTCTCCCTCCGCGAGGAACTCCGCGCCACGCTTGACGACGGCCACACCATCCCCATCCTCGCCTGGATCTGGGACGCAGCAGCCACCTCGTTGGTGCAGCGCGCTGTGGCTGCAGATATTGACCTCGGTCTGCCGTCGATGGCTCATGCGCTGGCCGTGGCCAATGCCGGGCGGGCGCTGTCGGTGACACCACGTGTGACGGTGATGGTCGATACGGGTTTGGGCCGCTCGGGATTCTCTATGGCCAATGGGGACTTTGAGCATGCGGTCGCTCAGCTGGTTGAGCTGCACAAGACCGGTGCTCTGAATATCACCGGTGCTTTCACGCACTTTGCGTGCGCGGATGAGCCGGGCAACGAGAGCGTCGATAAGCAGGCGCAGAATTTCCGTGCTGCGATTGCGGCACTGCGTGAGGCGGGGCTGGACGAGCTGATTAACCATGCGGCGAATTCGCCGGCATCGTTGTCGCGTCCGGACCTGGCCTTCGACATGGTGCGCCCAGGGCTGGCGATTTATGGTGGCGAGCCAATTGTGGGTGCCACCCATGGATTGCGTCCGGCGATGCGGTGGGAGGCGTCGGTCATTTTGGTCAAGAAGCTGCCGGCGGGGCAGTCGGTGTCCTACGGGCAGACGTGGACAGCTGACCGCGATACCACCGTCGGCATCGTGCCCTGTGGCTATGCCGACGGCATGATGCGCTCGGCCTCCGGGCATTTCGAGGTGAGCATCAATGGCACGCGCTATCCGCAGGTAGGGCGCGTGTGTATGGATCAATTCGTCGTCGACCTGGGACCCGACACCGATGTCGAGGCCGGCGACACTGCGGTTATCGTTGGTGATCCCGCACTGGGGGAGCCCGGTCTCGATGACCTCGCGGAGGCATCCGGCACCATTAACTACGAAATCCTCACCGCACCGAAGGGGCGTAGCGAGCGAAAGTGGGTGCGCAGCCGGCTCGCGCCAACCGCAGAGGACATGCGTGACCTCGGCGAGGAGATTGGCCGGGAGTTGGCAGCTGGGGATCTGGTGATTCTCGATGGCCCACTCGGCGCGGGCAAAACGACCCTCACGCAGGGCATCGCCCGTGGCATGAACGTGCGCGGTCGCGTGACGTCGCCGACGTTCACAATCGCCCGCGAGCACCGTCCGCTTGCAACCGACGGCGTCACCCTCATCCACGTCGACGCCTATCGACTCTTTGGCGAAGAGGGCCCCGGCTCCGATGGCGAGGCCTTCGATGCGCTGGACTCGCTCGATTTGGATACCGACCTCGAGGACAGCGTCGTGGTCGCCGAGTGGGGAATGGGGCTCGCCGAGGTGCTCTCCGAGCGCTATCTACAGGTGAGTATCGATCGTTCGCGTGACGACGATGCCCGCGTCGTCACCTGGAAGTGGAGCAAGTAGCTCCAAGTCGGTTCAAGTAGGTTACTGAGTATGAACATTTTGGCCGTTGACACATCGACTCCACAGGTCACCGCGGGAATTGTCCGCGATGGTGAAACCGTGGCCGAAAAGCTGCACCTGGATGCCCGTGCGCACAACGAGGTGCTGGTGCCGCTGATTCAGCAGTGCCTCACTGACAGTGGGGTGGCGGCAACCGAGCTAGATGCCGTGGTTGTCGGCTGTGGGCCGGGGCCGTTTACGGGCTTGCGCGTTGGTATGGCCACCGCAGCCTCCTTCGCCGACGCTCTGGGAATTCCCTGCTACGGCATCTGCAGCCTGGATGCGCTCGCGGGTGGCGTTGGCGATGAACTGGTCGTCACCGATGCCCGCCGCCGCGAGGTGTACTTCGCCGCCTACCGCGATGGCCAGCGAGTTTTCGGCCCGGGAGTGGCCAAGCCAGCCGACGTCATGGAGCTGCTCAAGGAAGAACTTGCAGCAGAAGCCGCCGACTTCGCGCCGAGCCAGGCCCGCGGCAGCCTCAGCCACATCGAGCAAATTACCGGGCTTGAGGTTGCTGCCGAACAAGTCTTTCCCACTCCGACAGCCATGGTTGAAGCGGTCGACTTTGACTCCGCGCCGGGCCCACTGGTGCCGCTGTACTTGCGCCGTCCGGATGCCGTTGTCCCGAAGGCTATGAGATGAGCGTCGTCAAGCTAGTGCGTCTCGGACCTCCTGAGGCCAAGGCGTGTGCGGCGATTGAGGCGGAGCTGTTTGCCGGCGACGATCCCTGGCCGGAATCGGCCTTTATGGCAGAGCTGGCCGCGCCGAACAATTTCTACATCGGGCTGATCGCAGAGGCGGACGGGGACGAAGAACTGTGCGGCTATGCGGGGATTACCAAGCTGGGGCCTGCGGGGGCCGCCGAATACGAGATTCACACCATCGGGGTGGGGAAGAAGTGGCAGCGCCGGGGCTTTGGGACGCAGCTGATGGACGCGCTGATGGCAGCTGTGGCGGAGGATCCGGGCCCGGTGTTTTTGGAAGTTCGCACAGATAACGAACCCGCAATCGCCATGTATCGGCGCTATGGCTTCGAAAATATGGGGCTGCGAAAGAACTATTATCCGGGCTCTGGGGCGGATGCGTACACGATGTGTCGGCCTGAGTCGGCCAGCTAGATGTTGACGTATTGACTAATCTGCGTTAGACCGGGCACATGGCTAAAACCTTTGCAAAACAGCTCGTAGAAACCCTAGAGAAGCAGGGTGTCAAGCGAATCTTCGGACTCGTTGGAGATAGTTTGAACCCCATTGTCGACGCTGTGCGCGAGTCCTCCATTGAGTGGGTGCACGTTCGCAACGAAGAGGCTGCCGCCTTCGCCGCCGGCGCGGAGTCCCTGGTCACCGGCGAATTAGCAGTGTGTGCGGCCTCCTGTGGCCCGGGTAATACCCACCTCATTCAGGGCCTGTATGACTCCCACCGCAACGGCGCAAAGGTGCTGGCGCTGGCATCGCACATTCCTTCCCGCCAGATTGGCTCGAACTTCTTCCAGGAGACCCATCCGGAGTTCATCTTCAACGAGTGCTCCGGTTACTGCGAGATGGTCAACTCCGCTGAGCAGGGTGGCGTCGTTTTGCATCACGCTATCCAGTCGACCATGACTGGCCACGGTGTTTCCGTGCTGGTTCTGCCGGGCGACATTACAACGCATGAAGTGGAAAATGATGAGTTCGTCACCTCCACTATCAGCAGCGGTCGCCCAGTCGTATTCCCTGACGCCGGCCAGGCCGCCGCGCTTGCCGACGCAATCAACGAGGCTAAAACCGTCACGCTTTTCTGTGGCGCAGGTGTGAAGGACGCCCGCGAACAGGTGCTCAAGCTTGCGGAGAAGATTAAGTCGCCGGTGGGACATGCGCTGGGTGGCAAGATGTACATCCAGTACGACAACCCCTATGACGTCGGCATGTCCGGCCTGCTGGGCTACGGCGCCTGCCACGATGCCTCCAACGATGCTGATCTGTTGATTCTGCTCGGTACTGACTTCCCGTACAACGACTTCCTGCCGACCAAGAACGTCGCCCAGGTCGATATCGATGGTCGTGCCATCGGTCGTCGTACCACGGTGAAGTACCCAGTCGTCGGCGATGTGGCTGCCACGATTGAAACCATCCTGCCGCACCTGGATGAAAAGACTGACCGTTCCTTCCTGGACAAGCAGCTGCGGAACCACGAGCGCCTGCTCAGCCACGTCATCGAGGCATACACCCACGACGTTGAGAACATGCGACCGATTCACCCGGAGTATGTGGCCGACCTGATTGATAAGTACGCCGATGACGATGCCGTCTTCACCGTGGATACCGGCATGGGCAATGTCTGGGCTGCACGCTACGTCACGCCGAATGGCAAGCGAGAGCAGATTGGTTCTTTCCGTCACGGCACTATGGCCAATGCACTTTCGCAGGCCATTGGTGTGCAGGCTGCTGACCGGGACCGTCAGGTCATTACCTTCAACGGTGACGGTGGCCTGTCAATGCTGCTCGGTGAGCTCATCACCGTGAAGCAGGAGCAGCTGCCCATCAAGATGTTTGTGTTCAACAACTCCTCGCTCGGCATGGTCAAGCTGGAAATGCTG
Source organism: Corynebacterium sp. MSK012 (assembly GCF_030232435.1). Taxonomy (NCBI): domain Bacteria; kingdom Bacillati; phylum Actinomycetota; class Actinomycetes; order Mycobacteriales; family Corynebacteriaceae; genus Corynebacterium; species Corynebacterium sp. MSK012. The sequence continues at coordinate 91,463 of NZ_JASPJU010000011.1, forward strand.
GTTCAGGGGCTGCCGGAGCACGAGACCGACCACGACGCAGTGGACTACGCCGGAGTCGCAGAGTCGTTGGGTATCAAGGCCATCCGAATTGAAGATCCGGCCGATGCGCCTCGCCTGATTCAAGAGGCGCTGGCATACGACGGTCCGGTGCTGGTGGATATGATCACCGACCCGAATGCCCTGTCCATCCCGGCAAACATCACCTGGGACATGCTGATGGGATTCTCCAAGGCCGCTACTCGCACCGTCTTCGGCGGCGGCGTTGGTCAGATGATCAACATGGCACGGTCGAACCTCCGCAACATCCCGCGGCCATAGTGGGGGTAGCGCTCTCGAGATGCGGGAGCGGGTGCGGTGCGGTACCTCTGTTTCCATGATTAAAGGTTTTCTGGTGAACCCTGACCTGACGCATCGCATCGTCGAATTTGAGTTGGAGGCCGCTGCTACATTCCTCGGCGGAGTTTCCTCCGACCGTGTTTCGGTGGCGTTTCAGGAAGACGGCGCCGATTACGCCGCTCTCTACAACCCGACGGCCAAGGCTGAGGGCGCTGAACCGAATCCGGTCGCGTCCCTCGGCCGCAATGAGGCTGCTACGGGCAACTCGGCTTTCTTTACCGACCCCACCACCGCAATTTGCGGAACGGTCGTATTTGTCGACGCCGAGGGCAAGGATATCGGCGACGAGGAAATCGAGCGTATTAAGCACGGTATGCGCGCCGTGCGCCACTACCGCGATGACTACCCAGAGGAATACGCTCTCTGGCGTGCCGCTGTGCGGAACCTCGGTCGCCTCGAAATTTAAACTCGGTCGCTGGTAAGCGACCCGGTGGTGCGCTAGTACCATGACTGCTATGACCGAGTTGACCCTGCTGGCAATCGAGAGTTCCTGCGATGAGACTGGCGCTGCAGTGATGCGTGTGCGCTACGACGACACCGACACCAGCACCCCCGCCATTCCCGAGGTGGAAGTGCTTGCCGACGTCGTCGCATCCTCCATGGAGCAGCACGCCCGCTTCGGTGGTGTGGTCCCGGAGATTGCTTCCCGCGCTCATTTGGAAGCCTTGCAGCCAGTAGTCTCCGAGGCGCGCGCGCAAGCAGCTGCCAAGCTCGGTATCGATACTTTTATCCCAGATGCCGTCGCCGCTACCGTGGGGCCCGGTCTCGCCGGTGCGCTGCTGGTCGGTTCGGCAGGCGCGAAGGCTTATGCCGCCGCCTGGGGTGTGCCTTTCTACGGCATTAATCACCTTGGTGGCCACGTTGCTGTCGGAGCTCTCGATGGCGCAGATCTATCCAACGCAGTGGCGCTGCTAGTTTCCGGCGGGCACACGCAGCTGCTGCGCGTACAGGGGGTTGGTCGTCCGATGGGGGAGCTCGGATCGACGCTTGACGACGCGGCCGGAGAGGCATACGACAAGGTTTCGAGGTTGCTCGGATTGGGTTACCCGGGCGGCCCGATTATCGATAAGTTGGCTAAGCAGGGTAACCGCAAGGCCATCGCGTTTCCTCGCGCCATGATGCGCCAGCAGGATGCGCGCCATGACTTCTCCTTCTCCGGCTTGAAAACCGCCGTGGCCCGCTATGTCGAGGCGGCGGAGAAGGAAGGTCGTGAATACTCCGTAGAGGACGTCTGTGCTTCCTTCCAGGAGGCGGTCTGCGATGTATTGACCAAGAAGGCCGTTCGCGCAGCTCAGGATGTGGGGGCCACTACGCTGCTGCTCGGTGGTGGTGTGGCTGCGAACTCGAGGTTGCGTGAACTCGCAGCGGCGCGAGCTACCTCGGCGGGAATTACGCTGCACGTGCCACCGATTAAGTTGTGCACCGACAACGGTGTCATGATTGGCGCAGCTGCCGCCTACCTCATTGCCGCGGGGGTCAAGCCCTCTGGCTACGCCTGCCCGACCGACCCATCGATGCCAGTGGAAGATCCTGTAATGCAATAAGCAGTGATTGCCCCTCGGATCCATGTTCAGTTTCGTTAACTGACTTTGACTTGTTTCTCTGCCATGGATCGCAGGACAATTACAGGAAAGCGCTTGCCCAAAAATGAGTAAAGACTACAGCGAGTGGGAACTTCAGCCATCCGATAATTCGCAAAATCAGACTGAGCTGTTTGCACCGCAGGGCGAACCGCAAACAACGCAAGCACCGCAAGTTGAACATCAGCGCGGTCGTGCTCGGGGCGTGTTATGGGCAGTCATCGCGTTGCTGCTTGTGGTGATTGTCGCTGTAGCGGCGGTGCTTTACCTAGTTGTGAGTGGTCGAGGTGAGCAATGGTTTGGTGCAGGTGCCAAGGATGAAGTAGCGCCGAAGCTCACTGTTACTGCGACTGCGACGGAGACCGTGAAGGTGAAGTCGCCGGAGAAAGTGGAGAAGGAAACTACGAGTAAGGCTACGCCCGATTATCCGATTAGTGGGGATTGCGAGGCGTCGGCGTTCCCGACTACGGAAGAAAACTTTACGATCGTCGCCTGTGACGGATGGTGGGCGCTGGGTGGGCGCGCAAACAGTGGTGGACTTGCGGTTTACCAATGGGACGAAGGTGCCTGGCAAAGGAGGGAGCCAGACAGTCGTTACACAACCGGTTCTGGTGGTCCCTGCTTTAGCGATGAGTACATCAAGGAACACGGAATGACGGTTACTGCGTTCGGTCGTATGGCGTGTAACCCCGACAAGCTGACCAATTAGCATTAGCGCTCACTATTGTTGAGTGTTAGCACTTGCAGGGGTAGAGTGCTAACGAAGGTTGTTTGACACACAGTTGTTCACCCGCGACGACGGCTGTGCACGGCAGACCAACCGGCACAAGAACATCACATCACCGCATGTATGGAGGAATTCATCGTGGCGAACGTCAACATCAAGCCGCTGGAGGACCGCGTCCTCGTCCAGATCAACGAAGCAGAGACCACCACGGCTTCTGGCCTGGTTATCCCGGACTCCGCTAAGGAGAAGCCGCAGGAGGCTACCGTTATCGCAGTTGGTCCGGGTCGTTGGGCCGATGACGATGACCGCATTCCTATGGACGTCAAGGAGGGTGACATCGTCATCTTCTCCAAGTACGGCGGCACTGAGCTGAAGTACCAGGGCGAAGAGTACCTGCTGCTGTCGCAGCGTGACATCCTGGCTGTTATCGAGAACTAAAGGGAGGACGTACCCACACATGGCGAAGCTTATTGCTTTTAACGAAGAGGCTCGCGAAGGCCTCAAGCGCGGTGTGGACACGCTTGCCGACGCAGTCAAGGTCACGCTTGGCCCGAAGGGTCGCAACGTTGTCCTGGACAAGGCCTTCGGCGGTCCGCTGGTCACCAATGATGGTGTGACCATCGCCCGCGACATCGACGTTGAGGATCCGTTTGAGAACCTCGGCGCGCAGTTGGTTAAGTCCGTTGCGGTCAAGACCAATGACGTTGCCGGTGACGGTACTACTACCGCAACGCTGCTGGCACAGGCGCTGGTCCGCGAGGGTCTGCGCAACGTTGCAGCCGGCGCAAACCCGATTTCGCTGAACCGCGGTATTCACGCTGCATCCGACAAGGCGGTTGAGCTGCTGAAGCAGCGCGCCACCCCGGTCAGCAGCTCTGCTGCCATCGCACAGGTGGCAACCGTTTCCTCGCGCGACACTGAAATTGGTGACCTGGTTGCAGGTGCCATGGACAAGGTTGGCAAGGACGGCGTCGTCTCTGTGGAGGAGTCGCAGTCGATTGCCACCGAGCTGTCCGTGACCGAGGGCGTGTCTTTCAACAAGGGCTTCCTCTCGCCGTACTTCATTACCGACGTTGAGGCTCAGCAGGCAATTCTCGACGGTGCACAGGTGCTGCTGGTCCGCGAGAAGATTTCCTCCCTGCCAGAGTTCCTGCCGATTCTGGAGAAGATTGCCGAGTCCGGCAAGCCGACTCTGATCATGGCTGAGGATATCGAGGGCGAGGCTCTGTCCGCGCTGGTCATCAACGCTATGCGCAAGACCTTGAAGGTTGCCGCAGTGAAGGCACCGTACTTCGGTGACCGTCGTAAGGCGTTCATGGATGACCTGGCAGTTGTCACCGGTGCAACCGTCGTTACGGCTGACACTGGCATGCAGCTGAAGGACGTTGGACTTGAGGTGCTGGGTAACGCACGCCGCATCACCATTACCAAGGACGAGACCGTCCTAGTTGACGGTGCTGGCACCGCTGAGGCTGTGGAAGAGCGTCGTAACCAGATCCGTGCCGAGATTGAGCGCACTGACTCTGACTGGGATCGCGAGAAGCTGGAAGAGCGTCTGGCGAAGCTCTCTGGCGGTGTGGCTGTCATTAAGGTCGGCGCTGCTACCGAGACCGAGGTCAACGAGCGCAAGCTGCGTGTCGAGGATGCCATTAACGCTGCTCGTGCGGCAGCTCAGGAAGGCGTCATCGCCGGTGGCGGTTCCGTACTGGTGCAGATCTCCCGTGAACTCGAGGCATTCGCTGACGAGTTCGAGGGCGACGAGGCAGTCGGTGTCCGTGCAGTTGCCAAGGCTCTGACCCGTCCGGCTTTCTGGATTGCTGAGAATGCTGGTAAGGACGGTGCTGTCGTTGTCTACCACATTGGTGAGCTGGAGAACGGCAACGGCTACAACGCTGCTACTGACACTTACGAGAACCTGATTGAGTCCGGCGTCATCGACCCGGTCAAGGTCACTCACTCCGCAGTCGTCAACGCAACCTCCGTGGCGCGTATGCTGCTGACCACCGAGGCTTCCGTTGTGGATAAGCCGGAAGAAGAACCACAGCACGATCACGCTCACTAATCGCAAGTGTGCTAGTGCCCTGGCCTTTGGCACGTAAAATGCTCCCCACCTTTCAATCTGAGGGTGGGGAGCATTTTGGGTTTTATGTGAACTGGCTGGAGTCCGAGAGAGGAGAGGGACTACATGGCAGTAACTAGAACGCGTTCAAGTTCGCGTTCACGTGCGGCCGGCTTAGCTCGAAGGATTTCATTTCGTTCAGATTCGCTGAGACCGCCCCAGACACCGTATGGCTCACCAACCTTGAGTGCGTGACTACGGCACTGCATAAGAACAGGGCAAGAACGGCAGATAGCCTTCGCACGGGCTTCACGCAGGCTGCGTGCGCGTCCGCGCTCGCCTTCCGGGTGGAAGAAGGTCGCGGAGTCCTGCCCGCGGCAAGAGCCGTGCAGCTGCCAATCCCACAAATCCGCATTGGGCCCGGGCAAGTGGTCGATGTACGTCATCGGAATTGATGTCTCCTTCATTGAGCTTTCTTGAAGCAGTGAGCTCAAGTGTGGAGGCCAACAATGAACGGTTGGTAAACCTAAGGAGGCCAGCCGGGATACTACGCAAACAATTCCGTCAAACTCTTACCAAATTTTTAGAAACGGCCAGGTCGTCGAGAACGCAGACCGTCGACAAAGCCTGCGCAGTAGTCCCATGGGGCGTAACGGGAGGGGTCTGGATCGAATTGTGGCTCGTGAACCGGAGATGCCTGTCCAGACAGGAGCATCAGGTAGTGGTTTTCCAAAACCTCCCAGTTATAAAAGTGCTCGTCACCGCAGTCCTCACACAACATGCAGACGCCCAGTAATCCCTCTGGGCTCAAAGCGGTGCGGAATAGGCGAACTGCGGCCAGATCTTCAAGAACCTCTCGACGTTCCTGGTCTGTCAGTGGAGCAAACGGCTCATCCGGCTCGAGAAAGCTTGCCGGGTCATTGGGATCTCCTTCGAACGGATCCCGCGGCATGGATGAGAAAAAGTTGTGGTTCACAACCACTACCGTAACAGCTCTGTACGGCAATCCTGTCGATTGGCGATGCACTTAGTTGGGGTTTAGTTCACCTTGGAATAACCCTCAGCTAGCTTTCGGCTAACCCTTGTCGGGCACCTGTCGCTCCGCCTAATTGTCGCGTTTCATCACTGAAGGACTACCCTGTATATAACGTTTGGCAACCACGAAGCGATAGCGCCCCTGGCCGGATGTCGGCAAGGGTGGAGCAGGAGGAGTCCATGACCAACCCCACGGGAATTAGCCTCGGCGGAGACAATCCCAACAAGATTCCACTAGTCGGCCTTACATTCGATGACGTCCTGCTGCTGCCGGATGCTTCGGACGTTATCCCCTCCGGCGTTGATACTTCGACGCAGCTCACTCGTGAGCTGCGTCTGAACATTCCGGTTGTGTCCGCTGCTATGGACACCGTCACCGAGGCCCGCATGGCTGTTGCTATGGCCCGCCAGGGCGGTATGGGTATCCTGCACCGCAACCTGTCCATTGAGGAGCAGGCGCAGCAGGTCGAGATTGTGAAGCGCTCTGAGGCTGGCATGGTGTCCGACCCGGTGACCTGTTCCCCGGATGACACCATCGCCGAAGTAGATGCCAAGTGCGCTCGTTACCGCATCTCGGGCCTGCCGGTCGTCGACAAGGACGGCAAGCTGGTCGGTATCTGCACCAACCGCGACATGCGTTTTGAGGCAGACCTGAACCGCAAGGTTTCCGAAATCATGACCCCGATGCCGCTGGTCGTGGCTGAGCAGGGTGTGTCTGGCGATGCGGCGCTGAACCTGCTGCGCGCTCACAAGGTGGAGAAGCTGCCGATCGTCGATGGCGAAGGCCGCCTGACTGGTCTGATTACCGTCAAGGACTTCGTCAAGAAGGATCAGTACCCGAATGCTTCCAAGGATGGTTCCGGCCGTCTGCTGGTCGGTGCTGGCATCGGTACCGGCGAGGACTCCTGGAAGCGCGCGCACGCATTGGCTGACGCAGGCGTAGACGTGCTCGTTGTTGATACCGCTCACGCCCACAACTCAGGTGTACTTGAGATGGTCTCCCGCGTTAAGAAGGAATTCGGCGAGAACATCCAGATTATCGGCGGCAACCTGGCTACCCGTGGCGCTGCACAGGCCATGATTGACGCGGGTGCAGATGCCATCAAAGTCGGTATCGGCCCAGGCTCGATTTGCACCACTCGCGTTGTCGCAGGTGTGGGCGCCCCGCAGATCACCGCCATCATGGAAGCCTCTGTCGCAGCTAAGAAGGCTGGCGTTCCGATTATCGCCGATGGCGGTATGCAGTTCTCCGGCGACATCGCCAAGGCTCTGGCAGCCGGGGCATCCTCCGTCATGCTCGGTTCGATGCTGGCCGGTACCGCTGAGGCTCCGGGTGAGGTCACCTTCGTCAACGGCAAGCAGTACAAGATGTACCGTGGCATGGGCTCGCTGGGTGCCATGCAGGGCCGCGGCCTGACCGGTGAGAAGCGCTCCTACTCCAAGGACCGCTACTTCCAGGCTGATGTCAAGAGCGAAGAGAAGCTGGTTCCGGAAGGCATTGAGGGTCGTGTTCCGTTCCGCGGCAGTATCGACTCCATCGTTCACCAGCTGGTCGGTGGTCTGCGTGCAGCTATGGGCTACACCGGTTCCGCTACCGTCGAGCAGCTGCACGACGCACAGTTCGTCCAGATCACCGCTGCAGGCCTGCGCGAGTCGCACCCGCACGATATCCAGATGACTGTCGAAGCGCCGAACTACTACCAGCGCTAAACTGGCTTAGTCGAGTTAAATTCCACGGAAAGGGCATGTGAGGAAAGCTCATGCGCGACATCGTTGAAATCGGTATTGGCCGCGAGGCACGCCGGACCTACGAGTTGGACGATATTGCACTCGTTCCCACTCGGCGTACCCGGTCGTCCAAGGACGTCGATACCTCCTGGCGAATTGACGCCTACGATTTCGAACTCCCGATGATGATGCATCCGACAGATGCCATCGCCAGCCCGGAATCCGTCGCTGAGTTTGCTCGCCTGGGCGGTTTGGCGGTTCTCAACGCCGAGGGTATCTGGGCCCGTCACGCCGATGCGCAGGACAAGATCGCCGAGCTGGTGGAGTTGGCAAAGAATGCCGCCACCAAGCGTGAATCCGAGGCAGCGAACCGCAAGCTGCAGGAACTGCACTCTGCTCCAATTGATACTGACCTGTTGGTTGAGCGCATCAAGGAGATTCGCGCAACCGGCGCGATTACTGCAGTTCGTGTCTCCCCGCAGCATGCCCGTGAGCTGGCTCCGCTGGCTATCAAGGCCGGCATCGACTTGTTGGTTATCCAGGGCACGCTGATTTCCGCAGAGCATGTCACGGCTCAGGGTGAACCGCTAAACCTCAAGGACTTCATCGGCAGCCTGGACGTTCCAGTTATCGCCGGTGGCGTTGTCGACTACCAGACTGCGCTGCATCTGATGCGTTCAGGCGCAGCTGGTGTGATTGTCGGTACGGGCTTTACGACGTCCCCGGATGCGCTCGGTATCGATGTGCCAATGGCTACCGCTATTGCGGATGCTGCAGCTGCTCGTAAGGACTACCTCGATGAGACCGAGGGGCGTTACGTCCACATCATTGCCGATGGCGGCATTGATACCGTCGGTGACATCGCCAAGGCAATCGCCTGCGGTGCGGATGCTGTGGCACTGTCCAGTGTGCTGGCAACCGTCCACGAAGCTCCGGGGCAGGGCTACGCCTGGCCGTCTGTTGCGGCACATCCGAAGTACCCGCGCGGTGCGGTGTGGCCGGTCGTCGACGATGAGAAGGAATTGGTCAGCCTGGAAGAGGCTCTGTTTGGCCCTTCCGCTTCGCCGTTCGGTGACCGCAATCTCGCCGGTGGCCTGCGTCGCGCAATGGCCAAGTGCGGCTTTACCAACCTGAAGTCCTTCCACCGCGTTGAGCTGTCGGTACGTCCAAAGGGTTTTTAATTAAAGTAATCGGATAGTTTTTTCGCAAAACTACCTTACTGAAAAGCCACCTCCGCTTAGGGTTAGGAACATGAGTTCCGCGCATTAGCGTTACGCCCTTAGAGAAGGTGGCTTTTCCCATGAGTAAACAACGTGATTTCGATGTTGTAATCGTCGGTTCCGGTTTCGGTGGTTCTGTTTCTGCTTTGCGGTTGACTGAAAAGGGCTACCGAGTGGCAGTTCTCGAAGCTGGTCGACGGTTCGAAGATAAAGACTTTGCCAAGACCAGCTGGCGGCTTCACAAGTACCTGTGGGCTCCTAAGCTGGGACTCTTTGGTGTCCAGCGTGTGCACATGTTGAAAGATGTCATGATTCTCGCTGGTGCCGGCGTCGGCGGTGGTTCTCTTAACTACGCAAACACTCTGTATAAGCCGGGCACCGAGTACTTCCAGCACCGTCAGTGGGGGCACATTACCGACTGGGAGTCAGAACTCACTCCGCACTATGACAATGCATCTCGCATGCTCGGGGTGGTCACCAACCCATCCGACACGCCTGCCGACGTCGTCATGCGTGAGGTAGCCGAAGATATGGGTGTGGGCCATACTTTCCGCTCGACTCCGGTGGGTGTGTTCTTTGGCGCCAAGACCGGTGGTCAGGGTGCGCCGGGGCAAACAGTTTCCGATCCTTACTTCGGGGGGATTGGCCCGGACCGTACTGCTTGTACGGAATGTGGTGAGTGCATGACTGGTTGCCGTCACAATGCTAAGAACACCCTGGTTAAGAACTACCTCTACTTGGCGGAGAAGTTTGGTGCGCAGGTCTTTGACCGCACTACCGTTACCGGTCTGCATCCTCAGGCTGATGGCTCCTGGGTTATTGACACTGAGCGCACTGGTCGTTGGGTAGCTAAGGGCAAGCAGCAGTTTAGCGCTAAGCGCGTCATTCTCGCCGCCGGTGCATGGGGCACCCAGAATTTGCTGCATCGCCAGCAGGCCGATGGGCACTTGCCGCTGCTGCCGAAGTCTTTGGGCAAGCTGACCCGCACTAACTCCGAGGCTATTTTGGGCGCGATGGGTACGAAGGTGGACCCGGAAAATGACTTCTCTAACGGTGTAGCCATCACTTCGTCATTCTTCCCAGATGAGGACACCCATATCGAGCCAGTGCGCTATGGCAAGGGTTCTAATGCCATCGCAATGCTGCAGATGATTATGACCGAAGGAGGTCGTGCAACTCCGCGTTGGCTGCAGGCTGTGGGAACCGTCGTAAAGCATCCTAACTACCTGACGCAGCTCGTGAATCTGCGTAAGTGGTCGCAGCGCACCGTGATTTCTCTGGTGATGCAGAATCGCGACAACTCGATTACGACGTACCTGCAAAAGATCGGGCCGGTGCGTTTCCTGATGAGTAAGCAGGGCGAGGGGGAGCCGAATCCGACGTGGATTCCGTCGGGTAACGAAGCTACGCAACGTGCGGCGGACAAGCTCAGTGCACGTGGTCGGAATGGTCGTGTGCTGGCTGGGGGCACTATCGGTGAGTTGGCAAACATTCCTTTGACAGCTCACTTCATTGGCGGCGCAACGATTTCGGATTCACCCGAAAACGGCGTTGTTGATCCGTACTTGCGTGTGTGGGGTTACCCGACGCTCTCGATTCACGACGGTTCGGCGATGGCAGCCAACCCGGGAGTGAACCCGTCACTGTCGATTTCCGCGAATGCGGAGCGTGCAACGTCGCTGTGGCCGAATAAGGGTGAGGAAGATCTGCGTCCGGCGCAGGGTGACTCCTACGTGCGCCTGGATCCGATTGCTCCGGTGAACCCGGCTGTGCCGGAAGATGCTCCGGCTGCACTGAACCTGGGTATGCCTGCAGTCCGTAAGTCTTGATAAGCTTTAGGGCGTGTCTGAACAGGTGACTAAGCCCGTCCTCGTCGTGGACTTCGGTGCGCAGTATGCGCAGCTCATCGCGCGACGTGTGCGCGAGGCAAAAATTTATTCCGAAGTGGTCTCGCATGATGCGACGACCGAAGAAATTAAGGCCAAGAACCCGGCTGCGCTGGTGCTGTCCGGAGGCCCGTCCAGTGCCTACGCCGAAGGTGCCCCGAAGCTCAACCCAGAGTGGCTTGAGCTGGGCATTCCGGTGTTTGGTATTTGCTACGGCTTCCAGGCGATGACTGAGGTGCTCGGCGGCACGATTGCTGCTACCGGTGACCGTGAGTACGGCCGCACGCAGCTGAACGTCGTCGACGGTGGCGGTGTCGCTCACACTGGTGTGCCGGAGACACACGAGGTGTGGATGAGCCACGGTGACGCGGTGTCTAAGGCACCGGAGGGCTTCACCGTTACGGCGTCCACCAAGGGTGCTCCGGTAGCGGCTTTCGAGTGCTTGGAAAAGCGCATGGCCGGTGTGCAGTACCACCCGGAGGTCAACCACTCGCCGTATGGTCAGCAGGTTCTGGAGAAGTTCCTGTATGAGATTGCTGGCCTGGAGCCGGACTGGACTGCCGCTAACATCGCGGAAGAGCTGATTGAGCAGGTCCGTAATCAGGTCGGTGAGACCGGTCGCGCAATTTGCGGTCTGTCTGGCGGCGTTGACTCCGCAGTTGCCGCCGCACTTGTGCAACGCGCTATTGGTGACCGTCTGACCTGTGTCTTCGTCGACCATGGGCTGCTGCGCCAGGGCGAGCGCGAGCAGGTTGAGAAGGATTTCGTTGCCGCAACTGGTGCGAAGCTGATTACCGTCGACGATTCCAAGGTCTTCCTGGATGCTCTGGCTGGTATCACCGATCCGGAGACCAAACGTAAGACCATCGGCCGTGAGTTCATCCGCTCCTTCGAGCGCGCTGTCGCACAGGCGCTGGAGGGCGCTCCGGAGGGCGAGACCGTGGACTTCCTGGTCCAGGGCACCCTGTACCCGGATGTGGTTGAGTCCGGTGGCGGTTCTGGTACCGCCAACATTAAGAGCCACCACAACGTCGGCGGTCTGCCGGATGACGTTGAGTTCACCCTCGTTGAGCCGCTGCGCCTGCTGTTTAAGGACGAGGTCCGTGCGGTCGGTCGCGAACTGGGGCTGCCGGAAGAAATCGTCGCTCGCCAGCCGTTCCCGGGTCCGGGTCTTGGTATCCGCATCATCGGCGCTGTCGATGAGGGGCGTCTGGATACCCTCCGCCGCGCCGACGCCATTGCACGCGAGGAAATGACGGCCGCAGGTATGGACGAGGTTGTCTGGCAGTGCCCGGTCGTCCTGCTTGCCGACGTCCGCTCGGTTGGTGTCCAGGGTGATGGTCGTACTTATGGCCACCCAATCGTGCTGCGCCCGGTTTCCTCTGAGGATGCGATGACCGCTGACTGGACTCGTGTTCCCTACGATACGCTGGAGAAAATCTCCACTCGTATCACCAACGAGGTGCCTGAGGTCAACCGCGTGGTCCTGGATGTGACTTCCAAGCCACCGGGAACCATTGAGTGGGAGTAAGCCACTAGTTGGCAAGGGCCGTGTCTGTGAGTTGTGCAAACTCGCGGGCACGGCCCTTTTCCGTCAGGGCCGAATTGTTCTTGGCGATGGTGATGCGCTTATCGGCGGCTAGGGTGTGGAGAGCTGCGCTCACGGTATCGTCGTCAAGCATGGCGAAATAGGGGAGCTGGTCGGTGAAGAAGACGTAGCCGTCGCGTAGACGTGCGATGAAGAGGACTGTGAGGATGCGGGCCTCTGGTGAGTCGGCGGGGTAGGGGCAGCGCTGGGCGAAATTGTCAGGAAGATGCGCGGCGAGAGGGAGGAATCCGAATTGCCGCGGCAGGATTGCGCAGGTAGCGGTGATGGCGGACAGAACTAGGGTCATTATGCAGGCGACCGGTGTAGAGGAAATTCGTTCGGCGACGGCGGCAATGATCCATGCTCCGGGGAAGATGAGCAGCACGCTTATACTGCTATTCCACGAGATGTCGTTTGGTGACTCACGCATCGGCTCTGCGAAGTAGGAGGGCCGAGTTTCTTTGGTGGGTGTTTTTGCCTGGCGCACGAAAAGTGTGGTGCCGATGAGTACCAGTAAAAGCGCTATCATGATCCACCAGCCAATGGAGCCGATGATGTGGGCTTTAAGCAATGCGAGCAGTGCGATCACTGCGGTGGTGACGCCAATTGCCGTCCCCAGGCGCACGGGACTATTGATAAATTTTGTCGTGCGTTCGGCCCCGTCTTGGTAAGAGCCTGAAGAGTGTTGGTGCCGGCTGGAATCTGTCATACTTCTTAATTTTAGTAGCGATGGAACTATAGATTGTTGAGAGTTGTGTGGCTAGTGTTATGACCATGAGCATTGTAAAAATTAACGCTATTACCGTTCCTGAGGGTTCGGGAGAAGAGCTCGAACGTCGCTTTTCCGCAAACTCTTCAAAGATGAGCGATGTGCCGGGCTTCATTGGTTTCCAGCTGCTGCGTCCAACTGCAGGAGAGAGCCGCTACTTTGTCTTTACCGAGTGGGAGAGCGAGGAGGCCTACCAGGGGTGGCGTGAGGGCCGTGCCTTCAAGGCTTCGCATGAGGGCGAAAAGCGCAAGCCGGTGTCGTCGTCGGCTGATTTGCTCGAATTCGATGTAGTTCTCGATGTGAAGGCCTAAGTAGTACGAAATGTAGTACTCGGCTGAGGTTAGAGCGTCGCGCGGTGGTGTGCGGCGCTTTTCTTCGCACATTAATATCGAACGTACATTCTATTTAGGGTAGTGTTTAATCCGCTTGTTGGGAAAGAATATTCGAGCAGTGTTCGTGGTGGGCAGGGCAGTGGGGATGGCAGTGAGATGGCAGTGGGATAGCAGCGGGATGAGGTGGAACAAGAAGTGACAACGGCGGTCAATATTGCTGCGGGGCAGTCTAAGGAACAGACTATTGCGGCATTGCGGCAGGCGATGGCAGCCCAGTCTGGTGGGACTGCAACTGGTGCAACCTTTGGGCTCGGTGAGGCTCTGCCGGTGCCGGAGGCGTTGGAAAATACGTTGGCGGGAGCAGTGCGAAAAGGGGCTGTCAGTGTCATTGAACAGCCCGGTGCGGTATTGGCAGGTCTAATCGCGGAAGTTACGAAGACAGGTCATGTTGCGCTAGTTGGACTCGCTGAACAGGGGTTGCTCTCCGTGGTGGAGTTGGGCGGGAAGCTATCGAACATTGTCTGTGTGCCAGATCCTGGAATGCAGCCGCTTGAAGTAATTGGGCTGTTGGCGGGCGGCGTTGACTTGGTGGTGGCTTCGTTGGCGCGCACTCCGCCGCCGTCGCAGGCACGTCCGCTGCAGGCACGACTGCGCACGAGTGGTTGTGCTCTGGTTTTTGTCGGGCAGCAGTGGCCGGGCGCTGCTGCGGAAATTTCCAGCTCTGTCGCTGGTGTTTCCGGGCTTGGCACTGGTTATGGCCGGATTCGAGCAGTGGATTACCAAGTCAGTGTGTCGGGGACGCGGTTTCCGCGGAGGCAGTGCCGTTGGCGGGTGGGGGAACAGGTGGAACAGAACAATGTGGTCGCGTTTCCCGCGCAGAGGAGGTCCTAGTGGTAGCGGCGGAATCGAGCCGTGTGGTGGCGCTATGGCTTCCTGATTGGCCAGTGCAGGCAGCACATCTAGCATCTGTGACGTCGCAGGCTAATCCGCTCAGTCCAGTTGCGATTGTGGGTGATAGCGGAGTAGCTGCTTGTTCTCCGAGTGCGCGCCGTGCAGGGGTACGGCGCGGGCAAAGCCGTCGCCATGCGGAAGCGTTGTGCCCGGAGCTGGAGGTTGTCGAGGAAAGTGCGGTGCGCGACGCTGCAGAATTCGAGTCCGTGCTGCAACGGTTGGAGGCGGTGGCAGCTGGGGTCGAAGCTCTACGGCCAGGCTTGGCGGTTGTGGCAGCGCGAGGGGTAATGCGTTATTACGGCGGACAGGATGTGGCCTTGGAAAAGCTGCTTGATGCCGCTGCGGTACCGGGCGTGGACTGCAGCTTGGGGCTCGCGGACGATATTGTGACAGCTATTTTGGCAGCGCGCAGGGGAGTGCTGGTAGCTCCCGGGGAAGATGAAGGCAAAAGATTTCGGCAGGGAATCTCTCTGGTGGAGCTGAGGGCGGAAAGTGCACTGGAGATGCCCGCAGAGCTTGCGAAGTCGTGGCAGGAACTCGGCCTGCGCACATTGGGGGATGTCGCTGCGTTACCGAAGCGGGATATAGCCAACAGGTTTGGGGCGCAGGGGGCTAGATGGCACGATTTGGCCTGCCGTGGGGAAGTGCGGTTGGTGGCGCCGCGATCTTTGCCGCCAGGACTGGCGGTGAGCTACCAGTCTTGGGAGAGTCCACTCCGAAGAGTGGATGAGGCCTCATTCGTCGCGCGCTTTCTAGCTGGGCAACTGCATGAAAAACTTTTTAACCATGGGTATTCGTGTTACCGCTTAGCGGTGGTGGCGCAATTTAGTGACGGCTCAGAGGTGCGCAGAGTATGGCGCTGCACTGAGCCACTGGCAGAACAGACTACGGCTGACAGGGTTCGGTGGCAGCTCGATGGCTGGCTGAATAACAGGAATCGGCAGCAGCCACGAGGAGGCAGCGGCACTGTTGCTGGAACTGTTGACGGCGCTGAGGAAAATGATGGAGATGACAGCCGCGGAATTGTAGAGCTGCAGTTAGAGCCACTGGATGTGGTCGCCGCCGGTACTGTAAAACAGGATCTGTGGCACGGCAGCGATGATGCGCGAGCCAAAGCGCGCCGGGCTGCCGAGCGTGTGCAGGGGTTACTGGGGTCAGAGGCAGTACAGCAACCAATCATGCAGGGCGGGCGTGGCCCAGGAGAAAGAGTGGGATTTGTCGCTTTCGGAGAAAAACCCAAAAGCACAAAAACCGCGGAAAATAATCAGCCGTGGCCGGGAGCCGTTCTTGCCCCCAATCCGGCAACTATTCCCGCGACTGCTAATGCTGAGGTGGAAGTGCTCGATGCCAATGGGCAGACCGTGGGCGTAACTGGGCGAGCGACCATGACGGCGGAACCATCTCTGGTGCGGCATGGAGTGACAACGTACCGCGTGTCATCGTGGGCTGGGCCCTGGCCGATTGATGAGCGCTGGTGGGTGCCCGATGAGGCTCGTCGAGCGGCAAGAATACAAATCCGTGCGATGGCGAATGACGGTACCATCGCCGCCTGGTTGCTCATAGGGCATGCCGGCGCATGGAGAATCGAGGGGGCTTACGCGTAGAGGCGTAGCGAGGGGCCGGCACCGGGGATGGGCAACCCGATTACTTCGATTGGAAGTCAATAACCAGGCGGTTCGGATTGCTCAACGAGAAAACCTTGAATGGGGTCTTATCTCCCTTGAGCCCGACGACATACTGAGTCTGTCCCTCGAAGGTGCCGGCGCCGACGACTTCCTTAATAACGGAAGTCGATGTCGGCTTGACCGGGTCAGAGGGGAAGTCCTCCATCTGGAAATCAAAGGGGTAACCCATGCCCCGCAAGTCGATTACCAGCTTGGCTGTGCCGTCGACCGAAATCGGTTTGCCGGAGCCCTGTTGGGTCGGCACATCCTCGTAACGGACGAAATATCCCGGAGTGCCCTCGCCCGTGAGTTCAAAGACAATGCGGTCGTAACCGTCGTGGGAACCGACACGAACATCTTCAATACCCAAGTAAGCGCCATCGGAAGGGGCAGCTTCTGAGGAGGAACTATTGAAATCGCCCTCCGGAGCAGCATCGTCATCCATGGTGGTTTGCGCTGCCGCAGACGAGCTAGTGGAGCTGCTAGAGCTGCTTGACAAATCGGAGGTGCCAGCGGTTGAGTCAGTCTTCATAGACACTGCAGCAGCCGAGTCTGGGGATGAGTCAGAGGAGCAAGCGCCGAGAGCCAGGCCCAATGCGAGGCACAGGGATGCCGCGATACGGGTACGGTTGCGCGAAGCATCCAGCGATTTCGTATTCATACGTCTGACGGTATGTGCGCAGTTGCGGAATTTCAACAAGCTGAACTACAAAAGTCGAGGTCAGAAGTATTTGTTGTCAAAGTGTTGCACAATAGTAATAAAACAGGGGTGAACGCTGCGACCTAAGCCCCAATCGCAGGGGGCACTCAATTACGCTTAGGCGTATGAGCCAGGCCAAATTTGATACTACCTGTTCCGCTCAGATGACTGAGCCGCTTCCCGGTACTGCGAAGACCGGAAAACTCTTTATTGCGTTGGAGCACCAACTCGGTTGGTCGCACGATATTTTTGACGGCGGGGTATGGGGAGCAGAGATCACCGGTCGATTAGAAGCCTGGTTGTCCGAACGCGGCGGCGCGTTGCAACTGATTCGAAAGCCAGGCCGAATCGGCCAGCAGCCGTGTGATGGCGTTAACGTCTATATAGCGCATTGTGAGTCAGTGGATGGCTCTGAGGTTTTTCTCGAACACCGCATGGTTGCCGATGTTGAAGACCTGATGACTCTGGATATTCGCCTTGGTCAGCCCACCGAGGGAGCCACTCGTCTGGACCATCCACTGTTTCTCATCTGTACGCACGGTAAGCGCGATCGTTGCTGTGCGATTAAAGGTCGCCCGCTCGCTGCTGCGATGCACAATCTCTACCCAGAGGTCGTGTGGGAAACCTCGCACTCTAAGGGGCACCGCTTTGCGCCGGCGAGTGTGCTGTTGCCATGGAATTACAGCTTTGGACGTCTGAGTGCGGTGGATGCCAAGGGGGTCATCGAAGACGCTCAGCAGGGCATCGTGCATGCAGAGGGCTGCCGCGGCCGTGGTATCTACACCCCGCAGGGGCAGGCGGCCGAGTTGGCTGTGCGTCGTCAAGCCGATACGTGGGGCGTAGACGATGTCGCACGCGTTGACGTCGACGGCACGACTGCAGTCGTCGCGCTTTACGACGGCCCCAGCGACCGCGACAAGGTCGTGGAATATGAAGTGGCCCTGGAGAAAATCACCACGGAAGGCGTTGTGTCTTCCTGCGGTGATGCTCCAGGGCCAAAGAAGGGCTGGGCTGCGGTCGAAGTGACCCGCTGCTAGCTAGTGGCTAGCTAATGTGTGCGGCTACCTGCGCATAATCTTCTTGGAGAGCCAGTTGCCGAAGATCTGCGCCAACTGGACGATGAAGATAATGACCAGGGTTGTCACCAGAGTGACGTTCCAGTCGAATGCCTGGTAGCCGTAGGTGATTGCGAAGTTGCCCAGTCCGCCACCGCCGATGTAGCCGGCCATAGCTGACATGTCGACCACGGCGATGAATGCGAAGGTGTAGCCCAGTACCAGCGGGCCCAGTGCCTCCGGCACGACGACCGTGCGGATGATGCGCCACGGACTTGCGCCCATCGCACGGGCGGCCTCAATCACGCCGGGGTCGATGGACATCAAGTTCTGCTCCACCAGGCGCGCGATGGCGAAGGTGGCGGCAATCGACATGACGAACACTGCGGCTTCGGTGCCGATCGTGGTGCCGACCACGTTCTTTGTCAGTGGGCCGATGGCTGTAACCAAGATGATGAACGGGATTGGTCGAACAAAGTTAATCAGGACATTGAGGACCTGGTAGACAAACCTGTTGCGCAGTACGCCACCATCGCGGGTGGTGTAGAGCAGCACGCCGATTGCCAGACCTGCGACACCACCAATCAGCATGGCGACACAGACCATGTAGAGCGTCTGGCCGAATGCCTCGCCCAGCATCGGGCCGAGGCTATCCCAGTTGGTGTCCTTGCCACTCACTGATGGCAGAGAGTTTAAGAGACCAATCATGATGCAAGCTCCTCTACCTGTGTCAGTTCGGAAATAGCAGCAATGGCGGCATCGAAATCAGAGGGATCCGAGGCGGAATTGCCTGTCAGCGGAGTCAATCGCAAAGTAAGGCGGCCGTAGGACTTCGCCTGCACATTGGCGACCGCGCCGTGTGCCACCGAGGCGGCGACACCGTGGGCACTAGTGGCCTGTGCCAGGGCGCCGAGGTCAACACCGTCATTGATAGTGATGGTGACCAGGCGAGCCGCTGCGCTCTCGGCAGACTGATTCACCGAATCGCGTTCACGGCCAATCGGAACATCGCGCAGTGCGGTGGTGGCGAAGCGGCGGCCAACCTCAGTCTTGGGATTGGCAAAGACCCCGTGAACCGTACCAGTTTCGACGATGTGCCCATTTTCCATGATGGCCATGCGGTCAGCGATACCGCGCACAACCGACATGTCATGGGTAATCAGCACGATAGTGACACCCATTTCGCGATTGATGCGACGCAGCAGATCCAGGACACCGGAAGTAGTTTCCGGGTCGAGTGCCGAGGTGGCTTCGTCGGCAAGCAGGAGCGTCGGTTCGGTGGCGAGCGCACGGGCGATGCCGACACGCTGCTTCTGTCCACCCGAGAGCTGCTCTGGGAAGGACTCCGCCTTGTCGCCGAGACCGACGAACTCCAACAGCTCCTGGGCGCGAGCGCGGCGCTTGGCCTTCGGCATACCGGCCAGTTCCAGCGGGTATTCAACGTTGCGAATCGCGTTGCGCGAATGGAAGAGGTTGAAGTGCTGGAAAATCATGCCGATATTGCGGCGCAGGCCCCGTAGCCGGCGCTCGGAGATGCCGACGATGTCGGTGTCATCCAGCAAAACCTGCCCTGATGTTGGCTTTTCCAGGCCGTTAATCATACGGATGAGCGTTGATTTACCGGCGCCGGAATAACCGATGACGCCGAGGATTTCGCCGGGTTCAACGGTCAGGTTGATGTCGGCGAGCGCGGTGACGTCGCCGAATTGCTTGTTCAGCTCGCGGAACTCGAGCTTCGTTCCCTTGTTGGTCACGAATGAATCAGTGCCCCTTGGTCTATGTTCCCTGGTGTTGGGCGGTACTTAAGTGGCAATGGCGTTAGTTCTGCTCGCGCTGCTGCTCTTCGACGCGATTCAGAATGTCCTGCAGCTCCTTAGCCGAACGGTCAATCGGAACCGAGGTGCCCTTGGAGTCCTCTGCGACTGCGTCCTGGACCTCCTTGGAGTGCCAGATCTTGGAGAGCTCCGCGTACTTCGGGTCGTCAGCATTTTCAGCCTTGGTGACAAAGACGTTGATGTACGGCTCTGCCTCCGTGGAGTTCGGGTCATCCTGGAAGATGGCGGTGTTCGGGTCGATACCGGCGCGGTCCAGGAAGGAGTTATTAATAATGGCAGGCTTACCCTCGCCGTAAGCGGCCGGGGTCTGAGCAGCGTCCACTGGCAGGACCGTGACTGTGGAAGCTTCCTTATCGATGTCAGCCGGGGACGGAGTCAGCAGGTCATCCTGCTTCAGCTTCAGCAGGCCAGCCTGAACCAGCACGTTAATAGCGCGGCCCTGGTTGGACGGGTCGTTCGGGATGACGACCTCGGTGCCCTTCTTCAGCTCATCAACCGACTTGTGGTCCTTCCAGAACAGAGCCAGCGGGACAATTTCGCTCGAGCCAATCGGAGTCAGGTCCGACTTAGCGCCGACGTTGTACTCAGCCAAGAACTTGATGTGCTGGAAGAGATTGACGTCGAGCTGGCCCTCATCGAGTGCGCGGTTCGGGGTCTGGTAGTCGGAGAAGGGCTGAACATCCAGATCGATGCCCTGTTCGGAAGCCTTCTGCTCGAAAACGGTCCAGGCCTTCTTGCCGGCATCCGTGGTGCCGATGCGAATGGCATCATCCGAGCTGCCACAGGCGGTAAGGCCGGTTGCGGCGAACGCGACAGTAAGTACACCGGCGGAAAAACGCTTGAGGTTCATCGAGGGGTCTCCTTATTTAATGGGATTTGTTAGCTGAAGTTTTAAGGCAGAACTAGACCAAGCTGTCTTTAATTCTGGGGTTAAGGCTAGCACTTGCCCAGGTAGTGCTGAAAATTCAACTTCAGCCTAAACAGTCGAGCGTGGCTGAGGTGTGACTTACGGATGCGTCCCGGGGGTGGCGCTTAATGCACATACTAATCGAAAATACGTTTGAATGCAGTCCGTAGGGTGGGTTAATGTTCATGGCATGGAAAACATCTCGGACGGACAGTCGGAGCAGTCCGGTCGGCCACTGAGCTGGTCGCGGATTGAGCGTATTCTATCGGGTAAATTTTCAGGAAAACTACAGCCTAATGGCAGCTTCAACGGCTGGAGGGGGCAGCTGTCAGATTCCATCGTTGGGGCTTTTGAAGCTCCGGAAAGCGGTGTTAGTGGCGGAGGTGGCGTGTCATTTTCGCCTGCGGATATTAAGGCGGAATTGCACTGTCGTTCGAGCTATTCATTCCTGCATGGCGCATCGGATCCGGAAGAATTGGTGTCCGAGGCTGCGCGTTTGGGGTTAAACGTGTTGGGGCTCGCAGATCGCGATGGTTTCTATGGAATCGCTCGTTTTGCCGAGGCTGCAGCGGAGGCTGGTATCGCCACAATCATCGGCGCGGAGCTGGGGCTTCCGCAGCGGCCCCTCACAGTGCTGGGGCGGGGGCCCGAGGGCTATCGGCGCCTGAGCCACACGCTGTGTGATGCGCATATGTCGGCAGGGGAGAAGTCCGTCGTCCGCTATCCCTCGCTGCCAGAGTTAGGGGAGGCCGCAGGTGGTTTCTGGCAGGTGCTTGCCGACGTCAGCTGGGTCGGCGACTTGGAAGAGCTCATTGCGGCCTTCGGTGCGGAGAACGTGGCGCTCGAGCACCGCCTGAGCTCCACAGCAGAGGCGGCCGATGATGAGGAGGCTATTTCGGCCGCAGCTGTGAAGTATGGCCTGCGGGAGGTGGTTTCCTCTGCTGCGACGGCGGCCTCGCCTGCGGCAAGCCGGTTGGCCGGGGCGAAGCAGGCCCTTGCTGTGCGGGAGGACTTAGACGGGTTCGAGTCACGGCTGGAGCCCGCAGGCGGAGCTTGGTTGCGTTCGTGGGAGGAGCTATCGGCGGCAACACGGTATCTGGGGGCGCAGGTGCTGCAGGCAACACAGGACATTGCAGGTGAGTGTGCTTTTACGCTTGATCTCATTGCGCCTGAGTTGCCTCGCTGGGAGGTTCCTGCTGGTCACGATGAGGATTCGTGGCTACGGGAAATTGCTCGTGCGGGGGCGCGGCGGCGGTATGGTCCGGCCGATGGAGCTGGGGATAGCTCCGTGCAAGCGCGGGCGTGGGCGCAGTTAGAGAATGAGCTGACTGTGATTCGAGAGCTGGGTTTTCCAGGCTACTTCCTCATCGTGCATGACCTCTGTGAGTTCTGTCGCCGGGCGGGAATTCTGGCGCAGGGGCGCGGTTCGGCCGCTAACTCGGTGGTGTGTTTTGCGCTGGGGATCACCAATGTTGACCCCATTAGTGCCGGGCTGTTGTTCGAGAGGTTTTTGTCGCCAGAACGGGATGGGCCACCGGATATCGATGTAGACATTGAGTCTGGTCGTAGGGAAGAGGTCATCCAATACGTCTATGAAAAGTATGGTCGTGACAATGCCGCGCAGGTGGCCAATGTCATTACCTACCGGCGGCGCGGTGCATTGCGCGATGCGGCGCGGGTGTTGGGGTACTCGCCGGGCGTTATCGATGCGTGGGTCAGAGACCGGGAGGCGTGCCCGCCGGAGCCGGTGCAGCAACTGGCGGAGCAGCTTCGTGGGCAGCCTCGGCATCTAGGTATTCACTCTGGCGGAATGGTGATTTGTGATCGGCCGATTGCGGATGTCGTGCCAGTGGAATGGGCACGCATGGAAGGTCGCTCGGTAGTGCAGTGGGATAAGGATGACTGTGCGGCAGCGGGACTGGTGAAGTTCGACCTGCTTGGCCTCGGAATGCTGGAGGCCATCCACCATTGCATTGACTTGGTCTATGAACAGCATGGGCGCCGAGTGAACCTGTGGGAAATAGATGTCGCCGAGCCGGGGGTCTATGAGATGTTGGCACGCGCGGACGCGGTGGGCGTGTTTCAGGTGGAATCGCGCGCGCAGCTGGCCACCTTGCCCCGACTGAAGCCGAGGGAGTTCTTTGATCTGGTGGTGGAGGTGGCACTCATTCGCCCAGGCCCCATTCAAGGCGGTAGCGTGCACCCCTACATTCGCCGCCGAAATGGACTCGAACCAGTGACCTATGAGCATCCAGTGCTGGAGAAGTCCCTCGGGAAGACACTGGGCATCCCGCTATTTCAAGAGCAGCTGATGCAAATGGCCGTCGATGCGGCGGGTTTCAGTGGGGCGGAAGCGGACTCGCTGCGTCGCGCTATGGGGTCGAAGCGCTCAGTGGCCAAAATGGAAGCGCTTCATGCCCGTTTTCTGGCTGGGCTGGAGCGCACCAGTGGCATTGATGCGGATATTGGGGAACAACTGTGGAACAAGATAGTGGCCTTTGCCGCCTACGGTTTCCCGGAATCACACGCGCAGTCGTTTGCCTCCTTGGTGTATTTCTCGGCTTGGTTTAAGTACCACTATCCGGCGGAGTTCTGTGTCGCATTGCTCCGTGCTCAGCCCATGGGGTTTTACTCTCCGCAGTCGTTGATTGCCGATGCCCGCCGGCACGGTATCGGCTGCGATGGTCCGGATATCGCGGTTTCAGGCGTGGAAGCCCGCGTCATCGATGGGCGTATTCGTTTGGGGCTCGGCGCCATTGCCAGTGTGGGCAATGACGTGGCGGAACGTATCGTTGCAGCGCGGCCATTTGTCAACGCAGCAGATGTCGCCCGCAGAGCTCGGCTGGGTGTTGGGCACATGGAAGCACTGGCGCGTGCAGGGGCACTTGGGTCGCTGGGGATTGACCGTCGTCAAGCACTGTGGGCGGCGGGCGTGGCGGCGACGGAAAGTGAGGGCATGCTGCCGGGGCTCACGCTTGCCGACGCACCTGCGTTGCCCGGCATGACGGAGTTTGAGCTGGCAGCTGCCGATTTGACTGCAACGGGAGTGACCCCGGGGCAGTACCCGGTGGCCGCGTTGCGGGCAGACCTGCAGGAACGTGGAGTGGTGCCTGCGGCGGAACTGAAAGCAGTGCCCGACGGAACACGAGTAGAAGTGGCGGGAGTCGTGACGCATAGGCAACGTCCGGGGACCGCTGGCGGAGTGACATTTTTGGGAATGGAGGACGAAACTGGGCTGGTGAATGTGCTATGTACGCCGGGGCTGTGGAATCGATTTCGGCCGGTAGCGGTGAATTCGCGGGCGATGGTGGTGCGCGGTATCGCGCAGACAGCCTCTGGTGCGGTGACAATCGTGGCCGATCGTCTGGTGGATATGTCCGAGGCTCTGGGTCAGCCAGTGGTGGCAGGTCGAAGTAGAGATTTTCGCTGACTACTAGAATGGATTGTCATGCGCCAGACCTATGAATCCTCGTTAGCACCGGATGGGAGTGCAATCGCCTTTATTGTCCGCGATAGCGGCTACCCGCGTGCGGTACAGCAGGAGATTACTCCGGAGGGGCTAGGTGTGGAGCGCCCCGTGAAACTGCCGGTGGAAGGCCCGGTTACCAGGGTGCTGCACTCCCCGGATGGAAAGTGGATCGCCTGCGAGGTCTCTCCGTACGGTACGGAGCGACTGCAGACCTGGCTGGTATCCACCAATCCGGAGGTCGACGGTGCCCGCCCCCTGCGTATGGATGCGGATATGCGCGCCACACTGGTGGAATGGGATAATGATCTCCTAGCGATGAACGCGGTCGATGCCCAGGGCATTAACTATGCGCGTTTGGTCAACCCGACGGACTCAAAGTATGAGGTCATTGATAAACGCACTGACAGCCAGCTGGTAGCGGCTGAAGGTGGGTTTGGCCTCGTGCGGGTGGGGCCACGAGGTCACCGTGAGCTACTGCTGGTCGGACCGGGGCAGCAGTGGCAGCCGCTGCTGCCGTCCGATCCCGGCTCCACCACAGATGCCGGTGTCTTATTGGCGCATCCGGGGCAGGAGAAGCTGACCGCGTTCGTGCTCTCAGATCATGGCGCGGAACAGCGTCGCATCCTGCGCCTGGGTATTACTCCCGATAGCGGTATCAGCACTACTGAGCCGCGCACAGCGGAATCGACCGCAGCGGAGATTTTGGATATGAAGATCGGCATCGAAGTTGATGTCGAGGAGTTCATTGGCAATCCGGATCAAGACGTCGAAGAATTTGTCATCAGTGAGGATTCCTCCACTGCGGCTGTGCTGTGGAACAGCGGTGGGGTCAGCACGCTTGAGGTGCTTACCCTTGGCCTTCACCCGCAGACTGACGACATGCGGGTGATGGTGCGCCGCAATGTGGAATTGCCGGGCATGGTTGCGCGCGAGCTGTCAATCTCCGGTGACGGTGAGCTGATCTCCCTGACAGTAGAAGGGCCAGGCCTTGCGCCAACGGTGGAGATTCTGCGCAATATCGGTGGTGTCATTGAGCCATTGGATATGGAACGCACCGAACGGATTTTGGCTCTGGAAGAGAAGAATCTGGAGACCATGCCGGCTCCAGAGCTGGTCTACTTTGTCTCCCGCGATGGGTTGGAACTGTCTGGCTGGCTCTACCTTCCGGAGTCGGTGCGCAATAGTTCTAATGACGTCTCCGGAAACGCGCTACCGCCGGCTTTCATCCACATCCACGGCGGACCAGAACTGCAGGCGAAACCCATCCACCACGATGTTCTAGCCAGCATTGTGGAGGCGGGCTTCGTGGTGTTCACTCCTAATGTGCGCGGTTCCTCGGGGTCCGGTAGGTCATTTGAGCACGCGGGCGACCGCTATGGGCGCTTTGCCGCTATTGCGGATATCGCAGCGGCGCGTTCCTTCCTCGTTGATGCCGGGTTGGCGGACCCAGAACGCATTGCTCTGGGCGGGCGATCCTACGGTGGCTTCATGTCGCTGTTGGCCTCGGCATGGTACCCGGATCAGTTTGCGGCCATCGTCGATGCCTGCGGAATGACAAGTTTTGAAACCTACTACCAATCCACCGAGCCTTGGTTGGCGCAGGCCGCGTTCCCTCGATACGGCTACCCGTACCAGGATGCTGAGCTTCTGCGCGATATCTCGCCGCTGCACCGTGCGGAGGAAATGAAGGTTCCAACGCTCTTTATCCACGGCGAGTGGGATACCAACGTGCCTCCGCGAGAGTCCGGTCAGATGCGCAACGCCATGGACGCATACGGCGTGGCCACCGATTTTCTAGTGGTCGAGGGAGAGGGCCATAAGTTCTCGAAGCCGAGGAGCCGAGCGCTAATCGGTGAGACCATCATCGCGTTTTTCACCGAGCACGGTGTGTGCGATGCGGCGCCTGCCACGACAGCGGCAGCAGAAACCAACAACGAGCAGTAAAAGAAACAGCGGAAAAGAACTGACGGAAGAAATGAATAGCGCCACGACCGAGCCAACGAACTCCGAGCCAACGAACTCCACAGACTGGATTACGAGCCACACCTGCCACGTGCTTTTTGACCGGCCTGTCATCCCGCCGAACACCGGAAACGCTATCCGCATGTGTGCGGGCTCTGGAGCTATGCTGCATCTGGCCAAGCCATTGGGGTTCAACTTCGATGACAAAAATCTGCGTCGCGCCGGGCTGGATTACCATGACCTGGCCGATGTGCGTATTCACGATTCCATCGATCAAGCGTTGGAGGCCTTTGCCAGCCAAGGGTGCCGCATCTTTGCCTTTACCGCACACGCTGACACGTGGCACACAGATATTGAGTACACGAACACCGATGTACTGCTCTTTGGTCCAGAGCCAACCGGGTTGGAACAGTCAGTGCTCGATGATCCGCGAATTACACAATTAATCCGAATTCCGATGCTGCCAGCTCGTCGCAGCATGAATCTTTCCAACGCCGCAGCAGTGGCTGCTTATGAAGTCTGGCGTCAGCAGGGCTTTATGGGCGGTAAATAGGGGCAAGGCGAGAGCGGCTACGAGGCGTTTCTGGGCATTATTCGCTCCTGTGCCTAAGATAAATGCCATGGCAGCGACAAAGCTTGATGGCAAACTCTACCGAGACGAAATCTTTGAAGACCTGGAAAAGCGCGTTGAGCGTTTAAAGGAAGCCGGCTACACCCCGGGGCTGGCCACCGTGTTGGTTGGTGATGATCCAGGCAGCCACTCTTACGTCAAGATGAAGCATCGTGACTGTGAGCAGATTGGTATCGCCTCTATCCGCCGTGACCTTCCTGCTGATACCACGCAGGAAGAACTCGAGGCAGTAATTAACGAGCTGAACGAAAGCCCGGAGTGCACAGGCTACATTGTTCAGTTGCCACTGCCGAAGCACTTGGATGAAAACCGTATTCTGGGGCTCATCGACCCGGAGAAGGACGCCGATGGCCTCCACCCGGTAAACCTGGGCAAGCTGGTCCTCAACGAGCCAGCACCACTGCCGTGTACCCCAAACGGCTGTATCCACCTGCTGCGACGCTTCGGCGTCGAGCTCAACGGTGCCAAGGTTGTTGTTATCGGCCGCGGTGTCACCGTTGGTCGTCCAATCGGCCTGATGCTCACTCGCCGCAGCGAGAACTCTACCGTGACACTATGTCACACCGGCACCAAGGACTTGGTCGCTGAAACCCGTCAGGCTGATGTCATCATCGCCGCTGCTGGTGTCGCTCATATGCTTACTGCAGACATGGTCAAGCCTGGCGCCGCTGTGCTCGACGTGGGAGTTTCGCGTGTCGACGGCAAGCTGGCCGGTGACGTTGCTGATGACGTCTGGGACATTGCCGGTTACGTATCCCCGAACCCAGGTGGTGTCGGCCCACTGACTCGCGCTTTCCTCGTACGCAATGTCGTCGAGCGCGCTGAAAAGCTCGCTGGCCTGGCCTAGTCAGCCAGGAGGAACAACTCGTGTCGAAAAGGGAAATTGCGCAGCGTGCCCGGCGGGAAGATCTGCCGGATCCAATGCTGAACCCGCACAGCCCAAAGACCCCGCCGCCGGGGGCATCGTGGCCAATGTGGGTGCAGTATACGATTTACGGCGCGCTCTTTTTCGGCATGTCCGCCTTCGTTGTGTTCCTGGGGCTGGAGCGGTGGCGACGCGCCACATTCATGCTGGGAAGCACAATGATGCTGCTCGGCGTGGCTAGGCAGTACCTGCCTGACAGCATTTTAGGTGTGTTCTCCGTACGATCCCGGGCCTTTGACCTATGGTTTTGCTCCATAATCGGGATGGGAATCGTATTCCTCGCAGTCAGCGTGGATGCGCTGGGAAGCTAGCTGACATTAACTGACATCGCGAGCGAGGAAACTACGCACAATCGAATCCACTCGCTCGAACTCCGTCAAGAATCCGTCGTGACCCACGGCGGATTCAATCTTTTCCAGCCCCAAGCAGTTGCCCAGATTGCGGGCGAGGTGCTCCTGCTGGTGGAAGGGGTAGAGAATGTCCGTGTCCACACCGGCAACCATGGTCGGCACGGTTGACGAGTGCAGCGCCTCGTTGAGGCCACCGCGATCACGGCCAATATTGTGCCGATTCAAGGTATCGGTGAGCACGACATACGAGCCGGCATCGAAACGCTGAGCCAGCTTCTTCGCCTGATGATCCAAGTAGCTTTCTACCTGGAATCGATCTTCCGTGCGCATCGCGCCCAACGGATCCTCACCGGGCTGCGCTGCCGCGCCAAAGCGGTCATCCATCTCCAGCTCGCCACGGTACGTCAAATGCGCGACCCTGCGTGCAAAACCCAGACCTCGGGCCGGAGTCACACCGCGGTCGTAGTAGTCGCCGCCATGCCAATCGGGATCGGACTCAATGAATTGAATCTGCGCAGACTGAATACCAATCTGCCAAGCAGACGCACGTGCGCCGACACACATCACCAATGCCTTGCCGACGAAATCCGGGTGCATCAGTGACCATTCAAGTGCGCGAGCCCCACCCAGGGAGCCACCAATGACAGCTTGGAGGCGGGAAATTCCCAGTTCTTGCAGCGCCAGGTGCTCCACCGTCACCGTGTCGCGCACGGAGATTGCGGGGAAGCGAGAGCCCCAGGGCTTGCCGTCGTCCGGATGTGGACTGGAAGGGCCGGTTGTACCGCGACAGCCACCGATGACGTTGGTGCAGATAATGCAGTACTCGTCGGTATCCAGTGCGCGGGCAGAGCCAATCATCCCGTTCCACCAACCCGCAGTCGGGTGGTACTCATCCGAGGGGCCGGAAGCGTGGGCGTCGCCGGTTAGAGCGTGCTCGAGGAGGATGACATTCGAGCAGTCGTCGTTAAGCCGACCCCAGCGTTCGAACTCGACAGTGACGTCGGGGATGACCGCGCCAGCCTCGGTTGTGACATCGCCGATAAAGACACGCCCCGGCTCGCCCTCGGGTGGGAGGGCGGCCGGGGTAGATGGGGAAAAGCTCATGCCTTATAGACTACTTAGTCCGTTCTGTGTCCGTGTACAAACGGTCTACGCGAGTGCTGCGAAGCCGCCCTCGAGATCGGCGATGATGTCATCGATGTTCTCGATACCGACAGAGAGGCGAACGGTGGCCTGGGAAATACCGGCGCGAGTCAGACCCTCCTCATCGGACTGGGAGTGAGTGGTGGTGGCCGGGTGGACAACCAGCGAGCGGACATCACCGATGTTGGCGACGTTGGAGTGCAGCTTCAGAGCGTCAATGAACTTCCAAGCCTTGGCGGTGTCGGCATCCTTCAGGTCGAAGGAGAGCACGCCGCTGGCGCCGGAAAGGCCCAGCTTGTTCAGGGTCTCGTACCACGGGGAGCTCGGCAGGCCAGCGTAGTTGACCTTGGCGACCAGCGGGTGGTTCTCGAGGAACTCAGCGACAGCCTTGGCGTTCTCATTGTGGCGCTCGATGCGCAGAGCCAGGGTGTCGAGGCCCTGAGCCAGAACCCAGGCGTTGAACGGAGCCGGGGCAGCGCCGGTGTCGCGGAGAATGCCAGCGCGAGCACGCAGTGCGAAGGCCGGGGCGCCCAGGTCGGCGAACTTCAGGCCGTGGTAAGCCTCGTCGGCCTCGGTGAAGTTCGGGAAGATGGAACGGCCGTTGCGGGTCTGAGTCCAGTCGAACTTGCCACCGTCGACGATGACACCGCCAAGGGAGGAGCCGTTACCAGTCAGGAACTTGGTGGTGGAGGAAACCACGACGTCAGCACCGTGCTCGAGCGGGCGCAGCAGGGCCGGGGTCGGAACCGTGTTGTCGACAATCAGCGGAACGTTGTTGCGGTGTGCAACCTCGGCGATGGCCGGGATATCGAGGACATCGATCTGCGGGTTGGCAATGGACTCACCGTAGAAACCGACGGTGTTGTCCTGAACTGCTGCCTGCCAGGACTCCGGGTCATCCGGGTTCTCGACGAAAGTGCAGTCGATGCCAAGGCGCGGCAGGGTGACCTTGAACAGGGTCTCAGTACCGCCGTAGAGGCGTGGCGAAACGACGAAGTGGTCGCCTGCACGAGCCAGGGTGAGGACAGCAGCGGTCTCAGCTGCCTGGCCGGAGGAGAACAGTACGGCAGCGACGCCGCCCTCGAGGCTGGCGATGCGCTGCTCGACGGCATCCACAGTCGGGTTGGTCAGGCGGGAGTAAATCGGGCCTGCATCCGAGAGGTTGAAGCGGTTGGCAGCGTGCTCAGCGGAATCGAAGACGTAGGAGGAGGTGTTGTAAATCGGCAGGTTGCGCGCGGAGGTCTGTGCGTCCGGAGCGAAGCCGGCGTGAATAGCGCGAGTGGACAGGCCCCAGTTGGCGGCGTTGCTGTTGTCGTACTTGGTGGTCATTTCAGATACTTCCTTGCGGTTTTTGAGATTGTTCAAAACGTTGCTTACAAACAATAGTGAACCAAGCTGTCTATTGCAAAGTTTTGGAAAAACCCAAGGTAAGAGGGTGTGTGTATCTGTGTCGAGAGTGCTATAGCCCGCTTAGTACGGATTGGTTTGATTGGCTCTGGGGCGTGGCCAGTTGTGGGGGGTGGGGTGTGTAGGGAGCTGTGGCTAGGTGTGTGTGGAGGCTGCTGTGTATGGGGGGCGTGGGTGGTGCGTGGCGAGTGGTGTTCGACGGGTGGCGGTTTGCCGAAGGAGTTAGTGACTACCTTTATGACAGTTTGAAGGCGGTAGGTTCAGGCGGTGAATGCATCACCACTTTCGACCAGGAGAAGTAGTGAAGCAAACCCGCCGAACGAAATA
>NZ_JASPJU010000012.1:0-89306 GCF_030232435.1 Corynebacterium sp. MSK012
CGGGTTTGCTTCACTACTTCTCCTGGTCGAAAGTGGTGATGCATTCACCGCCTGAACCTACCGCCCGAAAAATAGCCTGAAGGTGTCATAAACTTGCACAGTTTCACATCTGCAGCCCGTAACTTTTGGGGTTGTCAGTTTCGGTTCGCCTGTTGTGTTACTTAACCCGCATTTTCAACGTTGGACATGAAAAAGCTCCCCGCGCAGGGGAGCTTTTTTGATGGAGCTAGGACGCGGCGAAGGCGGGGCGCACAGTGGGCAGCGGGCGTTTCTCTTCCTTTAATGCCCAGGCCATCACGAACGCAGAAATTACGGTGATGATTGAGGCAAAGATCGGCACAGCCGGCCAGGGGGCGCCCGGTACGGAGTCGGTCACGTCCAGCAGATAGCTGAAGAGGAAGAGCGTGACCAGGGCCAGGCCAATGGTGATCGATCCTGCACGAGTGCCCTTCGCGCCGGCGACGGTGCCGACTGCGGTGCTCGCCACGGTAGCCATGAGGCAGCTCAAGAAGACGCACAGCGCGGTGAGCAGAACTGTGGTGTAGTTCTGCCCGGAATCCTCAATCATGTACAGCTCCCCGTTAGTGTCCGGAAACAGGGCCGGTCCGGAGGTGACAATGAAGCTATCGAATCCGCGGTAGTAACCGGACTTGTTCTGTTCGATGACCATCGCCGTGACGATGAAGGCGGTAGCCACCAACGATGTGCCCAAGATTGCGATGATTGCGGAGCGTACCCAGCGGGCGATGCTCACGCCGTAGTCACGCAGGGTGACCGAACGCCGGGCTGTGATGAGGAAGAGGATGCCCAGCGCGATAATGCCAAGCAAGGTGTTGCCGGTTCCGCTGCCTACGAGCATGCGCCCGAAGGCCGAGTACAGGATGGCCACGGCGGCAACACCGAGGAAGGTTTTCTTGTTGGTCGCGATGAAAGCTCCGGTGCTCATTTCTTGCTCCGTTCGATGTAGGAGGAGGTGCTTGCGAGGTCGATGAGGGCCGCGGGGTCGAGGTAGCTCACCTCAACGCCGAGGGCGCGGGCATGCGCAGCGGCAGACGAACTGAGCTCTGTAGACAGGATTGCCTCGCAGCGCTCGCCGAGGGTTTTCTTAGCGAGCACTGGGCCGGCCACCTGCGCCACGAGATCCGTAGGGCCGCGCAGCACCGGATGGCTAGCGCGCAGCTTATCGACGTCATAGGGCCCGTACGCATCCTGCTTGTGGATGACAATCAAGGTGTCGACTAGGCCGGCTAGATCCTGGGAGTGCTGCGAGGTGACCACAAGGTTGGCCGATTCGGCCGAGTCGATAAGCATGCCGCGCAATGTGGCGCGGTGCTCGACATCGAGGCCGTTGAAGGGCTCGTCGAAAAGCAATGCTTCCTTGCCCGATGCCAGGGTGGCAGCGGCGATAAGCAGCTGGCGCTGGCCCAGGCTGAGCTTTTTGATAGGGGTGTCAGCGGGGAAATCGAGGAGGGACTCCGCGTGGGGCACATCGAGCTGATCCCAGCCGGTGCGCAGGATCTGGAAATATTCGCGCGGGGTGGCACCGAAGACCTGGGTGTCGGGTGCAGCCTTCGCCAGGGCCGCCGTAGGCATCTGCGCGAGGGTACGCAGGTAGTAAGTCTTGCCGGCGCCGTTGGGGCCAATCACGCCGTAGATGCTCATTTCTCCTCCTCCAGCATGGCGATGATGTCGTGGAGCGTGAGGCCGAGAATGCCGGCCTCCACTTTTAATGGCTCGATGTAGGTGCGCTGGAACGCTTCACGACGCTCAGCGCGAATGCGCTCACGGGCATCTGGAGTGACAAACATGCCGAGTCCTCTTTTCTTCTCCACAAGCCCCACCATCGACAGTTCCGTCATGGCCTTGGCGGCCGTGGTTGGGTTGACCTGATAGAACTCCGAGAGCTCCTTGGTTGAAGGGGCACGATCCTCAGCCGAGAGCTCCCCGGACAAAATCATTGATTTCAGATCCTCGGCGATCTGGACGTAGATGGGCCGAGGGTCCGCCTCCTTCGCCTGCATATCCACCTCCGTGGTTTATGGGTATACCACCTAGGTCATAAACCTATGGCAGAAGAAAGGGGTCCGTCAAGGCCCCATCGGAGGAATCGGAAACGATTCCACCGGACTTTTCTCGATATGACATTATGTAAACCGTGAGTGATTCTCTGCAACGCAACGATTCGAACTCCCCTACTGCCAGCTCTCCGCACAACGGAGACGACAG
The DNA here is from genome assembly GCF_030232435.1 of Corynebacterium sp. MSK012. Lineage (NCBI taxonomy): Bacteria > Bacillati > Actinomycetota > Actinomycetes > Mycobacteriales > Corynebacteriaceae > Corynebacterium > Corynebacterium sp. MSK012. Next base: position 2,227 of record NZ_JASPJU010000012.1, read on the forward strand.
CACCAACCACGACGGATACATCAACCCGCTGCGCGACCCGCAGGATAAACGCCTGCCGCGTATTGCCGGCCCGGGTGGCATGGTGATTTTCGGAGTGACGGGCGATCTGGCCCGAAAGAAGCTTCTGCCTGCCATCTATGATCTGGCCAACCGCGGTCTACTGCCTGCCTCCTTCGCGTTAGTTGGCTACGGTCGTCGCGAATGGTCGAAACAGGACTTTGAGGATTATGTGCGCACCGCAGTGGAACAGGGCGCCCGCACAGACTTCCGTGAGAGTGTCTGGCAGCGCCTGGCTGAGGGCATTCACTTTGTCACCGGTACCTTCACCGATGACGAGGCCTTCGATCGCCTGGCCGCACAACTTGAGGAGCTCGATCGCTCCCGCGGCACCGCTGGCAACTGGGCCTACTACCTGTCCATTCCGCCAGCTAACTTCCCCGATGTCTGTCATCAGCTCGATCGTTCGGGGCTGGCGCAGTCGGGCGAGGATTATTGGCGTCGCGTGATTATTGAGAAGCCATTCGGACACGACCTGGCCTCCGCTCAGGAACTCAACCGGATTGTGAACTCGGTCTTCCCAGAAGACGCTGTGTTCCGCATCGACCACTACCTGGGCAAGGAAACCGTCCAGAACATTCTGGCCATGCGTTTTGCCAACCAGTTGTTCGATCCGATGTGGAATTCTCACTACATTGACCACGTTCAAATCACCATGGCCGAGGATATCGGTTTGGGCGGTCGCGCCGGCTACTACGATGGTATCGGTGCAGCTCGTGACGTGATTCAGAACCACCTACTCCAGCTCCTGGCGCTGGTGGCAATGGAAGAGCCCATCGCCTTTACCCCGGAAGAGCTGCAAGCGGAAAAGATCAAGGTTCTGCGTGCCGTCGAGCCAGTGCGTCCGTTTTCGAAATACACCGCTCGTGGCCAGTACACGGCGGATTGGCAGGGCAGCAACTTCGTGCCAGGGCTGCGCGATGAGGAAGGCTTCGACCCCGAATCCACGACCGAGACCTACGCCGCCTGTACGCTGCAGATCAACTCCCGTCGCTGGGCCGGTGTCCCCTTCTACCTGCGCACCGGCAAGCGCCTCGGCCGCCGCGTCACTGAAATTGCGCTGGTCTTTAAGTCCGCACCTCACCTTCCCTTCGCAGAGACAATGACTGCCGCTCTCGGCCAGAACGCAATGGTCATCCGTGTTCAGCCAGACGAAGGCGTGCTCATGCGCTTCGGCTCGAAGGTCCCGGGCTCGGCCATGGAGGTGCGCGATGTCAACATGGACTTCTCCTACTCCGAGGTGTTTACCGAGCAGTCGCCAGAGGCCTACGAGCGCCTGATTCTGGATGCGCTTCTCGACGAGGCCAGCCTCTTCCCCACCAACGAGGAAGTCGAGCTGTCCTGGAAGATTCTTGACCCCATCATCGAGTACTGGGCCAAGCGCGGTCGTCCCGAGGGCTACCCCGCAGGTTCGTGGGGGCCTTCCTCCGCTGACCACATGCTCGAGCGCGACGGTCGCGCTTGGCGACGGCCATAGGCCGCCGACCTCTCAGTTCTTAAGAATTTTCTGACAGAAAGAACACTTTCATGATTGTCAATTTGCCAGACACTGACACCGCGAGCATTGCTCGTCAGTTGGTGCAGCTTCGAGAGCAGGGCGGCATCGTTACCACGGGCCGTGTCCTCACCCTGATTGTTTTGGCCAAAAGCGAAGACGACCTGGAAAACATTATTTCCACGGTCAACTCCGTTTCCCGCGAGCACCCATCCCGTGTGCTGGTATTGGTCTCCGATGATCCAGGCCTGGACAATCGCCTTGACGCGGAGCTCCGCGTCGGTGGTGATGCCGGTGCCGCTGAGATCGTCGTTATGCACATGTCCGGAGAGATTGGTCAGCACCACAGCTCTGTGGTGACTCCCCTGCTGCTGCCGGATACGCCGGTCGTGGCGTGGTGGCCTTCTGAGGCGCCGCAAGTCCCAGCGGCGACACCAATCGGCCGAATTGCCCAGCGCCGTATCACCGATTCACTCTGTGACCCGAATAGCAACGCTATCTACACGCGCCGTACGGGCTACACGCCCGGCGATTCCGACCTGAGCTGGTCGCGGCTGACGAACTGGCGCGGTGTGTTGGCATCCGCTTTCGACTTGCCGCCGCACTCGCCGGTGACCTCCGTGTCCATCTACGGCCCACAGGACTCGCCATCGGTCGAGGTCGCCGCTGGATGGTTGGCAGATCGCCTGGGGCTGCCGGTCAACCGTTACTCCACCGGTGAGAAGAAGATTCCGGTGGACGAAAAGGGCCGCGCCAAGCCACCGGTGACCTCCGTCGCCTTTGAGCGTGAAAATGGCCAGACTTTGCGCATCGATATTGAAAGCGCCACCACTGCATCGGTCACCAACGGAGAAAAGCCCCCGTTCAAGGTTGCAGTATCGCGTCCAACACGCTCCGAATGTTTGGCAGAGGAGCTGCGTCACCTCGACCACGATACTGCCTACGGACGTGCCCTGCGTGGCCTCAGCCAGATTCACACGGTGGGAATGCAACCTCCGACGTCCACAACAACTAGCTTCGCTAACGAACCAGGAGTCTCTGACAAGTGACCACCGATAACGCGTCGAATACCGTCCCTGCCCCTCAGTTCCACCGCGCCGCTGACCAGGCGGGTATCGTCGAGGCTGCACGTCAGCGCTTCATCGATGCGGTTGTCGCCGTCCTACATGGCAACGCCTCTCCGGTCACCGATGACGGTTTCGTACGCGTCGTTCTCACCGGTGGCGGCGCGGGTACCGCTTTTCTCAGTGCGCTTGCCGACGATTCCGGAGACATCGACTGGAACCGAGTCCTGGTGTTCTTCGGAGATGAACGTTTTGTCGCTGCCGACTCGGCAGATCGCAATGCGTTGGCTGCTCGTAAGCGTCTCTTGTCCCCTGTCGGCGTGCCGGAGGAAAACATCTTCGAGTTTGCCGCTGCCGACAGCGGCGTGACCACCACGGAGGCCGCCGAAAGCTACGAAGCTATCGTTCGGGAGATGGCTCCAAATGGCTTTGACCTTCACCTTCTTGGTATGGGCGGAGAGGGACACATCAACTCGATTTTCCCACATACCGCAGCGCTGGCTGAGCAGGAACGCTTGGTCGTGGACGTGCATAACTGCCCGAAGCCACCGCCGACCCGCATCACGCTGACGATGCCGGCCATCGCCAGCTCTCAGCGTGTGTGGCTACTTGTAGCGGGCGGCGAAAAGGCTGAGGCAATTGCAGCTATCGCTCAGCAGGACGACCCAGCGCAGTGGCCGGCGGCCGGGGTTCGCGGTGTTCAGGAAACCGTTGTCTTTGTTGACGATGCTGCGGCTGCGCAGCTCTAGGCTTCCGCTTCACCGCTAACAGCCCAGAAACAGCAAATTCCCGTCGATAAGCGAAATGCTATCGACGGGAATTTTTATTGCTTAAAGGGGCTCATCGTAAAAATGAGTGTATTTTGGTTCGGAATCCGCCGGTGTCCAGCAGTGCTCTGGTGATGTAGTGGGTGAGGTTGCGGAAGCCTAGGGCGGTACCGCGCAGGTGTTCGATTCTGCCGTTGATGGCTTCGGTGGGACCGTTGCTGGTGCCGATATGATCGAAGTAGGCCAAGATGTCATCAGCCCGGCGTTTCATCGTCCGGCCCAACGTCTGCAGCTCTTTGAGCGTGTTGGGGACCCCGTGGCTGATGGAAGCAATGAGTTTGCGGAACCGTTTTTTGGCTTGCTTCTTGTTGGGGTTGCGGTAGGCGGCGACAATCTTTTGGTAGATGTCATAGGTGGTCTTGACCGGGGCATGGTCCGGGTTGGCAAACACGGCATCCCGGCGGGCTTGTTGTTGTTCGGTCAGATACTCTTTGCCGGTTTTTAGCACTTTGCGGATCCCATACAATGGGTCTCCGTTGCGACCACGCCGGCTCAGGGTGGCTTGTTGGATGCGTTGTCGAACCTTATCCACGGCCTGACCGGCCAGGGCCACCACATGGAAGGGATCCATGACCGTGGTGGCCTCAGGCAGGGTTTCAGCTGCTGCGGTTTTATACCCGGTGAACCCATCCATGGCCACGATCTCAATGCCGGCCCGAAACGCGCTGGTTTGCGCTTCTAACCAGGTGATGAAGGTTTGTTTGGACCGGCCCGGGACCATATCCAATAACCGTGCCGGGCCTGTGCGGTCTGCCACGGGGGTCAAATCGATGACCACGGTGACATACCGGTTACCCCAGCGGGTGTGGCGCCACACGTGCTCATCGACCCCCAACACTCTGACCCCATTGAGCCGGTTGGGATCGTCAATGAGCAACCGCCGACCCGTGGTCAGCACCGCGTCGTTGGCGGTATGCCAGGACACGCCCAGATTGGCCGCCACCCGGGCAATGGATAACCGGTCGATGACTACCGATTTCAACGCCCACAACGCGGCAGCATGCGAGAGTTTGGCCTCCGGAGCCACCACGGATGTGGTGTCTTGTTGCCAGACACGGGCACAGGTATCGCACCGGTAGCGGCGTAACCGCACATGCAAGTGGGTGGGCCGCCAACCCACCGGCACATGCGTGACTTTGCGCACCACACTGCCTCGCACTGTGGCTTCAGCACCGCAATGCCGACAGAACTGATCGGCCTCCACGACTCGACATTCCAGCACGGCTTGCTCGGCGGTGACGTGTTGACCGGTCACGGTGACGCCGGAATTGCTCAGCAGGCAAAAGGCATCAAGATCTGGGCGCGAGAAGGTAAGCTGGTGCATGTCGAGGTCTTTCTTCAGATGTGTGGTTTCGTCACTTCCATCTTCGGAAGACCTCGACTCTTTTTACGCCTTCAACACACCCCGATCACCAAACCCATCTACACCCAAAATTCCGAAGAGCCGGATATCTCGTGGGGGTTTCCTACACCCACTGGGCGGTTTTTGATATCAAACCCGAAACCGATATCTACTGGACGGCCGCCGATATCGGCTGGGTCACCGGGCACTCCTATATCGTCTACGGGCCGCTGGCCAATGCGACCACCTCGGTGCTGTATGAGGGCACCCCGGATACTCCGCATCGGGGGCGCTGGTGGGAGATCGTGCAGAAATACGGCGTGACGATTCTGTACTGTGCGCCCACCAGTATCCGTACGTTCATGCGCTGGGGTCGCGATATCCCGGCCGAATATGACCTGTCGTCGCTGCGGTTGTTGGGCAGCGTGGGTGAACCGATCAACCCCGAAGCGTGGATGTGGTACCGCGAGCACATCGGGGGCAATAACGCACCGATCGTGGACACCTGGTGGCAGACCGAAAACGGCCATATTCTGATCAGCCCGCTACCCGGGGTGACCGCCACGAAACCCGGGGCCGCGATGCGCGCCCTGCCCGGCATTACGGCCGATATCTATGACGAAGCCGGCGTTCCGGTAGAACCCGGCAACGGTGGCTATCTGGTGATCACCGAACCGTGGCCCGGCATGCTGCGCACCCTGTGGGGCGATGAGGAACGGTATCAGAAAACCTACTGGTCACAGTACCCTGGCGTATATTTTGCCGGTGACGGCGCGAAATTCGATAAGGACGGCGATATTTGGGTCCTGGGCCGGGTCGATGATGTGCTCAATGTTTCCGGGCACCGGATGTCGACGGCAGAAATTGAATCGGCGTTGGTCGCCCATGCGATGGTTGCTGAGGCCGCTGTGGTCGGGGCCCAAGATGAAACCACCGGGCAGGCGATCGAGGCGTTTGTGATTCTGCGCGAAAGCGCTCAGCAACTCGACGACGCCGTCGGGGTCCTGCGTGATCATGTTCGTGCCGCGATCGGACCGATTGCGACACCGCGATCAATCACCGTGGTCACTGACCTCCCCAAGACCCGCTCGGGTAAGATTATGCGCCGTCTGCTCAAAGATCTCGCCGAAGACCGCGAGATTGGTGATACCACAACCTTGGCCGATGCTTCGGTCATGGAGACTATCCAGCAGCAGGTTCGCGCCGCTCGGGCCCAATAGCGCTTACCCCAGTTCGACGAGCACCACCCCCGCCATGATCAGCACCAGTCCCAAGATCATGCGCGGGGTTAACGGCTCTTTCCAGATGATCCGCGCCAGCACTGCGATGAGCGCGACACCGATAGCTGACCAGATGCCGTAGGCAATGGCCACCGGCATGCCGTAGGAGATAGTAACCGCTAAGAAAAAGAAAGCGAGCCCGTAGAACACCACGAGTGGCAGGATCCAGATTTTCTTCCGAAAGCCATCCGAAGCACGCAGACTCAGGGTAGCGATAATTTCAGAAACGATCGAAAAGGACAGAAACAGCCAGCTCATGATTCCAACACCTCAGCTTTGCCTGGATCGCGCTGGCCGGTTTGGACAATGAAGACGCCGGCCATGATGGTGACAATGCCGATGATCGCCGTTAAGCTGAGCGTTTCATGGAATAACACGGCACCCAGAACCGCGACCAGGGCAACTCCGGCTGCTGCCCAAATTCCATAGGCAATGCCGATTGGAATACCTCTTCCCAGGGCGAGTCCCAAGAGGGTGAAAGCAATGATGTATCCGATGACCACCCCGATGGCATAGAGCGGTTGATCAACGGCTGCACGCAGGCACATGGTGCCAAGCGCCTCGGCAACAACCGCCCCGATCAGTAACAGCCAGCTTTTGAGCATGTGGGATTTCCAACTTCCGTAATGAGTCCGGGCTTACTCTATCAATCGCGTCCGACCACTTCAACACACCCCGATCACCAAACCCATCTACACCCAAAATTCCGAAGAGCCCTTAAAGGCCTGCGGTGGGGCGTGCTGCGTGCGGAACCTACCAGCCGAAAGTATTGAACAGCAGCAACAGGACAATGCAGAGCAACCAGATAATCACGGTCACAATAGTGACGCGGTCAAGGTTCTTCTCCACCACAGTCGAACCGGACAGATTCGACTGCATGCCGCCACCAAAGAGGCTGGACAGTCCGCCACCCTTACCCTTGTGGAGCAGGATAAACAGCGTCATCAGGATGGATGTGATGACCAGGACAATCTGAATGGCGAGGTACACGCGCACTTCCTTTTGAAACGTCGCTTCTTTAAGAACTCCAACTATACTAGCGCAATTGCTCCGCTGGCTAGGTATCCCTAGCCGTATCCCTAGGCGAATTCCTAGCCGGAGTTGCGCAGTGCAGTTGCCAAACCATTCATGGTCAGCTGAATGCCCCGACGCACCTTGTCGCGATTATCGCCGGCACGGTAGCGACGCAGCATCTCCAGCTGGATGATGTTCAGCGGCATAAGGTACGGGAAGCGCATGTCCACCGAGCGCCTGAGCAGCGGGTTGTCCTCCAGCAGGTGCTTGTACCCGGTTACCTTCAGGAACATCTCCAAAGTCAGGTCGAACTCTGCCTTGATGATGCCGTAGATGCGCTCACCGTCGGCCTTATCTTGGCACAGGCTAGCGTAGGCGCGCGCAAGGTTGAGGTCAGCCTTGGACATGACCTGCGCCATGTTCGACAGCACCGAATTGAAGAACGGCCAAATCTCGTTGAGCTGACGGAGCTCAGCCAGGCGGGAACCGTCTTCGTCCTCGCCGATCCACTCCTGCAGTGCAGAGCCGACACCAAACCAGCCCGGCACCATAGAACGCTGCTGCGACCAGGACAGTACCCAGGGAATTGCGCGCAGGTCAGAAATGGTCTGGGTCTGCTTGCGTGAGGTCGGACGCGAACCGATGTTCAGGCTGCCGATCTCATCGACCGGGGTCGACGACGTGAAGAAGTCAATAAAGCCCGGGTCCTCGTGCATGAGCTTCGAGTAGGCCTCGCGAGACATGTCGGAAATCTCCGACATAATCTCGTGGGCGCGAGCTGGGTTCTTCAGGTCATCGACGTCGAGCAGAGTCGACTCAATCGTTGCCGAAACAAGTGCGGCGAGGTTCCTGCGTGCCGCTGCAGGGTGACCGTACTTGGCAGAGATAATCTCGCCCTGCTCGGTGATACGCACCGACCCCTGGACTGCACCCGACGGCTGCGCCAGAATTGCCTCGTAGGACGGTCCGCCACCACGGCCAACGGTACCTCCGCGGCCGTGGAAGAGACGCAGGCGAATGTCGTTGTCCTTCGCGGCTGCCACGATTGCGACCTCCGCGTCGTAAAGCGCCCAGTTTGCAGCGAAGTACCCGCCGTCCTTGTTGGAGTCGGAGTAGCCAAGCATGACTTCCTGCAGATCTCCGCGTGCGGACACGTATGCGCGGTAGACCGGAATGTCCCACGCAGCACGCAGCACGTCGGCACCAGCCTGCAGGTCTTCGATGGTTTCGAACAGCGGAATGACGTCAACAGAACCGGTCGGCTGGGAGCCATTCGGGCGAATCAGACCGACTTCCTTGAGCAGAATCATCGGCTCCAGCAGGTCGGAGACCGATGTACACATCGAAATGATGCAGTGCGGTACCGCGTCGTGTCCGTACTTGCGCACCGCACGGGATGCCGCACGCATAATGCCTAGCTCGCGAGCCGTAGCTTCGGAAAGATCTGCGGAAGTCGAAACCAGCGGACGGGAGGACTGCAGTTCCTTGGTCAGCAGCTCGACCTTGTCAGCTTCCTTCAATCCCGCGTAGTTGTCCACCACACCGGCAGCGGAGAACAGCTCGGTGAGGATTTCCTCATGAGAGTCCGAATTCTGGCGGATATCAATCGAGTACAGGTGGAAACCAAATACTTCGACTGAATCAATCAGATCGCGCAGGCGGTGATCGGCGATGAGGTCATCGTGGCTGGACCGCAGTGAGTCGTCGATAATCGAGAGCTCTTCAAGTAGCTCCTCGGCGCTGTCATACGGAGTGAATTCCGACCAGTCGCCCTCGATGATGGACTCGTCGAAGAAGTTCACCGCTGTTGCCGCCACGCGACCGCGGATACCGTGAACCGCACGACGGTACGGCTCATCTTCGCGGTTAGGTACGTCATTGTGGCCGCGGCTGGCCAGAGCGACCAGATCCACGGTGACCTTGGTCAGGCGGTCGCTGAGACTGAGCTCGCGCTCCAGCAGGTGCAGCTGCGAGAAATAGTGACGCAGGATCGTACCCGCCGCCCTATCGGAGGCATAGCGCAGCGTTTCCTCTGTCACGTATGGGTTGCCGTCGTGGTCACCGCCAATCCACGAGCCCATGCGAATCGTTGGGTAAGCCGGCAACTTGTTTCCGCCGAGCTGACGCAAGTGCTTGACGACGTCTCGGTTAATCTGTGGCACAGCTTCCAGCAGAGAAAGCTGGTAGTAGCGAAGACCAACCTCGACCTCGTCGCGAATATCCGGGCGGTTCATGCGAATGAGGGCCGTTTGCCACAGCGTCAGGATACGGCGGCGGATATCGGCATCAATCTCAGCGAGTCGGTCCGCGGTGCGCGCATTCATCGGGGCCGCCTGAATCTCGTGGCGGCGCCGCATTGCGGCCGTGATGTGCTTCTGCACATCGAACACTGTGCGACGACGAGTTTCCGTTGGGTGTGCGGTCAGAACCGGGACGACCTCAATGTGGTCCATCATGTCCGCAATGGCGCTGCTGGAAACCTTGGCGTCGCGAAGCTTCTGCCATGTTGCCTCCAGAGTGGAGTCCTGCGGTGGATCGCCAGCATCGAGAGATGCCTCGATGCCCAGCTCCTCGTGCAAATCCTCAGCGAGGTTAGCCAAAAGTGCGAAGTGCGTGAAAGCACGGATGACAGGGCTTGCCTCGGCAGGGTCAATATCGCGGAAGAGGCCGGTGAGCTTCTCGATGTCGCCATCGCCACGATGGAGTTCGAAGGCTGCACGGCGAGCATTTTCGACCAGGTTAAAGACCTCGTCACCCTCTTGCTCGCGGATTACCTGCCCAAGAATTCGACCCAGGTGGCGAATATCCTCCCAGAGCAAGTCCTGCTGCTTCGCGGTAGCGGTCGATGAGGATTGCTCATTGCTTGCAGTGTGTCGGTCAGTGTCACCATGTACTTGTTCGTTCATTGAGCACGTCCTTTGAAAATTGCCGGGCATTCCAAGTGGAAAGCCTCGGGAAATGTATTGCGCTGAATTATTGCCAGTCGGTGTGCCTGGATTGAGTCCGCCTAAAGGCAATAACCCCGAATCGGTTTTATGAGAATCAATAAAACCAATCCGGGGTCGCGCATGGCGCCTATCTTATCAGTTGTTCTGAATTTATATGCACTTAGGCGTTCTGGGCGGCATCTGCAGCAAGTGCGCAGAGCTTCGCGAATGCTTCACCGTCGAGCGAAGCGCCACCGACGAGGCCGCCGTCGACGTCGGGCTTGCCGACGATCTCAGCGACGTTCTCGGCCTTGACGGAACCACCGTAGAGGATGCGCATTTCCTTTGCGATGTTCTCGTCCGCAATTTCAGCGATGGTCTCGCGGATAGCTGCACAGACTTCCTGAGCGTCTGCAGCCGATGCGACCTTACCGGTGCCGATAGCCCAGACCGGCTCGTAAGCGATGACAGTCTTGGCCAGCTCAGCGTTGGTCAGGTTAGCCAGGGAGCCCTTGACCTGAGAGACAACGTACTCGACGTGCTCTTCGACCTCTCGGACCTCCAGCGGCTCGCCGACACAGACGATTGGGTTCATGCCCTCGCGCAGTGCTGCCTTGGCCTTCTTTGCGACCAGCTCGTCGTCCTCTGCGTGCATATCGCGACGCTCGGAGTGACCAACGACGACCCAGGTGCAGCCGAGCTTTGCCAGCATCGATGCGGAAATCTCGCCGGTGTAAGCGCCGGACTCGTGGACTGAGACATCCTGCGCGCCGTAAGTGACGCCGAGCTTATCGCCCTCAACCAGAGTCTGGACCGAACGCAGGTCGGTAAACGGCGGGATGACAGCGACGTCAACCTTGTCGTAGTACTCCTTCGGCAGAGCGAACGCGAGTTTCTGCACCACACCGATAGCCTCGAGATGGTTCAGGTTCATCTTCCAGTTACCAGCAATAAATGGTGTACGTGCCATAGTGGTGGAATTCACTTCCCTATCAATTAGCGGATTTTTAAGCGATGAAAATCCGGTGGTGGAAAAATCTTAGTCTTCCAGGACGGAGACGCCCGGCAGAGTCTTACCCTCGAGGAACTCCAGCGAAGCGCCACCACCGGTGGAGATGTGGCTGAAGCCGTCCTCGTTCAACCCCAGAGTACGTACTGCCGCTGCGGAGTCGCCGCCACCGACGACGGAGAAGCAACCGTTGTTAGTGGTGGCATCGATGATGGCCTGTGCAACCTCGCGGGTGCCAGCTGCGAAAGCCTCCATCTCGAACACGCCCATCGGGCCGTTCCAGAACACAGTCTTGGACTCAGCGAGCACCTTGCCGAATGCCTCGGCGGAAGCCGGTCCGATGTCCAGGCCCATCCAGCCTTCCGGAATCTCGGTGGCGTCTACCACCTTGTTTTCAGCGTCTGCAGCGAACTTGTCAGCCACAACTACGTCGGTTGGCAGAACGATCTTATCGCCGTAGCGGTCCAGGAGATCCTTACAGGTGTCAATCATCTCTTCCTGCAGCAGGGATGCGCCAACGGCGTAGCCCTTGGCAGCCAGGAAGGTGAAGCACATGCCGCCGCCGATGACCAGGGAGTCAACCTTCGGCGCGAGAGCCTCAATAACGCCCAGCTTGTCGGAAACCTTGGAACCGCCGAGCACGACGGTGTACGGCTTCTCCGGGGTCTCTGCAACCTTGCGCAGAACCTCAAGCTCAGCCTGAACCAGATTGCCGGCGTAGTGCGGCAGCTTCTTAGCGATGTCGAAGACGGAAGCCTGGGCGCGGTGAACAACACCGAAACCGTCAGAAACAAATGCTCCGTCCGGAACAAGTGCAGCCAGCTCGGCTGCGAACTCGGCGCGCTCTGCCTCGTCCTTGGAGGTCTCGCGCGGATCGAAGCGGACGTTCTCCAACAAGAGTACATCGCCCTCGGTCAGGCCATTAGCGCGCTCGTGCGCGTCCTCACCGGAGACATCACCGGCGAGCGCGACGTACTGCTCCAGGCGCTCAGACAGCGCCTCAGCGACCGGGGCCAGGGAGAACTCGGACTTAACCTCGCCCTTCGGGCGACCCAGGTGAGCCATAACAACGACCTTGGCGCCGGCCTCGACAAGCGCGGACAGGGTGGGCAGCGAAGCATCGATTCGACCCGGATCGGTGATAACGCCGTCCTTCAACGGAACGTTAAAGTCGGAGCGGACGAGGACGTAACGGCCTTCAATACCTTCGTTGATCAGGTCTTTGACAGTCTTAACAGTCATCTCAATGAAATCCTTGTGAAAGTGTGTAAAAAACGGGCCGTGGGTGGCGTGCCCTACTCAGGCACAACCACCCCGGCCCGTTCGGGGTCTGGGATTAACCAGGTGAGTTATTAGAGGCGCTCACCGACGTAGACAGCCAGGTCGACGAGGCGGTTGGAGTAGCCCCACTCGTTGTCGTACCAGGAGACAACCTTGACCTGATCGCCGATGACCTTGGTCAGCGGTGCGTCGAAGATAGAGGAACGCGGGTCGCCCTCGATGTCCTTGGAAACGATTGGGTCCTCGTTGTAGCCCAGAACACCCTTGAGCTCGCCCTCAGCAGCTTCCTTGATGGCAGCATTAACGGACTCGACGGTGACCTCGCTCTTCGCAGTGAAGGTCAGGTCGGTGACAGAGCCGGTCGGAGTCGGAACACGCAGTGCGTAGCCGTCCAGCAGACCCTTGAGCTGCGGCAGAACCAGAGCGACTGCCTTTGCAGCACCGGTGGAGGTCGGAACAATGTTCAGAGCAGCAGCGCGGGCGCGACGCAGGTCCTTGTGCGGAGCGTCGTGCAGACGCTGGTCACCGGTGTATGCGTGGATGGTGGTCATGAGACCGCGCTCGATGCCGAACTTGTCGTCCAGGACCTTAGCCATCGGAGCCAGGCAGTTGGTGGTGCAAGAAGCGTTCGAAATGATGTTGTGCTTCTCCGGGTCGTAGTCAGTGTGGTTGACACCGACAACGAAGGTTGCGTCTTCGTTCTTAGCCGGAGCGGAGATGATGACCTTCTTGGCGCCAGCCTCGATGTGAGCCTTGGCAGCGTTGGCATCGGTGAAGAAACCGGTGGACTCAATGACGATGTCGACCTCGTGCTTGCCCCACGGCAGGTCCTTCGGGTCACGCTCAGCGTATGCCGCGATGCGCTTGCCGTTGACGGTGAGGGACTCATCGTCGTAGGTGACCTCTGCGTCAAGCTTGCCCATGATGGAGTCGTACTTGAGCAGGTGAGCCAGGGTCTTGTTATCAGTGAGGTCGTTTACAGCAACGACTTCCAGGTCAGCGCCCGCAGCGAGCAGGGAGCGGAAGAAGTTGCGGCCAATGCGACCAAAACCGTTAATACCTACACGAACCGTCACAATAATCTCCTTAATGGATTGGCGAATCGATGCCACTTGTCAGGGCGCTGATTGCGCTCCAACAGGTTCACTACAGAAGTGTACGTTGGGTTTTTCATTCGCGCAGCGGTGGTTTGGTGCGAAAATCCCAAATAAACGGAGATTTATCAAAAATTACGCACCTGACTAGGCATAACAGGTGCTTTACTCGTCAACTTCTTTGTCAAAAAGTTCGTCTGTAACGACTGCAGTTGTGGGGGGAATTCCGAGTTCGTTTGCTCTTTTGTCTGCCATGGAGAGCAAACGGCGGATGCGTCCTGCGACGGCGTCCTTGGTCATTGGCGGATTGGCCAGCTGCCCAAGTTCTTCCAATGAAGCCTGCTTGTGCTCGATGCGCAGCTGTCCTGCAGACACCAAATGGTCTGGTACATCGTCACCGAGAATCTCTAAAGCACGCTCTACTCGCGCTGCTGCAATAACGGCCGCACGAGCCGAGCGCCGCAGGTTGGCATCGTCGAAGTTTGCCAAACGAGTGGCCGTCGCTCGCACTTCACGACGCATACGCTGTTCTTCCCACTGCAGGCGAGTAGTCTGGGCTCCCATTCGCGTCAGCAGCGCACCGATTGCATCGCCCTCCCGGATGATTACGCGATCGCCACCGCGGGATTTATTCTCCTTGCTCTTAGCCGTAATTCCGAGCCTACGAGCACATCCCACCAATGCGAGTGCCGCTTCAGCAGAAGGAGCAGTGACTTCCAAAGCTGAGGAACGCCCCGGCTCAGTCAGTGAACCATGTGCCAAAAAGGCACCCCGCCATGCAGCTTCTTGATCGATCTTCTGTCCCATGATCAGCTTGCGTGGTAGCCCACGTACGGGACGTCCTGCAGAGTCGATCAGGCCAGTTTGCCTAACGACGAGTTCCGCGCCATCGGTTACCCGCACGATGTACTTCGAGGTCTTTCGCAAGCCACCGGGAGACAAGACATTGAGGCTGGCTTTGACATCGTAGAGTTCGGCCAGCATGGAGCGCAGGCGGCGTGCGACAGCGCCGGAATCCAACTCAGCCTCCAGCACAATCGAACCTGCCACCAGGTGGAGTCCTCCTGCGAAGCGGAACAGGGTCGAAATCTCCGCTGCCTGAGCGCTTTCCTGCGAAACTGACACGCGGGCTAGTTCGTCTTTGACCTTCGCCGTCAATGCCACGATGCTGTCCATCCTCATTTCATGTGTGCGAGCTGGGTTTGGGCCTGGTTAATTTAGGTAAAATTAACCCCATTTGAGCTTTAGCAATAAACCTCAAGGATAGTATCCGGTACCAATCGAGTGGCAATTAGTTGATTGTCTATTGCATCCTCGCAGGAGAATGCATTAAAACCCTCGACTGGCCGGACGCTTTAGAGGAACTGACGAAGTGCGACAGCTAGTTTCTCCGGCGAATGCCGACCCGTCAGAGCTCCGTGGTCATCAACTTCTTGCACATCGGCGAAGACAACCTGCGCGTCTAGGCTATCCGCCGCTCGCTGCAGGTATTCTCGTTCGGTATCCGCGAGCGGCGTGTTGTCGTCGACAAGCACGTAATTGAGCTTCAAGTTAGGTGCATGCTGCGTGAGCATATGGATGTGCCGTTCGGAAGAAAAACCGGCGGTCTCCCCCGGCTCGGCGACAAGATTCAGCACCACGACGGTTGTGGCATTGGTTTCTTGCAGAGCATCCCGCAGCCCGGGCACCTGAAGATGTGGCAGAACCGAAGTAAACCACGAACCCGGACCCAGCGTCACCAAATCGGCATTGAGGATAGCTTCAATGGCCTCCTCGGATGCCGGCGGAGTCTCAGGAATCAGCCGGATTCGGCGCACCTGGCCAGGTGTCGTGGCCACTGCGACCTGGCCACGGACCTGGCGCACAACGCGAGCATCCTGCTCCAAGCCAACGACTTCGGCCTCAATCTCTAGCGGGATCGGCGACATGGGCACGACTCGACCCCGGATTTGCAGCAACCGGCCAATTTCGTCAAGCGCGTCGACTTCATTTCCCATCACACTGGTGAGGCCAGCGATAATCAGATTGCCAATCGCATGCCCTGCCAGTGCGCCAGTTCCGCCAAAGCGGTGCTGCAGTGTCTTTTCCCACAGATCGCCTTTTTCCGTATCTGCGGAAAGCGCGGCGAGTGCCATGCGAAGGTCTCCAGGGGGAATCTGCCCCAGCTCACGACGAAGGCGACCCGAGGATCCGCCGTCGTCGGCAACTGTGACCACCGCTGTGACATGGTCCGCAACCTGACGGTCAGCTCTCAGCGTGGCAAATAGACCATGACCGCCACCCAGACTGGTAATTGATGTCAATTTCTACACCTCCACTAAAACCGCTAGTTGCGGTCAATATCGCGGTGGACGACGTTGACGTTGATCCCGGAAACTCCCTCGAGCTTCTTAGCCAGCGCCTCCGACATGGCCACACTTCGGTGATGGCCTCCGGTGCATCCCACAGCGATAGTCATAAAACCCTTGCCCTCACGGCGGTACCCGGGCAAAACCAATTCAATCAAGTTTGTGACGTTGTCCAAAAACCCCTGAGACTCAGGTTGGGACAGCACGTAGTCGGCCACGGCTTTGTTGGTACCGCGGCCCGCACGCAGCTCAGGTACCCAATAGGGATTGGGGAGAAAACGGACGTCGAAAAGCATGTCGGCATCGCGCGGTGCACCGTGCTTAAACCCAAAAGATTCGATGGTGATCTGCTGAATCTTACTAGCGGTATCCGACAACTGATGCTCTAACTCACGGCGCAAATCGTGCACGCTCATGTCAGAAGTATCCACTACTAAATCCGACATGCCCTTTATTGGCAGCAACATCTGACGTTCAGCGGCAATACCCTGTGAAAGCGTGCCATTTTCCTGCAGCGGATGGGTGCGGCGGACAGAGTCGTAGCGGGCGATGAGGGTGTCGTCGTTGGCATCAAAGAAGATGACATAGGGCTGGCGCCCCTCATTGCGGAGTCCGTCGAGCACCTCCCCCAAACTGCCGGCGAACGCGCGCGAGCGCACGTCGGTGACGATAGCGAGGCGCTCTACTGGAGAGTCCGCTTCAAACGACAACTCGACCATGCGCATAATCAACTCCGGGGGCAGGTTGTCTGCGACATACCAGCCCATCTCCTCCAAGACGCTGGCGGCCGTATTGCGTCCGGAACCGGACATGCCGGTAATCAACACAAGTGACTTTTCAGCCTGAGGGGAATAACCCGAAGTAATCATGCCATCACTCTAATACAATTTCGCCCAACCGCTCTCGGTTTTACTAGCGGAAGTAAACCCCCTAGCACTGTTTCAAGTGCGGTTTTAGCCACTTGTTTACCTACTTCTACGCCTACTCTCCCGGACCGACATCCGAGTTTGGCTCTGACGACTTCTCGTCTGGATGGAGGTAATCGTAAACAGTTTTCGCGAGCATCGGCCCGAAACCAGCCACTTCTTCGATCTGCTCGACGCTGGCCTTCTTCAGCGCCGCAACGGAACCAAAGTGCTTGACCAACTCACTGCGGCGTGCTGGCCCCAGCCCCTTAATGCCATCAAGCACCGACGAGCGCATGCGTTTAGATCGCTGCTGACGGTGATAATTAATGGCAAAGCGGTGCGCCTCATCACGAATTCGCTGGATTAGGTACATCGCTTCCGAATTACGCGGCAGAATAAGCGGCTCATCATCGTCGGGAATCCACAGCTCTTCTAAGCGCTTGGCAATTCCCACCAACGTCACATCGGTGACCCCGAGTTCATCGAGGACCGCCTGTGCGGCTGCGACCTGCGGTGCACCACCGTCGACGATGAACAACTGTGGCGGGTAGGCAAACTTGCGGTTACTCCGCGACTGCTCATCGACGGCATCAGTCGTCTCTTCGACGAACATCTCGCTTGCATCATCGGGCATGGCGAGCTTGTCCTCGTTATGGCGCAGAAAACGACGGCGCACCACCTCAGCGATAGAACCGACGTCGTCCGAGCGACCGTCACCTGCTGCATCTTTGATTCGGTAGCGACGGTAGTCGGACTTCTTGGGCAATCCATCCTCGAAGACCACCAACGAGGCCACCACATCGGTGCCCTGAATATGCGAGATGTCAGTGCACTCGATGCGCAGCGGCGCTTCATCCATAAATAGCGCGTCCTGGAGTTCGGAGAGAGCCTGCGATCGAGTAGTTAGATCTCCACTTCGCTTTAGCTTGTGCTGGCGTAGCGCTTCAGCTGCATTTTTCTGCACGGTCTCCATGAGCGTCCGCTTGTCACCGCGTTGTGGGACGCGAATATCTACATTGGTGCCACGAATATCGGCCAAAAATGCAGTAACCTCGTCAAGATCGTCGGGCGTGGCCTGAACGAGAATTTCGCGTGGCACAACCTGGGCGGCAGTGGTTGATTCATCGCCGTCGACATCCGCGTGCTTGGCGGCGTCGCCATAGAACTGTGTCAGGAACTGCGTTAGCAGCCCACCCAAGCTGGGGTCAGTCTCTCCCTCTCGAAACTCCGTAGTCGCGTACTCGCCGGACTTCTCCACTACCCAGCCGCGCTGACCGTAAATACGTCCCGCCCGAACATGGAAAATCTGCACGGCCGCTTCCAGTTCGTCGGTTGCTAGCGCAATAAAGTCGGCATCGGCGGCGTCGGAAAGCACGACTGACTGCCGCTCCATGACCTTGTCGATGGCAGCGAGGTTGTCGCGCAGACTAGCGGCGCGCTCGAAGTCTAACTCGCCGGCAGCTTCCTCCATTTCCTTCTTTAAGCGCCTCGTGACCGGGCCCGTATTTCCCGACATGAAGCTGGTAAAACCACGGACAATTTCGCGGTGTTCCTCGGCACTGACACGGCCGACACAAGGCGCCGAGCATTTGTCGATATAGCCGAGCAAACAGGGCCGCCCCAGGGCTTGCTGCCGGTTGAAGACTCCCTTTGAACAGGTGCGGGCTGGGAAAACTCGTGTAAGCAAGTCGAGAGTTTCTCGGATAGCCCACGCGTGTGAATAAGGCCCGAAATAACGCACGCCCTTCCGGCGCGGTCCTCGGTAGAGAAAGAGCCGCGGGTACAGCTCTCCAACGCTGACGGCCAACATCGGATACGACTTGTCGTCGCGGTACATCACGTTGAACCGCGGATTAAAGCGCTTGATCCAGGTGTACTCCAACTGCAGCGCTTCGACTTCATTGTGGACGACAGTCCACGTCACCTTCGAAGCGGACTGCACCATCTGGCGGGTGCGGGGATGAAGCCGAGTTAAGTCCTGGAAATAGTTAGACAAACGCGCACGGAGATTCTTCGCCTTGCCGACGTAGAGAACGCGCCCGGTTGAATCGAGAAAACGGTACACCCCCGGCTCCGTGGGAATGGTGCCGGGGGCGGGACGGTACTGAGAAGGGTCAGTCACTTACGGTGTCCTTAAAACGTGTCCTTGGGTTAGTCCTCCGGCATGAACTTGTCTTCAAGTTCACGGAACCGGCGGATGTCTTCCACGACGCGGCTGCCGTCGGCCGACTGGATCGCGAGCATCGGCACAAACTCAAAGTCAGGCAGCTCCAAGCGAGCCCAGCGGGACTTCTTTGGAAAACTCAGGCCGTAGATATCGACCCACGGGTAAAACTTCGCATTGAGTAGATTGCGGACTTCCACACCCCTGGCATTTACGCGAACGCGAACCCGAGTCAGCAGCAGGATTACCCCGGCGATGATCAAACCAATCATTGGGAAAGCCAGCTGGTCGATAGCGGTCACCGAAGCTCCGGTGTTACCAAAGTCCACCACGATACCCATGAAGATATGGATGGCGAAAACCACAACTGCAGCGATAATCGCCCACAGACGCAGCTTTTGCGAGGTGATTTCCAACAGCCATTTGTCTTCGTTACCGGTGTCGACGGCAGTCGAATTGCTGTGGCGTTCGGAGTTACCCATTCTTACTCAGCTCCACCTTCACGAAGGGACTTCAACACTGCGACGGTGTGCAGCGCTGCGGCCATGGCCTCGCGACCTTTATTCTCCGCGGCGCCCTCACCGCCGGCACGATCAATTGCCTGCTGTTCAGTGTTGCAGGTCAGCACACCATTGCCAACTGGCGTTTCACAGTCCAGTGCGATCCGCGTCAGGCCCTCAGTCACCGAGTCGCAGACATAGTCGAAGTGCGGCGTACCACCGCGGATAACGCACCCCAGCGCCACCACGGCGTCGTGAGTTCGGGCGAGCTGTTGCACCACAACCGGAATCTCCAGAGCACCGACGACAGTCACATCCGTAACTACAGCGCCGACCTCCTCGGCCTGGGCCAGCGCTTCACCACGAAGCTGCCCAGTAATCTCCTCGTTCCAGTGAGAGGTGACCAAACCGACGGTCACACCAGTGGAATCGGGAACGGAAATTTCAGGAAGACCTGCGCCACTCATCTACTGTGCTCCTTCTGTCGAAATGCCGTGGGTCTCCATGTACTCATCCAACCAAGGGAGCTCATGGCCCATGCGTTCGCGCTTTGTCAACAAGTATTTCAAGTTATCCTCGTTGACCTCAACTGGCACCGGTACCCGGCGGCTCATCTCCAGTCCATAACCACCTAGGCCGGCACGCTTGGTCGGATTGTTCGTCAGCAGCGCCATAGTGGTGACTCCAAGATCCTGCAGGATCTGTGCACCAGTGCCGTACTCACGGGCATCCGACGGCAAACCGAGCGCGAGATTGGCATCAACGGTGTCAGCGCCTTCATCTTGCAGATGGTAGGCCTGCAGCTTCGGCATCAAACCAATGCCTCGGCCTTCGTGCCCGCGCATGTACAGGATGACGCCGCGCCCCGCTTCGTGAACCATGCGCATGGAGTTGTGCAGCTGCTGACCGCAGTCGCAGCGGCGAGATCCCAATGCGTCGCCGGTGAGGCATTCGGAGTGCACACGCACGAGGACGTCCTGACCATCGTTGGAAGAAACATCCCCCACAACGAGAGCAACATGCTCGACACCGTCGATAAGGCTCCGGTACCCAATGGCACGGAACTCGCCGTAGTCGGTCGGCAGCTTGGTTTCGACAACGCGTTCAATCAAGTGCTCGTTGTGGCGACGGTATTCGATCAGCTGCTCAATGGAGATCAGCGCTAAATCGTGCTTGTCGCAGAAGCGACGCAGTTCCTCCGCGCGCGCCATACCGGTCGGGTCTTCCTCGGAGACAACCTCACACAGCACGCCGGCAGGACGAAGCCCTGCCAGGCGGGCGAGATCGACCGCAGCCTCGGTGTGGCCGGCACGGACGAGGACGCCACCATCGCGAGCTCGCAACGGGACCACGTGTCCTGGTCGGGTGAAATCGTGCGGGCTCGACGTGGGGTCAGCGAGAGTACGAATGGTGTTCGCACGATCTGTGGCGGAAATACCGGTCGTACCGGTGTTGGCATCCACGGTCACTGTGTATGCGGTACCGCGGGCATCCTCATTCTCTGACACCATCGGTGGCAAATTCAGACGCTCGCAGTCCTCGGCGGTCAGCGGCGCGCAGATGTAACCAGAGGAATAGCGAACCATAAAGGCAACAAGTTCAGGCGTTGCCTTCTCGGCGGCGAAGATGATGTCGCCCTCGTTCTCACGATCTTCATCGTCGACGACGACCACGGCCTTACCGGCTGCGATGTCCGCAATGGCCCGCTCTACAGAATCGAACTTAATCACAGTCTTGTAGCTTATCTTTCCAACATTTTCTCGACGTACTTGGCTAGCACATCGACTTCCAAATTGACCTTGGCGCCTACCGCGGTCGAACCAATAACGGAGTCCGTCAGCGTCGTCGGTATCAGGCTGACCTCAAAGAACCCCTCGCCTACTGCAGAGACGGTCAACGAAGTACCATCCACGGCAATTGAGCCCTTTTCCACGACATACTTGGAGAGATGCTCCGGCAGCGAAATCCGCACTACTTCCCAGCGCTCCCCTGGCGTGCGCGAAATAACCTCGCCGGTGCCATCGACATGTCCCTGCACGATATGGCCGCCGAGGCGTTGACCGACTGCGGTTGCACGTTCGAGGTTGACCTTGGAGTCGACCTCAACCTGGCCGAGGCTCGACCTAACCAGAGTCTCTTGCATGAGATCAGCGGTAAAGAAATCATCGCCAAACTCCACGACGGTCAAACAAACGCCATTGACAGCAATGGAATCACCGTGGTGCACGTCGTCAAGCACGGTGGTCGCGCGAATGGTCAGAGTAATGGAATCGGCTTCGCGGTGGATTTCGCGAATTTCGCCGAGTTCCTCAACAATTCCCGTAAACATAGTGGTCAGGAAAATCCTTTACCGTTTGTTATAAATTGAAAGATTTTTACAAAATTAACTCTAGCCGGTCTACCCGCGATCTTTGCCACTGCGGAGAGCCGTAATCAAAATGTCATCCCCCAGAGTCTCGACCGCGACGGTACGAAAGCGCGAGATGTCAGTGATGGTGGTCTCATGGTTGGCCGATGTCACCGGCAGACCAGCTCTGAGAAACGCCGGGGCAATGTAAGACTCAATCGCGTCGACAGCATCGGCTTCTAAGAAAGCGCTGGCGAGCCGTGGGCCGCCTTCTACCAGCACGTCAATAAGTCCCATATCCGCCATTGTCTCCAGCGCCACTTCCACATCGTGAGTGCGAATGTGGCGGAAGTTATCGCCGCGGATATTCGCATCGGCGGCGACCTCCGAGGTGCCGATCACGATGCGCAGGGGTTGCGTTGACAGCTCCTCGCCGTCTGGTGTGCGCGCGGTCAATCGCGGATTGTCAGCGAGCACTGTTCCCGTTCCGACGACAATCGCTTGCCGACGTGCACGATCGATATGTACCCGTGCCCGCGCCTGCTCCCCCGTAATCCACTGCGAGGTGCGGTCGGTAGCGGCGGCGAAACCATCCAGCGTGCCCGCCGTCTTCAGCGTGATGTGTGGGCGCCGAGTGCGCTGCCAGTGTAACCATGGACGCAGATAGCCATCCGCCACACGATTGCGTTGGAACTCCTCGACCACGTCGATTCCCTTGTATCGCAACCACTCGCTGCCGCCAGCGGCCACGGGATTAGGATCGGCGACCGCAAATATGACGCGGGAAACTCCGGCTGCCGCAAGTGCCTCGGTGCACGGTGGTGTACGGCCGATATGATTGCACGGCTCTAGTGTGACCACTGCAGTACCGCCCTGAGCTCGTGCCCCCGCCATTTCCAATGCTTGTGGCTCTGCGTGTCGGCCACCTACCGGCTCAGTTCCGGCCACTCCTACCGCAATCCCTGCGGTATCGAGGATGACGCAACCAATCGGTGGATTGGGATAGGTGGTGCCCCGAACTCGCTGGCCGGCTTCTATGGCCAATGCCATAGCTTGAGCGTCAGTCAGCGGCTGTGCGGAGACGAGATCCGGAAACTGTGCCACCGTGCTTCACCGCCGTCTACTTAGTTGCAGCAGTAGTGGCCAATGCGCGCAGCTCATCGACAGCCGCCGCACGATCCTCAGCGCCGAATACGGCCGACCCTGCAACGAAGGCGTCGCAACCGGCGGCGGCAGCGGATTCGATGGTCTTGGCGGAGATACCACCGTCAATCTCGATCAGAGTATCCAGACCTTCGGCATCAATGCGCTGACGCAGCTTCTCGACCTTGGTTAGCTGATCCGGCATAAAGGACTGGCCCCCGAAACCGGGTTCGACACTCATGACCAGCACCTCGTCGAATTCGGCGAGGTGATCCAGCCACGGCTCAATTGGGGTACCCGGGCGCAGCGAGAACCCGGCCTTCACGCCCTGGGAACGAATGTGGCGTGCCAGTGCGATGGCATCGTCGACGGCTTCCACATGGAAAATAACGGAGCTCGCCCCCGCCTTAATGTAGGTGTCGACCCACTTCTCCGGGTTCTCAATCATGAGATGGACATCCAAGTACTTGTCCGTCACCGCAGCTACGGCCTCCAGCACCGGAGCGCCGAAGGACAGGTTGGGAACGAAGTGGCCATCCATGACGTCGATATGCAGCCAATCTGCATTGGCTACAGCCTCAACCTCGCGGTCGAGGCGAGCGAAGTCAGCAGCGAGAATGGACGGGGCAATAATTGGTGCGCTCATAACCTCTGAGCCTAGTCGTTCTTGCGCAAAACTGAGAAGAACATCGCATCGGTACCGTGGCGGTGTGGCCACATCTGCACAGATGGATACGGTCCGACATCGGTCATCGGCGCTACCAACTCGTGTGCATTCAGCTCAGTCACCGGCAATTCCGTCACTGCCCTATCGACAATTCCCCTGGTTTCACGCAGATGCGGAGAACACGTGGAATAGACGATGATGCCACCCAGCCGTGCCAGACGCACAGCTTCACTGAGCAGTTCAAACTGCAGCGCAGTCAAGGAGTTCAGATCGGACGGCGACTTCCGCCAGCGCGCTTCCGGGCGACGGCGAAGCGAGCCCAAACCAGAGCACGGCGCGTCTACCAAAATGCGGTCAAAGCCTGCCTCCAGCCCGGTATCGCGACCATCCGCAACGGTTACAGTCACTGGCAGCCCGGCCGTGGCCTTCTTCACCAGTTCTGCGCGAGTCGCAGATACCTCAACAGCGTCGAGCTTCGCGCCCTCAATAGCTGCGATGCCGCCGATGAAAGCTGACTTACCACCGGGGCCGGAACACAGATCTAACCAGCGGCCGCTGTCTTCACCGGCAACGGGTGCCATGGTGACGGCACGCGCAATGAGCTGAGAACCCTCGTCCTGCACCGCAGCCAAGCCCTGTCGGACCGGATCCAATTCTCCTGGGGCACCGGAATCCAAGCGCACGCAGTACGGCGACCACGGCCCCTCTTCACCGCCGGTAATCAGTGCCAATTCCTCAGCCGTAATCTCGCCCGGACGAGCGACCAAGTGCACCACCGGGCGCGCATCGTCGGCAGCGAGTGCCTGCTGCAGCTCACCGGCTTGTGCACCGAGTGCACGGGCAAACTCCATCGCAATCCAGCGCGGGTGGGCATGCTTCATCGCTACGTAGCCAATCGGATCGGTCGCAGGATCCGGCGCAATCTCAGCCACCCATTCGTTTTCGGTCTTCGAGGAAACCTTCCTCAAAATGGCATTGACAAAGCCGCGCGCACCAGGTCCCGCCACCTTCGCCACTGCCCGCACCGAGGTATCGACCGCAGCGTAGGCGTCGACGCGCGTACGCAGCAGCTGGTACGTGCCCAGGCGCAACACATCCATCACCGGTCCAGCAATATCGCTTAACGGGCGTGACGACGATGCCTCAATCACGGCATCCAACAGGCCTTCCGCCCGCAGTGTGCCGTACGTCAGCTCCGTTGCAAAAGCAGCATCCCGACCCTTGAGCTTGTGTGCCTTCAGCAACTTGGGCAGCAGCAGGTTCGCGTAAGCATCATTCTCGCGAACGTCGGCTAGTACCTTCAGTGCGACCTTGCGCGGCTGGTCAATGCCACCGCGATTGTCCCCACCTCGGTTGTCACGGTTACGGTTGCGGTCATTGCGGTTCTGTCCGCTGCGGTTGCCGCGCTGCCGTCCGCCACCGGTGTGGCGGGGTTTGTCGTTGCCCATTTACTCGCAGACCTTTCCGCCGGGTTGGCTACCTCGCGCCCAGTCGGACGCATCCATCATCTTCTTACCCTGTGGCTGCACCTTCACCAGCTGCACATAGCCATCGGCACAACGCACGGATACCCGGTGCTTCTCCACTACCAACTCACCCGGCGTGGCGGCTGCCGCCTCCGGAGCAGCTGCCTTTCGCACCTCGTCGACCGCGGCGCTGTCCTCGTCGGAAAGCGGGGTGAGCTCTCCGACCTTCAAACGTGCGCCGTCGAGAGTTGTCCACGCACCTGGGGCAGGCGTGAATGCACGAGCGCGGCGGTCAAGAAGATGTCGCGGCTGAGTCCAAACGATTCGGGCATCCTCCGGCCCGAACTTAGCGGCGTAACTGACATCCTGTTCTGGCTGAGCGGTCGGACGCAACGCACCGGCTTCGATGCCGTCCATGGTGGCGGCTAGAAGATCCGCGCCGGAGTATGCCAGGCGGGTCAAAAGGTCGTCGGCATTATCGGTCGGGCGAATCGCTTCGGTGACGGTACCGAAAACTGGTCCGGTATCCAGACCCTTTTCAATCCGGAAAGTACTGGCACCCGTGACTTCATCGCCGGCAGCGATAGCTGCCTGCACCGGCGCGGCACCTCGCCAAGCAGGAAGCAGTGAGAAATGCAGATTGACCCAGCCGTGCGTCGGTACATCGAGCAATTCCTCCGGCACGAGATTGCCGTAGGCGACCACCGGGATGCAGTCGGCGTTTAATTCGCGGATCTGCTGCTGGATCTCTTCATCGCGCAGGGTCGTCGGGGTGAGCACGGGAATGTCGTGTTCCAAGGCCAGAGCCTTCACCGGCGAGGGCGAAAGCGACTTACCGCGGCCACGGCGGGCATCGGGGCGAGTGAGAACAGCGACGATTTCATGACGGGAGTCTTCGAGCAACTTCTTCAGTGCAACGACAGCAGGTTCCGGGGTTCCGGCAAAAATCAGGCGCACAGTAAGTGGATTCCTTCCTGGTGGACCTAGTTGTTCTAGTTAATCTAGTGATGAAACTCGGGGCGCCACACCCAGGGGTCTAGGCGCAGGTGAGTTAACCGCGGTTGAGGAACCAGTCCTGCTCACGCAGAGAACGCATCGCGGTCTTGCGCTCGTCGCCCTCGAGACGCTTCAAAAACAGCACACCATCCAGGTGGTCGCTTTCATGCTGCACACAGCGAGCCAGCAAATCATCAGCTTCGAAGCTCACCGGTGTGCCGTGGCGATCCTGGCCAGTAACGCGCACACGTGCGTGTCGAGTCACGGGTCCATTAATACCCGGGATAGATAGGCATCCTTCGATTTCGTGGACAGTCTCGTCGCCGATGGCTTCCCATTCCGGATTGACGATGTGCCCGCGGGTGCCGTTGCAGTCGTAGACGAAAACGCGCTGCAGCACGCCGACCTGGTTTGCCGCGAGCCCGACGCCCTGTTGCTCGTCCATCGTGTCGAACATGTCATCAATCAGGTGCGACAGCGTCGCGTCGAAATCAGTGACGGTATCCGCCTTGGACAGCAACACCGGATCGCCGAAAAGACGTACCTCACGAACTGCCATGAACTTAGAGCCTCCAAGAAAACTGGTGTGAATCAAGCGATAACGCGCTCATTTTAGCAGCTAGCCGAAATTAATCGGATCGACGACAACGCGCACCGGCGTCGGGTCCTTCCTGGTCGCTCGAACGACCTGTGCTGCCTTCAACGCCGCTCCCACCGCCCGTGCTTGCCGACGGTCACAGCGCACCAACATCCGCTGAATAGGTGTACCCGGTTCCACGCCTGCTGGTGGTCTGGCGTTGCGGGGAAGGTCTACCGGCCCCAGGATTTCCGCGCCCGATGGAACCTCCAGGGACTCCATGAAGTTACGCAGGCCCTCTTCAGTCCCGTCCACCGCTGCCACGTGAAAGGCCGGAGGCAGAGCGGCGGCTGTACGGTCGGCCAATTCCCTGTTCGCAGCGCCTACCGCGTCCCATGCCAGAAGATCGGCCACAGTCGGGACTGCAGCATCCGCATCGATAACCACTGCCCCTCCTCGCTCCCGCGGGCGCGCAAGCGTGACAGCTCGAGACCAATGCGCATAGGCCTCTTCATGAGCGCGCAAGTCCTGCCGGCCGAGCATCGCCCAAGTGTCCAGCAGCATCACTGCTCCGTAGCCCTCCGGCGCATAAGGCTCGGCTCCCGGCGTGGCCACCACGACCCTCGGGCCTTCGGGAATGTCGTCAACAATCCGTTCGCCAGAGGAAGCGACGACTGGGAATGGACTGAAAATACGACCAAACTCTTCCGCCGTACGTTCACTGCCGACCACGACTGGCCGAATCTTGGTGGAACCGCAGCTATGGCAACGGTGGTGGATGTCGATGCGGCCACACCACCGACAGGTCGGCGGCGCCGGATCGTCCGGGTTATCGGACGGTGGAATTCCCAGTGGACCGTTACACCAGCGACAGCGCGCAGGCGCGCCACAGGAGCGACACGACAATGTCGGTACATATCCCTTGCGGGGTACCTGGACCAGAATCGGAAGCTCTTCGCGCAGCGCGGCTTTTGCCCGTCGAAAAGCGATGGCAGGAAGGCGTCCCCTACTCACGTCATCCGGGTCTTCGGAAGTGTCCGTGGAGGCAATCATCTCCGGCATGGATTCAGCGAGGGCGTCGGCGCCTGCAACCAGATTGTGCGCCCAACCTGAGGAGACCAGCAGCTGCACCTCTGCTGTACGGCTATACGATGCAAAAATAAGAGCGCATCCCTCCTGCGCACTTCGCGTGACCAGCACCTCGCGAGAGTGGACGTAGGGTGCGCGGGGGTCTACGAGGTTGTCATCGCCATCATCGACAATCACTGCTAAACGCAGATTCTGCACTGGGGCGTACGCTGCCGAGCGCGTTCCGACGACTATGCGCCCCTGGCCGTGCAGGATATCCAGGTAGCGGCGATAGCGGGACTCGGGACCGAGACCAGCCCCGAGAAGAGTGAGCTGACGGGCAGAAATGAGCTCGCGAAAAGCGCTCTCGAAGCGTGCCTGCGTGCGTGCGTCCGGCACAATGATGAGAACACCGCCACCATCGCGGGCGACCAAAACGCTGAGCGCGGCGAGCATGGCTGCCACCTGTTCCCCTGGAACTGGCTGCCACGCTGCGCGTGCCGGGGCGCCCTTGCGGACGGAATCGACAAAGGATTCGCCGAAGACATAGTTGCCCCACGCGGAAAGGTCCGGATCCTCGGTGGCAAGCTTTCCCAATTCCTCCCACGTTGGGGGCATCTTCTCCTTGCGGGCACGTTCGGCCCGTGCATGACGGGTTGGGATGGCGGATCGAATGATGTTTGAGCGTGTTGCGCCGTAATACTCCGCCAGAGAATCCACCAACCGTCGAAGCTGTGGCGGATAGACAACCTCAGTGCTGATGACATCCTTGAGATAGGACAGTTTGCCGTCGTGAGTGGGCGTGGCACAGCGCTCCAGCACCAGCGCATTGACCAATTGGCCGTGGAATCGAATCCGCACCCGGCAACCGACAACCGCTTCCTCCGCTAGCGCGCGCGGAACCAGGTAATCGAAGGGGCGATCCAACTGCGGCAGCCCCAAAAGTGGAAGCACCCGCGCGACAGGCAGCTTCTCAGCTGCGGCGGCGGGTGCGAAAGGGGCGTCGGTCATAGAGTCTTACTCTACTTCCCCACCCCAGGGTCATGCTGGCGGGTGGTGTTTATCCCAGGCCAGCGGCTGCGCGGAGCTCTTCAACACGGTTGAGTTGCTCCCACGGCAGGTCCAAGTCAGTTCGGCCGAAGTGACCGTAGGTGGAGGTCTGCGCATAAATCGGGCGCAGCAAGTCCAGGTCACGAATAATAGCGGCCGGACGAAGGTCGAAGACCTTGTTGATAGCCTCGCGGATGGCGTCGTCCGAAACGTGACCGGTGCCGAAAGAGTCGACGTAAAGGCCTACCGGGCGAGCGCGGCCGATAGCGTAGGCGACCTGAATCTCCAGGCGGTCAGCCAGACCCGCAGCCACGGCATTCTTCGCAACCCAACGGGTGGCATAAGCGCCGGAGCGGTCCACCTTTGACGGGTCCTTACCCGAGAATGCGCCGCCACCGTGACGAGCCATACCGCCATAAGTGTCGACGATAATCTTGCGGCCGGTCAGGCCGGCATCGCCCATCGGCCCACCGATAATAAATTGGCCAGACGGGTTGACCAGCAGCTTCAATTCATCGGTAACAAAGCGCTCGCGCAAGTTAGCGTCGTCGAGCACCCAATCGACTACGTGAGTCTTAATCTGCTCGGTAATCCACTCCTGGGTCACATCCGGGTCGTGCTGCGTGGACACCACAACAGTGTCCAAGTACACCGGGTTATTGTCTTCGTCGTAAGCGAAGGTGACCTGAGTCTTACCATCCGGTCGAAGCGATGGGACGATGCCTTCCTTGCGTACCTGCGTCAAGCGGCGAGCCAGGCGGTGTGCCAGCGCAATCGGTAGCGGCATGTACTCCGGAGTTTCGTTGGTAGCGTAGCCGAACATCAGCCCCTGGTCGCCAGCGCCCTTGAGATCTTCTGCTTCGACTTCGCCATCAGAGCTGCGTGCTTCCAGAGAAGTGTGCACACCGTCGTGAATATCTGAGGACTGCTCACCGATCGAAACGGAGACGCCGCAGGTCTTGCCGTCAAAGCCCTTTTCAGAAGAATCGAAACCGATCTCCTTCAGTCGACTCCGGACAATACCGGGGATGTCAACGTAGCTCTTCGTGCGAACTTCGCCAACAACATGGACTAAACCGGTAGTCACCACAGTCTCAACGGCGACCATCGATGCAGAATCCTGCGCGAGCATAGCGTCAAGGATGGAGTCCGAAATCGAGTCGCAAATCTTATCTGGGTGCCCCTCGGTAACAGATTCACTGGAAAACAGCCGAAGATTAGAGGCCACGAGCAGTACAACTTTCTTCTAGATCATTTCCCCACGCCTGCGGTGTCGCTGCGGCGTGGGTTTTCGTTTGATTCGATAATTATAGACCAAGCGGTTCAGTCGCCGTAGTAGGCCTCCGCTACTCCGCTGGCTGAGGTTCCTGTCGCAGCTCGGAAACTGCATCCAAAATCGAACCGGCCACCGAGAATTTTGAGCCCCGCGGCACGTCCCACTGCTCGCCATCGAGAGACAACAACCATCCGACATTGTCCGTCGCACCGAAAGTTTGCCCACCTGAGACGTCGTTACACATGAGCAAATCGCAGCCCTTGCGCACAATTTTCTGCTTCGCAAGCTCGAGTGGCGTCGTCGTCTCGTCGCCGGTCTCAGCCGCAAAGCCCACCATCGTCGTGGTTGCCGGAATCTCGCCCGCTTTACGCCGCTCCACAGTGGTAGCCAGAATGTCAGGGTTTTCTACGAGCTGGATGTTGCTCAAAGCGTCGTCTGCGACGCCCTTCTTCATCTTGGCCCCAGCGGTCGATGCCGGACGGAAGTCGGCGACGGCAGCGGCAAAAATGCAGACATCGGCCAACTTGGAGTGTTCGTGGGCGGCCTTGGCCATCTCCAAAGTGGAATCAACCTTTACAACATTCGCGCCCAGCGGTGTCGGCAACTGATCTGTATGTCCTGCCACCACAGTGACCTGAGCGCCACGCTGTGCTGCCATCTCAGCTAGCGCGAAGCCCTGACGCCCTGAGGAGTGGTTGCCGATAAAACGTACCGGGTCGATAGCCTCACGGGTGCCACCGGCAGTAATCATGAAGCGCACGCCCTCGAAGTCGCGGCGGAAGTGGCGCGGATTCTCGACTGCCGCTAATGCCAGCGAAACTATCTGCTCTGGCTCCGGCAGACGACCTGGACCAGTGTCCTTACCAGTCAAACGGCCATGGGCCGGATCGAGGACAATAGTGCCATGGCGACGAAGAATCGCGACATTATCGCGCGTAGCTGGATGGTTCCACATCTCAGTGTGCATGGCAGGAGCCAGAACCACCGGGCAGGTCGCCACAAGCAAAGTTGCGGTGAGAAGGTCGTCGGCACGCCCGTGTGCGGCACGCGCCATAAAGTCGGCAGTCGCGGGAACCACGACGACGAGGTCGGCCTCCTGCCCCACGCGGACATGCTGAACTTCATCGACTGCGTCAAAAACCGTAGTCGACACCGGGTTCCCCGACAGCGCCTCGAAAGTAGCCGCACCTACAAAATTCAATGCGGACTCGGTGGGAACGACGCGAACATCGTGACCGAGTTCCTTGAAGCCACGAACAACGTGTGCGGCCTTATATGCAGCGATGCCGCCGGCAACCCCGACGACAACCTTTAAACATTCGGATACGTCAGCATTACCGGCGGCATGCATACAGATATCTCCCCTTAAGGAAATGCTCTAGCCCTCAGTGTGGTCCAGCAGACCAGCGTTGATTTCACGAAGAGCGATGGACAGAGGCTTCTCAGCGACCCCCGGAGTAACCAGCGGGCCAACGTACTCCAGCATGCCTTCGTCAATCTGCTGGTAGTAGTCATTAATCTGGCGTGCACGCTTGGCAGCGAAGATAGCCAGAGCGTACTTCGAAGAAGCCTTACCAAGCAGCTCATCGATCGGCGGATTGGTAATACCAATTGGCGGGTCGAACACTGCCTCGGTGGCGGTATTTTCCTGGGTCACGAGAAATCTTTCCTCAATAGAACGTGAGTTACTGGGGTGACAATAGAAACCGTCGGAGCAATAGAAACACCATTGCTTGGAAACGATTTCTACTATCGATGATGTGGAGTCGCCCTGTTACTTGCCAGTAGTCAGCGCCTGAGCGATGGCCGCCACAGCATCATCGACATTGTCGTTGACAACAACCTCATCGAATTCGTGCTGAGCATCCATTTCCACTCGCGCGGTTTCCAGGCGACGCTTGACTTGCGCCTCGGTTTCCGTGCCACGACCAGTGAGCCTGCTGACGAGAATCTCCCAGCTTGGCGGAGCCAAGAACAGCAGGTGAGCATTCGGCGCTACCTTACGGATGGAGCGGGCTCCCGCCAGATCCACCTCAACGAGTACCGGACGTCCCTCGGCGAGAGCTTTATCCACCGGGCCACGCGGCGTTCCAGAACGCTGCAGACCACCGTGGATTTCAGCCCACTCGAGCATCTCTCCTGCATCAATATGCTGTTGGAACTTCTCCGGGGTCACGAAGAAATAGTCGCGGCCATCGACCTCACCCGGCCGTGCGGCGCGGGTGGTCATGGAAACGCTGAAGTACAGTCCGGGAACCTCGGCACGGAGCCGACTGACAACAGTGGATTTTCCCACACCGGCAGGGCCGGCAAGGACTACCAGCTGACCGTTTTCATTCCCGGCCACTGCGACTAGTCCTCCACTGCGTAGCCGAAGCGCTCCAGCAGAGCGCGACGCTGACGGTCACCCAGGCCACGCAGGCGGCGGGTCTGAGCAATCTCCAGGTCATTCATGATGTCCTGTGCCTTGACCTTGCCGACCTTCGGCAGAGCCTCGAGCAGAGCGGAGACCTTCATCTTGCCGATGATCTCGTTCTCGTCAGCCTGCTTGAGAACCTCTGGCAGGTCGATAGCGCCACGCTTCAGCTTGTCCTTGAGCTCTGCGCGTACCTTGCGGGCCTGAGCTGCCTTCTCGAGTGCTGCTGCACGCTGCTCCGGGGTCAACTGCGGAAGGGCCACGTGTTCCTCCGTAAAAATAGATTGGTTAGTTTCTTATTTACTTGCACGAGCCTCGCGTCCACCAAGGGCAGGCAACGACACCGTGCTTAACGATTGGAGACCGTACCGCACTTACCGGTTGTTGAGGCAAATGCTGACGGGGTGTCGATAAAAATGACACCAGGGCTTTATCCGCCCCACCTTTCGGTCGTGGTCAACCAACTCCGGCGATTGTAGCACCGTTTGCCCAGGAGAATGGAAATTGACCACGGTTTTTGTACGAAATCTCCCAGGAATCGTCACAGTAACTTGCCTATACCTACTCCGCCGCCACCTGAGGCTCATTAGGAAAATCTCGGCAGCTAGGTACGGAAGAAGCCCGCAGGGGCACCTGTTCTATGAGGTGCGCCCTGCGGGCCTCTGCCAAATTGTCGATTCGCTGCTAACTCTCGGATAGGAACGGAGCCGCAGCTTCAATAGTTGCGCGCCGCAGCGCAGCAGGATCAGGCCCAGCGGAGAGAATTGCACGCGAAATATTTGGCAGTGCAAGCCCCTTGGATTCCCCTGCCAGACGATCTACATCGGCCGGGGTTCCACCCTGAGCTCCCACACCGGGCATGAGAATGGGACCACGCAGGTCACTGAGCACCGGGGCGTCGTCAAGCGTTGCGCCAACAACAACGCCGATGCTGCCCGCCTTTGCACCAGCGTCAATCTGGCGGGCATTAATAGCGGCTGCCTGGTTGACCATGGTCTGAGCCAGACTCTCACCCGAAACCGTCGCCTTCTGTACGGACGCACCTTCCGGATTGGACGTTGCGGCCAGCACGAACAGGCCGCGTCCGTTCTCCAACGCCAACGAAAACGCCGGATCAAGAGCACCGAACCCAAGGTACGGAGATACCGTCAGTGCGTCGGCGGCTAGCGGCGAGCTATCCGACAGCCAGGCATCAGCGTATGCAGCCATCGTCGAACCGATATCGCCCCGCTTGGCATCTGCAATCGACAGCGCACCGGCGTCCTTCAGATCCGCCAACGTCCGCTCCAGGACGGCAAAGCCCTTGGAACCGTAGGCTTCGAAGAACGCCACCTGGGGCTTGACGACGGCAACGATGTCACCGAACGCCTCGACGCATGTGGCGGCAAAACGCTCTAGACCGTCAGCCGAATGCGGCAACTGCCAGGCATCCAGCAGCCCCGGGTGCGGGTCGATGCCCACGCAGAGCCGACCGCGCTCGGCGACAACCTCGCTGAGGCGATCGCCGAAACCTTTGACTGTCCGCACTGCGGAACCTTCAGCCTTCGCGGTCATGTTAGGCCTGCTCCTGAGCAGCCAACTCTGCCGGGTGGAGTTCCTGCAGAGCCTTAACGCTCATCTCACCGTTGCGCAGTGCCAGAATGCCCTGCAGTGCGGCGACGGCCCCCTGAGCGGTGGTCACACAAGTTACGCCCTGGCTCACAGCAGCAGCGCGAATCTCATATCCGTCAGAGCGTGCGCCAGCAGAACCGGACGGGGTGTTGATAATGATGTCAACCTCACCGTCGCGAATCATGTCGACGATGTCGCGCTCGTCCGTCGGCGCATCGGAATCAGTCGTACGCTTTGCGACGACCTCACACTCAACACCGTTGCGGCGCAGCATACCGGCCGTACCCTCCGTTGCCAGGATGCGGAAGCCCATATCCGCCAGCGTGAGGATCGGGAAGACCAGAGTGCGCTTATCGCGGTTGGCCAGCGAGACGAAGATCGTGCCCTCGGTCGGCAGCTCACCGAAACCGGCCAGCTCGCCCTTGGCGAAAGCGGCACCAAAGTTGTCTGCCAAGCCCATGACTTCACCGGTGGACTTCATCTCCGGGCTCAGCAGGCTGTCGAGAGCGCGGCCCTCGAAGTCGCGGAAGCGGTTGAACGGCAGGACGGCTTCCTTAACCGCAATCGGAGCGTCAGCAGGCAGAGAGCCACCGTCGAAGTTGGACGGAATCATGCCCTCTTCGCGCAGTTCCGCGATAGTAGCGCCCATCATGACGCGGGACGCGGCCTTAGCCAGCGGAACTGAGGTTGCCTTGGAGACAAACGGTACGGTACGAGATGCACGCGGGTTGGCCTCGATGACGTAGAGCGTCTCGTCCTTGAGTGCGTACTGAACGTTCATCAGGCCCTTGACACCGATGCCGTGTGCCAGTGCCTTGGTGGATTCACGCACCTTGTCGATGATGCCTGCAGACAGAGTCATCGGAGGCAGCGCACACGCGGAGTCGCCGGAGTGAATACCGGCTTCCTCAATGTGCTCCATAACGCCGCCGAGGTAGACCTCTTCCCCATCACACAGTGCATCAACATCAATCTCGATGGCGCTGTCCAGGAAGCGGTCAACCAGTACCGGGTGCTCATTGGACAGCTCGGTAGCGCGGTTGATGTAGTCCTCCAGAGTGGCCTCATCGTAGACGATTTCCATGCCACGGCCGCCGAGGACGTAGGACGGACGGACCAGCACCGGGTAACCGATACCAGCGGCAACCTGGCGAGCTTCTGCGAAGGAGGTGGCGGTACCGAACTCCGGCGCCGGCAGCTTCGCCTCAGCCAGCACCTTGCCGAACTCACCGCGGTCCTCAGCCAGGTCGATTGCCTCTGGGCTAGTGCCGACAATCGGAACGCCTGCGGCCTGCAGACGCTCCGCCAGGCCCAGCGGAGTCTGGCCACCGAGCTGAACAATGACGCCTGCGACCTTTCCGGACTGGCTCTCAGCGTGGTAGACCTCGAGGACATCCTCGAAGGTCAATGGCTCGAAGTAGAGGCGATCTGCGGTGTCGTAGTCGGTGGAAACCGTTTCCGGGTTGCAGTTGACCATGACGGTCTCGTACCCAACCCGGGAGAGCTCGAGCGCCGCGTGGACACAGGAGTAGTCGAACTCAATACCCTGGCCGATGCGGTTAGGACCGGAACCGAGGATGATGACCTTTTCCTTCTCGGTCTGCGGGGCGACCTCGGACTCAGCAGCCGGGTCCAGCTCGTATGCCGAGTAGTGGTACGGAGTCTGTGCTTCGAACTCGGCGGAGCAGGTATCGACAGTCTTGAATACGGGGTGGATGTTCAGGCGCCAGCGCAGCTCGCGCACGCCGTCTTCCCCGGCCAATTCCGGACGCAGCGCAGCAATCTGGG
The DNA here is from genome assembly GCF_030232435.1 of Corynebacterium sp. MSK012. Taxonomy (NCBI): domain Bacteria; kingdom Bacillati; phylum Actinomycetota; class Actinomycetes; order Mycobacteriales; family Corynebacteriaceae; genus Corynebacterium; species Corynebacterium sp. MSK012. The sequence goes on from NZ_JASPJU010000012.1 coordinate 37,942, forward strand.
CGTCGGACAGTCCCCAGTACTTAGCCTCACGCAGCAGGTCGGAGGTCAGCACCGGAGCGTCGATAAGCTCCTTGCGGATATCCTGCAGGTTTTCCATCTCGGCGATAAACCACGGATCCAGGCCGGAAGCTTCGTGGATCTGCTCGATGGAAGCACCCAGACGCTGAGCCAGCTCAACGTCGTAGATGCGACCTTCAGTCGGACGCTTCAGATCCTCAAGGACAGCGTTGACATCGTTTGCGCGCTCACCTGCGAAGTCCTCATCCGGAACAGTCCAGAAACCAGCTGGCTTGTTCTCCAGCGAACGCATGACCTTACCGAGCGCGCCGATGTAGTTACGGCCGATAGCCATGGCCTCACCGACGGACTTCATGGTGGTGGTCAGCGTATCGTCAGCACCTGGGAACTTCTCGAAAGCAAAGCGTGGAGCCTTGACAATCACGTAGTCCTGCACCGGCTCAAACGCTGCCGGGGTTTCACCGGTGATGTCGTTGGTGATCTCATCGAGGGTGTAGCCGATAGCCAGCTTGGCAGCAATCTTTGCAATCGGGAAACCAGTTGCCTTGGAAGCAAGCGCCGACGAGCGGGAGACACGCGGGTTCATCTCAATGGTGATGATGCGGCCGTCATTCGGGTTGATGGCGAACTGGATGTTACAGCCACCGGTGTCAACGCCGACCTCACGCAGAATTGCGATGCCTTGGTCACGCATGGTCTGGAACTCGCGGTCGGTCAGAGTCATCGACGGGGCGACAGTCACCGAGTCACCAGTGTGGACACCGAGGGCATCAACGTTTTCAATGGAGCAGACCACGACGACGTTGTCGTCGCCATCGCGCATGAGCTCGAGCTCAAATTCCTTCCAGCCGAGGATGGACTCCTCGATCAGAACATTGGCCTCGGGCGATGCGGCCAGGCCGCCACCTGCAATACGGTCGAGGTCTTCCTGGTTGAAGGCCAGACCGGAACCCAGACCGCCCATGGTGAACGAAGGGCGAACAACGACCGGAAGACCGAGCTCTGCAACAGTCTCATGGACTTCTTCCATGTTGTGGCAGACGCGGGAACGAGCGGATTCGCCACCAATCTTGGCGACGATGTCCTTGAACATCTGGCGATCCTCACCGCGCTGAATGGCCGGAATATCAGCACCAATCAGCTCGACATTGTACTTCTCCAGAATGCCCTCGCGGTCCAGCTGAATAGCTGCGTTCAGTGCAGTCTGGCCACCGAGAGTTGCCAGGACAGCGTCAATCGGGTTGCCCTCTGCAGCTTCCTTGGCCAGAATCTTTTCGATGTACTTGGTTTCAATCGGCTCGATATAGGTGGAGTCTGCGAACTCCGGGTCAGTCATAATCGTTGCCGGGTTGGAGTTGACCAGCGTGACTCTCAGGCCCTCTTCGCGCAGCACGCGGCAAGCCTGGGTGCCGGAGTAGTCGAACTCGCAGGCCTGACCGATAACAATCGGGCCGGAGCCGATAACCAGTACGTGGTTGATGTCTGTACGACGTGGCATGGTGTTAGGTCCCTTAGCCCTTTCCTACTTGTTCGAGTTTCCGGTTGCGGACTTGTTGAAATCGACCTTCTGGATCAGCGCCAGGAAGTCATCAAAGAGAGAGTGCGCATCGTGCGGGCCGGCTGCGGACTCCGGGTGGTACTGCACAGAAAAGGCCATGCCGTTCTTCAGTGCGACACCTTCCACGACGTCGTCGTTAAGGCAGGTGTGCGTAACCTCTGCCTCGCCCCACGGGGTATCGAAACTCTCGCCGGCCTTGCCTTCAAGTGCGAAACCGTGGTTCTGAGCGGTGATAAAAATACGGCCAGTGCGGTGGTCTTTCACCGGAACATTGACGCCGCGGTGACCGAAGACCAGCTTGTAGGTATTCAGGCCGAGTGCGCGACCAAGAATCTGGTTACCGAAGCAGATACCGAATAGCGGCATGCCGTCATCGAGGGCAGCCTTGGCGACCGCAACCATTTCATCAGCAGTTGCCGGGTCACCCGGGCCGTTGGACAAGAAGACACCGTCCGGCTGGTATTCCTTCTTAATATCTTCGTACGGAGTGTTAGCCGGAACAACTACGACTTCCAGGCCACGCTTAGCCAGCTCACGCGGGGTGTTGGACTTGATGCCCAGGTCGTAGGCCACAACACGTGCCTTCTTCTCCCCCTGTGGTTCCACGACATAGGCCTCATCGGTGCTGACCTCGCGAGCCAGGTCCGCGCCCTTCATCGCAGGCTGAGCGCGAACGATTTCCACCAGCTTATCGACGGGCTGCTGTGCGTCCTCACCGGAGAAAATACCAGCGGCAATCGAGCCATTGTCGCGCAAATGGCGAACCAGCGCGCGGGTATCAATCTGGCGGATACCGATGATGCCCTGTGCCTTCAGTTCATCTTCCAAGCTGCGCTCCGAGCGCCAGTTGGAGGGAATGCGCGACAAATCGCGGATAATAAAGCCAGCTGCCCAAATCTTGTTTCCGCGGGACTCGTAGTCCTCATCGTTCCAACCGGTGTTGCCGATCTGTGGTGCGGTAGCCACAATCAGCTGGCGGTGGTAGGACGGGTCCGTCAGGGTTTCCTGGTAGCCCGTCATAGCGGTGGTAAAAACTGCCTCACCCAGGGTTGTACCGGTGGCGCCGAAACCGCGTCCGCGGAACACTCGGCCATCTGCCAATACCAGGACTGCCGCTGTAGCGGCCGCGGCCTGCGACTCGTTGCTCACGTTATTGCCTTTCAGTTGGGTAGCGTGCGAGGAATTTACATTAATCATACGGGACGCATGTGAATGTTTATGCGTTGACATGAATATTATCCAGCGACCTCTCCGTTAAGAGCGGTCACCTTACCGCGCAGCACGGTAGCTGCCACGGACACGGCCATCTCCATTTCCTCATATGGAGTGTTCTCAGACTTCGATGCCAGGTCTTCGCCGCGGACCGTCCACTTTTTGCCCGGGTCAACAACGGTCAGGTTGGCAGGCTCACCGACAGCAATCGGACGGCCGTGCCCCGGTAGCTTCACGATTTGAGCGGGACGCTCACTCATGACCTTGGCCAGCCAGCGCCAATCACAATCGCCCTTCAAAACGAACTCTTCGGCGATGATTGGCATCGAGGTCTCCAGACCAAGCATGCCGGGCTTAGCGTGCTCGAACTCGCAGCACTTTTCTTCAGAGCCGTGCGGAGCGTGGTCGGTAGCGACACAGTCAATGATCCCGTCAATCAGAGCCTGACGCAGAGCCAGGGTGTCGCGCTGCTCACGCAGCGGCGGATTGACGCGGTAGACGCCGTCGTAGGTCTCCAACTTCTCATCGGTGAGAATCAGGTGATGCGGGGTAACCTCGGCGGTCAGCGGAATATCATGCTCCTTTGCCCACTTGACCAGCTCAACCGTGCCTTCGGTGGAAGCGTGGCAGATGTGCATGCGTCCGCCGTAGTCGCGAGCCATAATGGCATCTCGGGCCACGATGGACTCCTCAGCTACGCGCGGCCACCCGGTCAGGCCGAGTCGTGCGGCGGTCGGACCTTCGTGAGCCGATGCATCTGCGGTCAGACGCGGATCTTCGCAGTGCTGCGCCAGCAATACGTCTTCGCCGCGGGCGTATTCAATCGCGCGCCGCATAATCAGCGGATTGTCAACGCACTTACCGTCATCGGAGAACATGCGTACCTTCGCCTGCGAGTCTGCCATCATGCCGAACTCAGTCAGCGTCTCGCCCTTCAGCCCCTTAGTAATGGATCCGACCGGGTGAACGTCGCAGAGGTTCAGCGCCTGGCCCTTGAGCCACACCGACTCAGCAATCGAGGGGTCATCGGTTACCGGCGCGGTATTGGCCATAGTGAACACTGCGGTGAAACCACCACGTGCTGCGGCAGCGGAACCAGTGGCCAGGGTTTCCGTATCTTCACGGCCCGGCTCGCGCAGGTGCACATGGATGTCAACCAGACCTGGCAGAAGGACCAGCGAGTCGAACTCCAGGACCTCTACCCCGTCCTCGGCCGTGAGATCTTCTCCAATCTCAGCGATAACGCCATCTTCGATCAAGACGTCGACGTCTTCGCCTTCACCGTAGGGACGCACACCCTTCAGCAGCAGCTGTCCCCGTGCGGGTGCTGCCAATGGTCCTACCTCGGGGTACGAGGCTTCGTCATACTCATTGCGATTCGACATTTATGCCTGCCCTTCCAAGTTGGCGGAAACACCTGAGGTCAGCAGTGTGAAAAGAACTGCCATGCGGACGTGGACACCGTTGGCTACCTGCTGCAGCACGGCGGTGCGCGGCAGATCAGCGACGGCGTCGTTAATTTCCATGCCACGAAGCATCGGACCTGGGTGCATCACGATGCAGTCGTCGCGAAGCATCTTCTCGCGAGCCTTCGACAGCCCGTAGCGAGTGGCGTATTCGCGATGGGATGGGAAGAAGCCTCCGTTCATGCGCTCCTGCTGAACGCGGAGCATCATCACGGCATCAGCATCGCGGATCTCGTCTTCCATGCGGTAGGCAACACGCACCGGCCAGGTCTCGATGCCAAACGGCAGCAGCGTCGGTGGCGCGACGAACACGACCGCGGCGCCGAGCTTGCTTAGCAGATCGGCGTTAGAGCGAGCGACGCGAGAGTGCAAAATATCGCCAACGATGACGACCTTGCGCCCCTCAATTCCACCGAGGCGCTGACGCAACGTCACCGCGTCCAGGAGAGCCTGCGTCGGGTGCTGGTGCTTTCCGTCACCCGCGTTGATGATCGATGGGCCGTTGCCAAATTCCTCAGTCCACTTGGCGATCAGCTGTGCCGCGCCCGACGATGGGTGCCTAACGACGATGGCATCGCCGCCGATAGCATCCAAAGTCAGCGCGGTGTCTTTCAGACTTTCGCCTTTCTTCACAGAGGAAGAGGAAGCCGAGATATTAATAACATCGGCGCTCATCCACTTACCCGCAGTCTCAAAAGAAGAGCGGGTACGCGTGGAGTTCTCGTAAAAGAGGTTGTAAATAGTGCGGCCGCGCAGGGTCGGCAGCTTCTTAATTTCCCGACCGCGGATGACCTCCTTGAAACGATCGGCCTCATCCATCAGGCCGACAATTTCATCCTTGGTCAAATCCGCAATGCTAATCAGGTGTTTCACTGTTCCTCCGCCCGGGTGAGAATAACCGCGTCACGGCCGTCAAGTGCCTCTACCAGCACATCGACGTCTTCGTCGCGGGAAGTTGGCAGATTCTTACCGACGTAATCGGCGCGAATTGGTAGTTGACGATGACCACGATCAACCAGCACTGCAAGCTGAATTACTCGCGGGCGACCGATGTCAGCAATAGCGTCGAGTGCGGCACGAATTGTGCGACCTGAGAAGAGGACATCGTCTACGAGAACAACGGTGGTACCGTCGATTCCGGAGTTTGGAATGTTCGTGGGCTGCAGGGCGCGGTGCGGGCCCTTGCGCAAGTCATCCCTGTACAGGGTGATATCAAGCGATCCAGTTTCCGGGCGAATGCCGGAGAACTGTTCAATCAAATCGGCTAGCTTCTCCGCCAGCGGTACGCCACCAGATGGAATGCCGAGGAGAACTACGCGCCCAGCATTTGGGCTATCCAGCGCAGTTTTTTCAATAATTTGGTGCGCGATGCGCGCGATGGTACGTGCAACTTCGTCTGCATTGAGCAGCTCGGTTGTTTGCGGCGTTCCTTCGCTCATCGTGACCTCCTTCCCCGCCTCTCAGTGCGGTCCGTTAAAGGATGTCTTGATTGTGGATATTTGATTATCAGTTTGCGTGACCCGCAACTACGGTCGCGGTGCAAACTTCCGCTGACCAGAATAGCACTCACACTTAAATTGCCTCTAAATGCAACAAAACTCCAAGCCCCCAAAAAAGGGACTTGGAGTTTCAGACAATCCGCGAGAACCGACTGCGATCGGCTCGCAGTGAGCCCGGCCGCTTTGATTGGCTAGGACCCGTTCTCGCTCTTAGCCACGTCTTCAGCCACCAGCTTGGCAATATCGCTCATGTCCAGGCCGGTAATCTTAGCCATCTCATCGGAGTCAGCCAGTGCCTTGTCAGCTTCCTCATTTGCAGCAGCCTGTGCCTGAATAGCCTCGTCGAACTGGGACTCGCCCACCGAAGTGCTAACAGCTGCTGCTGCCAGGCGTGCCTGGTCGGCAATCTTGGCCTCGGCATCGAGAACTGCGTTGATGTACGGTGCCGCCACATCAGTGGAGTATTCCGATGCCAGCTCAACGCCTTCCACCACGGCCACACGCGGAGGCACGTCGGAGTTGTAGAACAGCTCCCAGGTGGAAAGACGCAAGATAGCACGGTCGACTGCCGGTAGGCGACGCAGCGGCCACTCCTCCGTCAGGTACGAGGAAATCGTCGAGTCGATACCGATAATTTCGGCAGCTACACCGCGCACGATCTGCTCGGTGTACTCCGCAATTGGATTCACATCCAGATCTGGATTACGGACCATTTCCAGCCGCTCTTCAAGAAGCTTGACGACGTCGACGCCTCGCTGCTCGGCCTCAAATAGCAGATCTACCGCACGACGGCGCGCACGGTAGCGCGCGCCGTGGCGCTTGTAGTTAGGTTCGCGAACTTTCGCGGACTCCTGCGCATCCGGGGTCTCGACGGACTTGTGATCCTTTTCAGTCATGGATGTGTATGTATCGCTCTCAACAAAAGGGTGAACTAGATGAGGGAATTAGTGGTTGACGCGGGACAGGTAGGAGCCGTCACGGGTGTCGACCTTCAGTACGTCGCCGGTTTCGATGAACAGCGGCACCTGAATCTCAGCGCCAGTCTCCAAAGTTGCCGGCTTGGTGCCACCGGTGGAGCGGTCGCCCTGCAGACCCGGGTCGGTCTGCTCAACCTTCAGTTCAACCGAAACAGGCATTTCAGCGAAAAGAACGTTGCCCTCATGGAAGGACACCTGGCAGGTGGTTTCCGGAAGCAGGAACTTAGCACCCTCCGGCATCTGAGCGTCCAGGATGGAAATCTGGTCGTAGGTCTTGTCGTCCATGAAGACGTATCCTTCACCGTCGTGGTACAGGTACGTCATGTCGCGACGGTCGACGGTAGCAGTCTCAATCTTGACGCCAGCGTTGAAAGTCTTGTCAACAACCTTGCCGGTCAGAACGTCCTTCAGCTTGGTGCGGACGAATGCCGGACCCTTACCTGGCTTGACGTGCTGGAACTCCACGATCTGCTGAAGCTTATTGTCGTGCTTGATAACTAGACCGTTTTTAAAATCTGCGGTGGTAGCCAACTAAACTCTCCTGAAATTGTTAAAAAGCTCTCTGACGAAACCACGATACTCCGTATCTCATCGAGAGAAAAATAAAACGCCGTGATGTTAGGCCCGCGGTTTCGGCAGCTGCGTAATAATTTCCGGCTCGGTGTCGGTGATAATCAACGTATCTTCGATGCGCACACCGCCGAACCCCGGCACATAAATACCAGGCTCGATGGTCAACGTCATGCCAGCTGCCAACTTCCCCTTGCCGGTGCGAGCAGCAAATGGAGCCTCATGCACCTCAATACCGATTCCGTGGCCGGTGGAATGAACGAAGTGCTCCCCATAACCAGCCTTTTCAATAATGTCCCGGCATGCTGCGTCTACAGCCACAACATCAGCCCCTGGCACGGCCGCTTTTACGCCAGCCAGCTGGGCTTCCAGCACGACATTGTAAATCTCTCGGGCCTTCTCGTCTGCGAACTCCACCCCGGCAACAATCGCGCCGTCCAAATCTGACGACGTATTGTTCGGACCGTTTTCGCTTGACGACGTTCCCGCCTCACCGGCAAAGAGGGTACGTGTCATATCTGAGTTGTAGCCCCCGGCAAAGGCGCCAAAGTCAATAGTGACCAGGTCACCTGCCTCGATTACGCGATCTTCCGCTCCGTGGTGTGGCTTGGCGGAATTCGGGCCGCTCGCGACAATCGTGTCGAAGCTTGGCCGATCGGCGCCATGCATGCGCATGCGGTACTCCAACTCTGCGGCGACTTCGCGCTCCGTGCGGCCGGCGACCACGATGCCGTCGTGAAGCAAGTCCTCGAATGCGCGGACCGCGATGTCGGCGACGTGGCGCAGAGCGACGAGTTCTGTATCGGACTTGACCTCCCGCAGTTTAGAGACGACGCCCGTAGTCGATACCAGCTCGAGTGCCTGTGGCCGGGCATCCTCTAGCTCTTGATAAGCGGCCATAGTGAGGAACTCAGATTCAACACCAAGACGCGAGATATCCAGCTTTCGGCATTGACCGACGAGTGCCACGCCGGTGTTGCGGGCGGTGAGTAACTCCACGTCCGGTGCCTGTTTGCCAGCCTGAACCGTATAGCGGCCGTCGGTGGAAAGCAGCGCTTCCCCACTGGCCGCAACAATCAAACCAGCATTCGAGCCGTGGAAACCTGTAAGCCAACCAACATGCGTCGGATCGACTGTGAGGAAACCGTCGCAGTCGTTGTCGGTCAATGCGTCGATAAGAGCGGCTCGGCGGGCGGCGTAGTTCGTGGAGATATCTGTCATAGTGTCGTACTCACCCTTCTCAGTGCCATGGAATAGCCATCAGTTCCACATCCGACGATAACGCCCGCGGCAAGCGCCGAAAGATACGAGTGATGCCGAAACTCCTCCCGGGCGTGAATGTTTGAAATATGAACCTCGTGGAAGCCCGCGCCGTCAGCAATCTCGGCAAGCGCGTCCCGTAGGGCGACGGAGGTGTGTGTCAACCCTCCTGGGTTGATAATTACTGGCCAACCGTAATCGGCAGCTTCGTGAACCCACTCGATGAGTTGACCTTCATAGTTGGATTGGCGGCAATCCACTACGACGCCAAGCTCCTTGGCTAGGGTGCGAAGTTCAGATTCGACATCGGCCAAAGTAGTGGCACCGTAAATTTCTGGCTGACGCTTGCCCAGACGGTCGAGGTTCGGGCCGTTCAGAACAAGCACGGTCGGAATCGCCGTTGTGGCATCCGTTGCTGCACGAAGAGAGGTCATTAGCGGGTTGACTCCTCAGATGCGGCCTGCCCATTGTTGCAGAGCAGTTCGTATGCACGCTCGAGGTCATCCATGCCCGGACCTTCAAGACGGGCTGTTTCACCGGGGCGTTCCAGAATAACGAATCGGATCGCACCATCCCGGTTCTTCTTATCCCTGGTCATAGCATCGTAGAGCTCGGTAAAACGACCCGCCTGGTAGGTCGTTGGCAGCCCAATGGACTCTAGGATGCGACGGTGGCGGTCTACAAGTTCCTGATTAATATGTCCGGTAATCTTGGCCAGCTCGGCGACATAAACCATGCCTACAGCTACGGCGTGGCCATGGCGCCAGCGGTAGTTTTCAAAGTGCTCAACGGCATGACCGAAAGTGTGGCCATAGTTCAGGATCTCGCGGAGGCCAGATTCCTTCAAATCCTCAGCGACAACGCGTGCCTTGACAGCAATCGCGCGCTCGACCAGTTCTGGCAAGTCACCGTCAACATCGAGGCAGGTCTGCGGGTTTGCCTCGTAAAGATCGAGAATCTTCGTGTCCGCGATAAATCCAGCCTTGATGATCTCTGCCGAGCCCGCAATCAGTTCAGCCTTCGGCAAGGTGCGCAGGACATCCAGGTCACAGAACACCGCGGCAGGCTCGTGGAAGGCGCCGACCAGGTTCTTTCCGGCTGCAGTGTTGATACCGGTCTTACCGCCGACAGCTGCGTCGACCATGCCGAGCAGCGTTGTCGGGACCTGGATAACCTTCACTCCACGCATCCACGCGGCGGCGACGAATCCACCGAAATCTGTGGCTGCACCGCCGCCAATCGCGATTACCGCGTCACGCCGGCCCAGACCGCGTTCACCAAAAGTGTCCCAAACTGTTTCAGCAACTGTGAGCGTCTTACCCTCCTCCGCATCCGGAATCTGGATGCTGAAGGCATCGACTCCCTTGTCCGCCAGTGCCTTGATGACGCCGAAGCTCAACTCTTGAACGCTCCCCTGGTGAATCACCGCAACCTGGGAGGCAAAGGTAGCGGCCTCCGCAATCTGCTCGGTGAGTCCATGCCCCATGGTCACCGTGTACGGGGATGGGCCTTCAACACGGATTGTGCGGGTTGAGTTCATTGTCAGTCCCTAGTCGTTAGCGTAAGAAATGTATGGAGTTGCTGGTTATGCGGCAGTGATTAGCTACCGCCATTTAATAGTCGCCAGTTAAGCCTCGTCGCAGGTTTCATCGAGGTAGCTGAGGATCTCGGCTACAACGCGCTGCGGGGAACGTTCGTCGGAACGCACCTTGAAAGTGGCTGCATCTTCGTAGAAAGCTCGGCGAGCCTCATAGAGTGCGCGGTAATGAGCCTCTGGGTCAGCCGCCTGGAGTACCGGGCGCGAATTGTTACCCGCGGTACGGCGGACGCCCTCTGCAATGCTGATCTCGAGGTAGACGACGTTATGGTCTGCCAGCAGGTCACGGGTCGCCTGCGAAATCACGGCACCACCGCCAAGTGAGACGATTCCGTCGTGGGTCAGAGCCTCTGCCACGACTTGTTCCTCGATGCGACGGAATTCCGGCTCTCCCAGCTCGGAAAAGACTTCCCCACAAGTCTTGCCCATGCGCTGTTCAATCATCTCATCGGTATCGGTGAGTCTTGTGCTCAATGCACGAGACAGTCGACGACCGATGGTGGACTTTCCCGATCCGGGCGGTCCGACAAGGACAATAGTAGGAACGGACATTCCCCTCGTTTTACCCTTCTTCGTGTGCGCGACAGTGGCGCTATTTCCAATCAAGGCGACGTCGAGTCTGCTCCAAGTAGCCCTCAACGTTACGCTTGGTTTCCTCCAGGCTATCGCCGCCGAACTTCTCCATTACTGCACGCGCCAGTACTAGCGCAACCATTGCCTCTGCGACAACACCACCGGCCGGGACCGCGCAGACATCAGAGCGCTGGTGGATTGCGGTAGCTGCATCGCCGCTGTCCATATCAACGGTCTTCAGCGCACGCGGGACGGTCGAAATTGGCTTCATCGCAGCACGTACAACGAGAGGTTGAGCATTAGTCATGCCACCCTCCAGGCCACCGGCGCGGTTAGTTTCACGATCCACGCCGTCGTCGGTACGCACCATTTCGTCATGGGCCTCGGTGCCACGGCGACGGGCTTCCTCAAAACCGTCGCCGATCTCCACGCCCTTGACGGACTGAATTCCCATCAAGGCACCTGCAAGCTGCGAATCCAGACGGGCATCACCGGAAATGTGCGATCCCAGGCCCACCGGCAGACCGTGGACAACGACCTCAACGATGCCACCGAGAGTGTCGCCCTGCTTCTTGGCGGCCTTGATTTCGTCAATCATCGACTCCTCCGCAGCTGCGGAGAATGCACGCACTGGCGACTCGTCAATCTTGTCCTGATCGGCGAAGGTCGGCAGTGGCCCCTCGAAGGGTTCGGAACGACCGATGGAAATAACGTGGCTGACAACTTCCACACCGAGAGTCTCACGCAGAATTGAGCGGGCCACAACCGATGCCGCCACACGTGCTGCAGTCTCACGAGCCGATGAACGCTCCAGGATGTTTCGAGCATCGGTGTGGTTGTACTTCAGCATGCCGTTGAAATCGGCATGCCCCGGGCGCGGGCGGGTTAAGGTGGCGCCACGAGCTGTATCCAGAACAGCTGGGTCAACCGAATCCGGGCTCATGACCTCAGTCCACTTGGGCCATTCGGAGTTGCCGACCATTATGCCAATCGGCGATCCCAGCGTCTCACCATGTCGAATGCCAGTCAGCAGCGTGACCTCATCAGCCTCAAACTTCATTCGCGCGCCTCGACCATAACCGAGGCGGCGGCGTGCGAGGTGGCGTGATACGTCATCTGTAGTCAGGGGAAGTCCGGCTGGCGCACCTTCTACGAGAGCGATAAGCGCTTTGCCGTGAGATTCACCCGCGGTAGTCCAACGAAGCATAGGTATCATAATGTCACGTTTGCCGTACTTCTTGTGCATTTGGGGGCATACAAGTATCAAATATGCCCCATTTTATCGCCCCTGGTCTACCGCTTCAGGGGACTTGTAGGTGCCCTCCGCTTATCCCCCACACAATGGCGGTTGCTGCAAGCATCGCAGGCCCATGAGCCACGCTCGCCGGTACAAGCGCTGTTTTTGCTTTACGACGGTCACCCAAGCGCCGCTTTCCCGCGGTGGCTCCTGCTATGAGGAGAGTGAGTCCCGCAGCCAACAGAATTGCCACTGCAATCCAGATTGCTGCCGCCACCGGCTCGCCCGATACCAGACCGACACCGCCACCGAGAATTGCTGCGAGCTTCACATCTCCAGCCCCCATAGAGCGTGGGTTAAACATAAAGACTGCTACATAGAGGCCAAACCAGAGGCCTATCCCCATTCCTACGGCTGCGACCGCAGTGACGAGATTGTCAGCCAAGGTGCCTTTATGCTGGAGCACCATTCCAGTGATCGCTATCAGGCCCACTCCCCCTAGCATCAACCACCAGTTCGGCAGTCTTCGCCGGGTCACATCCAACCAGCAGCCAGTACCGCCCCAGCCGAGAACAAGCAACACGACTAGATAATAGAAAACCCGGTCAAGGTAGACCGGGTCAATCCTGTACTGTCCAATTGGAGACAGCCCTATCTCAATTATGTCCCACCCCATAACTTTGAGATTCTAACGGGGGTGAGCTAGTTCGGCAGCGCTGCACGCATCGCCTCGACATCGGGAGTGCGTCCGGTGAACTGCTCAAACTGTCCCACCGCTTGATGTAGCAGCATGGACAGTCCACCGACCGCCTGTGTCCCTCCGCGTTCGGCTGCTTTCACAAGTGGGGTTGGCCAGGGATTGTAAATGACATCGAGAATCTTCGGTGCTCGAGCGAGGTAGCCAGCAACCGATTCAATTGCGGCTGACGGCACCGTAGAGACCAGCACGTCGGCATTGCCAGCAATATCTGCCAGGTTTGGAGCATCAAAAGTCACCCAAACAAATTCCATCCCCAGCGCGGCAGCTAGCGGTTCAATGTCATATGCGCGCTTGGAGCGCGCTACTACAGTCACATGATTGACACCCAGCTGCGATAGCGCCCAAAGTGCCGGTCGTGCCGTGCCACCGGCACCAACAACAACGGCGCGACCACGTGGTGCGTTCGTGCAGTCAATCTCGCGCAGTGCTCCCAATACGCCGTCACCATCAGTGTTGTCGGCAAACCAGCCCGAATCGCGACGGACCAGGGTGTTCGCTGAACCAATGAGCCGTGCGCGCTCACTGACTTCATCGGCGAAGTCCAGCGCGGCAAACTTGCCTGGCATTGTGACGGAAAACCCCTGGAAACTGGGGTCTGCGCCACCAACGACGTCGGCAAGCTCTTCGGCGTTGCACCGAATGCGGTCATAGTGCCAGTCATTCATTCCCGCAGCGCGGTAACCGGCGTTGTGAATAGCCGGCGAGTACGAGTGATCAATCGGATCTCCCAGCACGGCTGCGCGATGAGTTATAGGCATAGGAGTTCTACCTCTTAGCGGTTGGAATCCAGCACGCCATTGCTGCGTGACTCGTCAATAGCGGCCTCGTGCTCTTCGAAGGTCGTGCTAAAGACGGTATTCCCTTCCTTGTCCACCGTGACAAAATACAGCCAGGTTCCGTCAGCCGGATTTTCCATGGCACGAATCGCCTCGATGGAGGGCGAAGCAATAGGGGTTTCCGGCAGCCCCTCCTTGGCGTAGGTGTTCCATGCGGTCTTTCGCGCGCGGTCCTCATCCGTGGTTGCGATTTCCTGATCCGGCAGATCGTAATTGACTGTCGAGTCGAACTGCAGCTGCATCGGTTCGTCGAGACGGTTGAGAATAACGCGAGCGACCTTATCGAAGTCACCATCTGGCGACTCCATCTGAATCAGAGAAGCTGCGGTAATCAACTCGTATGGAGATAGACCAACCATGTCCGCCGAAGCCATGAGGCCCGTGTCCTCATAGTTCTTCACCGATTCCTTGACCAATTTTGCCAGCATCTGTTCGGGCGTCTGCTGCGGGTCAAGGTGATGAATACCCGGCGTAATGAGTCCCTCAAGACGACGGGGGTCGTTGCCGCGCGCAGCTACCGCGTCCCGTGCCCATTCTGGAACACCGAGCGCGGCCAAATCGGCCTCCCCAGCAGCACGTTCGAGGTCGGCCTTGGACACGCAGTCATTGTCCTCAACACAAGTGGCCTCAGAAATAAGCGAGAAAATTCCCTTACGTACATCCGATGAGGACACAATGCGGGTATCGGCGAAACGGACGCCAGTCGGAATGTCAACGGTACCGACCTGATTTTCGACATTCAGAAGAGCCTCGACGGTCTCGGCGGCCTTCATCCGCTGATGGAGTCGGTAGAAACCCGGCTGCAATTCACTTGAATGGGAGTTCTCATTCGCGGCCTGGATGAACGCACGGGAAGACTTGACGACGCCGCTTTCCACCAATTGGTTGGACAAATCAGTAAGTGACGTGCCTTCACTGACTTCGACAATCGTCAATGGACCCTCAGCTTTGCCATCGTAATCGTCAACAATGCCGCCACGATTCCAGACGAGGCCAATCACTCCGAGGACCAACACGCATAACAGCACAGAAGTCACGTTGATTGCCACTGCCGTTTGGCGGTGACGAACTCGAGGCTTTGTCCCACCGCTACGAGCACCAGCGCGGTCCCGGTCGGCACGGCCGCTAGCAGTGCGGCGCGCAGTCTGCGCGTCTTTACTCATCAATAATCTCCTCGAATGCAGCTCACTCTCCCATCGGTATCAGCAAGGAGTCCTCCCATTTGGGTACGACACGCGACTGATAACGACTGGTGCGACATAGCTTTACGACGAAGTCGTAGCACTAGGTTGCATTGTAGGTGTGAATCGCCACTTCAACTTTTCAAATCCCATGCACGAAGAAAACGTGCTCAGGTATTACACACTTAATAATTGCGCAAAGGTGGGTGAATTGTCACCTTTCGGTAACTTTTGTGTGCCCCCTAGTCGGTACTTTCGTCCAAAGCTTTTGCCCGTCTGTCCAACCAGGATTGTAGAATTTCTACTGCCGCAGCCTGGTCAATAATCTTCCGCCCGGACTTAACATCAATACCTGCTGCGTGCAGCCGTGATTGAGCCATTACCGTCGTCATACGCTCGTCGGCGTAATGCACTACGACTCGGTCACCGAGTCGGCGCTGCAGCCGGAATCCAACGTCAGTAGCTTTCCGCGCAGAAGTCCCGAACGTGCCGTCGAGCATAAGGGGCATGCCGACAACAATCTCGACGACCTCAAGTTCAGTGGCGAGTTCCACGAGCCGGTCAATATCCGGCCCGTCAGGATCTTTTCGCCCCGTTGCTCGAGTGACTGTTTCAACCGGGGTCGCCAGGATACAGTCGGGGTCAGAGACTGCGACACCAACGCGGACATCGCCGACGTCGATTCCGAGCCGTCGACCCCGACCGGGATCATCCTGGCCGGGGGTATCAATGCGGGGCTTAGCCATTGTTTACTGCTCTTCCGATAGCACAGCCGTTAATTGGCTACTTGGACAGTTCGGCCTCAACAGCGGCCAATGCTGCGTCGATACCGGAAGCATCAGAGCCGGAGCCCTGTGCCATTGCCGGTTTACCGCCGCCCTTGCCGCCGACCTCAGCGCCCATCAGCTTCACCAAATCGCCGGCCTTAATACCGCGATTGACGGCTTCATCCGAAACCGAGGCCACAAACGGAACCTTGCCGCCGGCGTTGGAGATCAACGCAATGACGCTTGGGCGATCCGCAAGGCGCTTCGCCAAGTCATTAGCCAGCGAACGGATGTCCTTCATCTCCGTACCGTCGGGAAGCTTAAGTCCGAGGTAGGTGACATCGCCGATGGTGCGAGCGGACTCCAGGTGAGACGCGGCATTGGCCAGCAGCTGTCCGGCCTTGAAATCAGCGAGCTGCTTCTCTGCAGCCTTGAGCTTCTCAGCCAGTGCTGCAATGCGGTCTGGCAGCTCAGCAGACGGAGCCTTGAATTCAGTGGCCAGTCGCTCAGCCAGGAGACGCTCGGTGGACAGGTAGCGGAAGGAATCGATACCCGAGTAGGCCTCAATACGGCGCACGCCCGATCCGACAGAGGACTCGCCCAGCACAGCTACCGGACCAATCTGCGAAGAATGCGAAACGTGGGTACCGCCACACAGCTCAATTGAGAACGGGCCACCGACCTCGACAACGCGGACGATGTCGCCGTAGTTCTCGTTGAACAATGCCATGGCACCAGCTGCCTTGGCCTCTTCCAAAGGCATCTCGGCAGTATTGACAGCCCAGTCGTTGTCGACAGCCTCATTGGTGATCTGCTCAATCTCACGGAGCTGTTCCGGTGTGAGCTGCTCACCGTACTTGAAGTCGAAACGGAGGTAGCCCGGCTTATTCATGGAACCAGCCTGAGTTGCAGTATCCCCCAGTACCTGACGCAGAGCACCGTGAATCAAGTGAGTTGCAGTGTGCGCCTGACGAGCACCGTGACGCCACTGCTCGTCGACCAAAGCTTCAGCAGAGACACCCGGAGTGAATTCACCAGCGGTGACAATGCCCTTGTGCAGCCACAGTTTCTTGCCCACCTTTTGAACATCGTTGATGTGGACCACAGCGCCGGAATCAGTCACGATACGACCACGGTCAGCCAGCTGACCGCCGGCCTCGGCGTAGAGCGGAGTGCGATCGAGGATAACCTCAATCTCATCGCCCTCTGCGGCAAACGACTGCTTCTGGCCATCGGCAATGATGCCAAGAATCGTGGATTCGTCGGCAAGCCGATCGTAACCAGTGAAGGACGTCGGGTGTTCATCGATGAACTCGCGGTAGACATGCAGGTCGGTGTGCGACTGCTTCTTTGCCTGGCTGTCGGCCTTTGCGCGCGCACGCTGCTCAGCCATCTCGCGATCGAATTCCTCGCGGTCGATGGTCAGGCCGGCCTCTTCGGCCATCTCGATGGTCAGGTCGATTGGGAAGCCGTGGGTGTCATGCAGGGTGAAGGCGTCGTGACCGGATAGAACGGTTTTACCCTCTGCCTTGGCCTTGGTGGCAGCACGTTCGAACAGCTCCTCACCGGCGGACAGAGTCTTGGTGAAGGTCTTTTCCTCGGCGACGGCGACGCGGCGAATACGGTTCCAGTTCTCCGCGATCTCTGGGTACGACGGGGTCATGGTCTCGGCCGCAATACCAATCAGCTTCTCCAGCACTGGACCGTTAGCGCCGAGCAGACGCGCAGAGCGGATGATGCGGCGCAGCAGGCGACGCAGGATATAGCCACGATCGGAGTTCGAGGGGGTGACACCGTCGAGCATCAGCATCAAGCCGGTGCGGCTGTGGTCAGCGATGACGCGGAAACGGATGTTGTCCTGGTGGTTGGAGCTGTACTTCGAACCGGTGAGCCGCTCAGCTTCGTCGATAACCGGACGCAGCAGATCGGTTTCGTAGACGTTGTCGACACCCTGCAGCAGAAAAGCAACGCGCTCGATGCCCATACCGGTATCGATGTTCTTCTTCGGCAGCGGGCCAAGAATCTCGAAAGAGTCCTTGCCTGTTCCTTCGCCACGCTCGTTTTCCATGAAGACGAGGTTCCAAATCTCGATGTAGCGATCCTCGTCCGCCTCTGGGCCACCGTCAGCACCGTACTCCGGGCCGCGGTCGTAGAAAATCTCTGAACACGGGCCACACGGGCCAGGCACACCCATGGACCAGTAGTTGTCCGCCATGCCTCGGCGCTGAATGCGCTCTTCCGGCACACCAACCTTCTCGTGCCAGATGTCATGGGCCTCATCGTCATCGAGGAAAACCGTCACCCACAGCTTCTCAGCCGGGATGCCAAAGCCGCCGTCCTCAACAGCACCAGTCAGAAGGCTCCATGCATGAGTGATGGCACCTTCCTTGAAGTAATTTCCGAAGGAGAAGTTACCCGCCATCTGGAAGAAGGTGTTGTGGCGGGTGGTGATACCCACCTCTTCAATGTCCAGTGTGCGCACGCACTTCTGAATTGAGGTCGCGGTGGAGAAGTCCGGAGTCTCATTGCCGAGGAAGTAGGGCTTGAACGGCACCATGCCGGCATTAACGAACAGCAGGTTCGGGTCATCCAAAACCAGGGAGGCACTGGGGACCTCGGTGTGTCCCGCCTTTACGAAATGCTGGATGAAGCGATTTCGAATTTCATGAGTCTGCACGGTGTTCTACTTCCTCGTTTCACGTCGAGCGTCCGAGATGTTTAATACAAAACTAGCAGTCTACCCGCTCGGTTCGAGCAACTTTAAAACCACCCCACCGGCACCCCGTAGATTCCGACCGATCTCGCCTACTTCGATTTCCGGCGGCTCCCCCGGATAATTCGGCGAATGCGTCCGAGGTATTCAGCCATGCCGTTTTCACGACCGTGATTGGATGGGACGAAATAATCAGTGCCCACTAACTGATCTGGTGGATACTGTTGGGCGACGACACCCATGGGGTCATTGTGCGGGTAGATATAGTCCACCGCGTGACCAAGGTCCTTAGCCCCGCTGTAATGTCCGTCGCGCAAATGTGGTGGCACCGGTCCGGTCTTCCCGGAACGAACATCCTTCAATGCCCCGTCGATTGCGCTTATGACCGAATTCGACTTCGGTGCTGTTGCCAAGTGAATCGTGGCCTGCGCCAGCGTCAGCCGGGCTTCCGGCATCCCTATCAAGGCAACTGCCTGCGCCGCGGCGACGGCGGTTTGCAGAGCTGTCGGGTCGGCCATACCGATGTCTTCGCTGGCCAGAATAACGATTCGGCGGGCAATAAACCGAGGGTCTTCCCCACCCTCAATCATCCGCGCCAGGTAATGCAGGGCAGCATCGACATCAGATCCGCGGACGGACTTAATAAACGCGCTGGTGACGTCGTAATGCTGGTCGCCGTCGCGGTCATAGCGAACCACAGCCCTGTTGATCGAATTGGCAAGCGACTCAGCGGTAATCTGCTCACCATCGGCTACGGCTTCTGCGGCTGCCTCGAGGTACGTGAGGGAACGACGGGCATCTCCAGCTGCCAGCGCAATGAGTTGTTTACGTGCATCGTCTGTCATACTGACGCGACCATTCAGGCCGCGCTCATCGGTAAGTGCTCGATCAATGAGCGTGCCGACGGCTTCGTCGTCCAGTGGCTGCAACTGCAACAGCAGTGACCGACTGAGCAGCGGGGACACCACTGAGAAGGATGGGTTTTCCGTCGTTGCCGCGACGAGAAGGACAATCCGGTTTTCCACGGCACCCAACAGGGCATCCTGCTGGGTCTTGGAAAAACGGTGCACCTCGTCGATGAAGAGCACCGTTTGAATGCCCTGGTTAACGAGCGTGCGACGAGCAGTGTCGATAACCGCACGCACTTCCTTTACCCCGGCATTAAGCGCGGAAAGCGCTTCAAAGTGTCGTCCAGTCGCCGCGGAAATCAAACTGGCGAGAGTGGTCTTGCCAGTTCCGGGAGGGCCAAACAAAATAACGGAGGTGTCGCCGCCACCTTCGACCAGACGGCGCAACGGTGCTCCGGGGGCTAACAGGTGGTCTTGACCAACGACTTCATCGAGGTTTCGCGGTCGCATCCGAACCGCCAACGGCGCGTGTGCACCTGGGTGAAAATAGGCGCTCGCATCGGAGTTCAGGCCAGTGCTTGCTGGCCCCGCACTCCGACCTTGGCTCTTGGCCGCTGTAGGTCCGGCGACCGAAGGCTCGTCGAAAAGCCCTGGAGCGTCATCGGCGGAGCCGTTTGCACCGCCTGACGGCAGCTTATTCGGATCCGCCACGTGTGCCCTAGCCTTCCTCTTGCTCTAAGAAATCGATGACTGCATGCGCGAACTGTTCCAGCTCGTCGGCACGATCGTCCTCACACTTATGGGCGAACTGTGCAATCGCGCGAGCCGTGTTAGCCATGTCGCGCCGCTCCAGTGCTGAGCCGCCAACTTCCGGCTTCAGGTCCGTGCGTCCTTCATGCCCCACCCACAGCGCTTGTTTTGGAGAACCGAAGAAGGAAACCGTTGCGGAGATGAAAAACCAACCGAGCAACGCCGCAGCGATGAACGCCATCAAACGGCGGTCGCTCGTGCCGCGATACCAATGGTCACGAATCTCTTCCATCCAGGCACGGACAAACACGTCGACCTCTGCCTCCGATGGACGCTCCACGAAAACGTGCAGCGGGAAGCCTGCGACGACGCTGGCCACGTCGAAGATGACATCGCGGTAACCAGCCCACTCATAGTCGAGGAACTGGACCTTATCCGCCAGCAGAATGTTGTCCGGGGCGAGGTCAAACGGAGTAAACGCCCTATGCGTGCCCTTCTCAATTCGACGAGCAGCATCCTCACCGAAAGAGCGCACAGCGTCGGGAACAGGAATGCCGGACCCCTCGACAGCTCGCATACCAAAGCGAATCCCCGACACAATGCCGTGGTCACGCGCCTCGAGAGCCTCGCGATCGACCTTGTTCTTCACCCACATACGACGACGCAGGGTCTCAAATCCCTCTTCACGAGTATGCGTGTGAATATGCATCCGACCCAGCGAAGCGCCGAGGCTGCGGAATGCGCGCAATCGTCGCTCTTCATCGCCACGAAAGAGTACGTCCGCAAGAGTGTCCACGACACCGACGTCGCTGAGAACCAATAGCTGCTTTGAAACATCGTAAGCAAGAAGCTGAGGCCCCGGGCGGACGTCGTCAGGCAGTGTATTGATGAACTGGTACGCCACGACTTCCCGTAAAACGGCGGGATCGACGCCTTCAGTCGTCGTAGGAATTTGCTTTACGACGACCGTGCGTTCCTGCATAAAGGGATTTGTGGCGACCCGTACGCGGACAACAAGAGCGTTTGACTGGCCTGTAAGTACTTCTGGATCCGACAACACTGGAGTGCCGCCGAATCGTGCGGAAAGCAGTGTCGCTGCGTCTTTAACTACGCTGTCAACTTCTGCTGCAGCGTCGTCCGAGTACTCCATTGAATGCCCTTTCAATGAGCCAGTTTCAGTCAGGCGATACGGATGTTGCGTTGTGGCCAGTACCGCCTTGGTTAGGAGGAATTGGCGCCACTCGCGCTGTTCACGCTGGAGTGGCAGATCACATTCCTCGCAATGTGATTTCTTTGTTTACTTGTTGTCGCCTGCGGCGGCTGCTGCCTTAACGCCGTCTGCCTTCTGCTTTGGCTTCGGCTTGAAGTCGATACCGGTCTCCTTGCGCTGCTGAGCGGTAATCGGAGTCGGGGCGTCAGTCAACGGATCAACGCCGCCACCGGACTTCGGGAAGGCGATAACTTCGCGAATGGAGTCAACGCCGGCCAGCAGGGAAACGATACGGTCCCAACCGAATGCGATACCACCGTGCGGCGGAGCGCCGTACTGGAAGGCGTCCAGCAGGAAGCCGAACTGCTCCTGTGCCTCTTCCTCGCCGATGCCCATAACGTCGAAGACGCGCTTCTGGACATCTGGGCGGTGAATACGAATGGAGCCGCCACCAATTTCGTTACCGTTGCAGACGATGTCGTAGGCGTAAGCCAGTGCGTTGCCCGGATCCTTGTCGAAGGTATCCATGTGCTCTGGCTTCGGCGAGGTGAAGGCGTGGTGCACAGCAGTCCACTGCGAGTGGCCCAGCGCAACGTCACCGGAAGCGGTAGCGTCGGCAGCCGACTCGAACAACGGTGCGTCGACGACCCAGGTGAATGCCCAGTCGCCTTCCTTGATAAGGCCGAGCTTCTTGGCAATCTCTCCACGAGCAGCACCCAGCAGTGCACGGGAGCTCTTAGCGTCACCTGCAGCGAAGAAGATGCAGTCACCCGGCTTCGCGCCTACGTGCGCCGCGATGCCTTCACGCTCTGCGTCAGTAATGTTCTTGGCAACCGGGCCGCCCAGAGTGCCGTCCTCCCCAACGAGGATGTAGGCCAGGCCCTTTGCGCCGCGCTGGCGGGCCCAATCCTGCCAAGCGTCGAGCTGACGACGAGGCTGCGATGCGCCACCGTCCATAACAACTGCACCGACGTAATCGTTCTGGAAGACACGGAAAGTGGTGTCCTTGAAGAACTCGGTGCACTCCACCAGCGGAATGTCGAAGCGCAGGTCCGGCTTGTCAGAACCGTACTTCTCCATGGCCTCCTTGAAGGTCATGCGTGGAATCGGGGTCTGAACAGTGACACCGGCCTCAGCGAAGATAGCAACCAGAATCTCTTCTGCCAGCGCAATGACATCGTCCTGCTCGGCGAAGCTCATCTCAACGTCGAGCTGAGTGAACTCCGGCTGGCGGTCAGCGCGGAAGTCCTCATCGCGGTAGCAGCGGGCGATCTGGTAGTAGCGCTCCATGCCAGCGACCATAAGCAGCTGCTTGAACAACTGAGGGGACTGCGGCAGTGCGTAGAAAGTGCCCGGCTTCAAACGAGCCGGCACCACGAAGTCACGAGCACCTTCCGGCGTAGAGCGAGTCAACGTCGGAGTCTCGATTTCGGTGAAGTCGTGGCTGTCCAGCACCTTACGGGCTGCGCGGTTGACAGCCGCACGAAGACGCATAATCTTGGCCGGGCCTTCACGGCGTAGGTCTAGGTAGCGGTACTTCAGACGGGCTTCTTCGCCCACAGTGCCAGAAGTTCCAACATCCTCGA
This sequence comes from Corynebacterium sp. MSK012, assembly GCF_030232435.1. Lineage (NCBI taxonomy): Bacteria > Bacillati > Actinomycetota > Actinomycetes > Mycobacteriales > Corynebacteriaceae > Corynebacterium > Corynebacterium sp. MSK012. The sequence continues at coordinate 60,560 of NZ_JASPJU010000012.1, forward strand.
GCTGGAACGGCAATGCCGCCGACTCGTTGAGGATGGTCAGCTCCGTAACATTGACCTCAATTTCACCCGATGCCAGATTCGGGTTCTCGGAGCCCTCCGGGCGCTTCTCAACGACACCGGTGACCTGAATGCAGTATTCGCTGCGCAGGTGGTGTGCACGCTCAGCAACTTCGCTGTTGCGGAACACAACCTGGGCGTAACCGGAGCGGTCACGCATGTCGATGAAGATCACGCCACCATGGTCACGGCGGCGTCCTACCCAACCGGTCAGGGTTACTGTGCTGCCGGCGAGGTCAGCGCGGAGGTCTCCGGCAAGATGCGTACGAAGCACTGCGAATTGGTCCTTCCAAAATTGGTGCTATAGGGATTAACGCTGTGGATAGCGGTTTCGTCCGTGTAGTCTACCTTGAAGCCAGAAAGGTGAGAAGAAGACCCCGGCTATTTTGCTTATTACCGGTCATCGCCTTGGGTCTACCTCGGGCTTCATGTACTCATTTTGACAAAGTTCTCCGTAGGTCCTGACGTTGATTTACATGCGGTTACTATGACGCAGCGCTATTCAATGGCCCGTTTTCCGCACCTTATGCAATAGTCTTACTCCTATGACCTTCCGGAATGACTTCCAAAAGAGCTCGGCTCGTGCCGAGCGACGCTCGGGTGGTGGCCGCGCTATCGCCGTAGGCGGTGGCGGTATCGGCGGCCTTGTCCTCATTGGCCTGTACTTACTTCTCGGCGGTGACCCGGGACAATTGGGACAGCTGACAGGTGCCCAGAACAATCAGTCCTCTCAGACTGCACAGCAGTCCCCTGGTGAGGATCCCTGCAAGACCGGCGAAGATGCCAACAGCCGCATCGACTGCCGCATGGAATTCACCGGTATTTCGGTCGACCGAGTCTGGGAAGAACAGCTCCCCGCGCAGGCCGGCATCGAGTACACGAACCCAGGTCTAGTCCTCTTTGAAGGCTCCACTCAGTCGGGCTGCGGCGCAGCGTCCTCGTCCACCGGCCCGTTCTACTGCCCCGCTGATCAAACGGCCTACTTCGACACGGAGTTCTTTAGCACCCTGGAGCGCATGGGCGGAGGCAACGGACCGCTCGCTCAGGAATACGTCGTGGCCCACGAATTCGGACATCACATCCAGAAGTTGGAGGGCACCCTCGGCCGCAGTAACTACAACGAACCGGGCCCCGATTCCGACGCTGTAAAGATTGAGCTGCAGGCCGACTGCTACGCGGGTATCTGGGCTCATTACGCGGACAAGGGTCCGGACGCAATCCTCGAACCGCTTTCCGACGAGCAGGTTGCCGATGCCCTCAAAACTACGAAGGCCATTGGCGATGACACCATCCAGCAGCATTCAGGCGGTGGTGTTCAACCGGACTCCTGGACCCACGGCTCGGCCGAGCAGCGTACGAAGGCATTCCTGACCGGCTACAAGTCAGGAAAGATGTCTCAGTGCGACACTCTCGAGCGCGGCGTCTACAGCTAGACTCCGCACTCAACAAATGCGCGTTTCCTAGATGCGCGACTGCAACTCCGGAACCAGTGCATCTAGGGCGACTGCGTGCTGCTCGTGGGACTCAAGGTTCTTCAGCTGAACCTCGCCCGCGGCCAATTCAGACTCGCCGAGGACCAACGCAAATCGGGCTCCAGCGCGATCGGCACCCTTCATTGCCCCCTTCAGCCCGCGGCCACCGTAGGACATATCCGCGCGAATACCCGCTTGGCGCAGCTTATTGATCTGCACCGCCATAGCGTGAGCGGCTTCTTCACCGAGCGCAACACCATACACATCGACGCGTCGACCATCGCTGGCCTGCTTGCCCTCTGCTTCCAGTGCGAGCAGCGCGCGATCCACACCCAAACCAAAGCCAATTCCAGACAGCTCTTGGCCGCCGAGCTGCGCCATCAGCCCGTCGTAGCGACCACCGCCACCGATACCCGACTGAGCACCAAGGCCGTCGTGAACAAACTCGAAGCACGTCTTGGTGTAGTAGTCCAGTCCGCGCACCATTCGAGGATTGATGACATAGGGCACCTTCATGTCATCCAACAGTCCAGTCACAGCTTCAAAGTGACTGCGGGCGCTGTCGGAAAGGTGGTCCAGCATCAGCGGCGCGTCGGCGAGCATTTCCTGCATTTCCGGTCGCTTATCGTCGAGAACGCGCAGCGGGTTGATGTTTGCACGGTGGCGCGTTTCCTCATCCAGAGGCAGGTCAAACAAGAATTCCTGCAGCTTAGCGCGGTATTCGGGGCGACAGGTGTTGTCACCGAGGCTTGTCAGCTCAAGCCGGAATCCTTCCAGGCCGATGCCGCGGAAACATGCGTCGGCAAGCGCGATGACTTCAGCGTCCAGCGCAGGATCATCGACGCCGATTGCCTCTACGCCCACCTGCTGCAACTGACGGTAACGGCCTGCCTGCGGGCGTTCATAGCGGAAGAACGGCCCCGCGTAGGAAAGCTTGACCGGCAACTGACCGCGGTCCAAATTGTGCTCAATGACCGCGCGCATCACGCCCGCGGTACCCTCCGGGCGCAGGGTGACGGAGCGGTCGCCGCGGTCGGCGAACGTGTACATCTCCTTGGTGACGACGTCCGTCGATTCACCTACGCCACGTGCAAAAAGCCCGGTGTCCTCGAAAATTGGCAGCTCAATGTGCTCATAGCCCGCAAGTCGTGCGCGGTGCTGGAATGAGTTTCGCACCGCCTCGAATTCGCGGGAGACCGGCGGGACGTAATCCGGCACGCCCTTGGGCGCGGAGAATGGCTTCAACTTCTTTGGCTTCTGGCTAGAGTTCACCCCGCTAACTCTACCTGCCAACTCTCACGAGGTGTCAGCCAGGCTAGGTGAGGTTTTGCAGGAACGGGTTGGTCGCGCGTTCCTCGCCTATCGACGATGCGGAGCCATGGCCCGGAAGAATCATGAGGTCATCCGCCAGCGGGAGGACCTTATCCTTCAACGACTGCTGCATGTGCTCCGGACTACTGCCCGGCAAATCTACGCGACCGATAGCCCCCTTAAAGAGGACGTCCCCGCTGAAGACAATCTCATCTTCCCCATCGGAAGCGCGCAGCATCACGCATCCCGGAGAGTGACCCGGAGCGTGAATGACTTCGAAATTCAACCCTGCCCACTTTACTTCGTCGCCATCCTCGAAGAAATCGGCTTCCGTATAAGCCTGCATAGAATCGATGTCAAAGAGGTGTCCGAAAGAAGAACCGCCGAGCTTCGGATTGGCCAGCAACACATTGTCGCTTTCGTGAATGAAGACGGGGATATCCCAGAAGTCGGAGGCCTCCGCGACATCGCGGACATGGTCGATATGACCATGGGTCAGCAGAATTGCTTCCGGCTTCCAATCTCGCTTCTCAACCTCGCCGCGTACTACCTCGAACGCCCCCATGCCCGGGTCAACAATGACGCATGGGGTGGACAGGCCGTCCATTTCCGGAGCGCCTGTTGCCACGTAGCAGTTGGTCTGAAAAGGGCCGGCTGCAAAACCAAATATCTCCATGGCGCTCCATTGTAACGATTGTGTACAGCCCCCGGCAGGCTATTTGCGCCTTCCAACAACGGGAAGAGAGCACCTTTCCCCTTGCTCGTTGGCCTGTCATCTCGCAAATGGGAAGCAATCCCGGGCATAATGGTCGATTGTGTACGCGACGGTGACCGACTGAGCTGTTACTTCAAATGCGGTCACTATCAATGGGCAAAATCGTCCGCTGGTGTTCCGTCACCAGCAATAGATGACTAACAGATACGGAGAAAGACTAGTGGCCAATAATGAGCAAAGGCGCAAAGATGCGATGCGGACGCTCGAGCGCGAACTTAAGCGCCGTGCACGTGCCGAGAAGCTGAAGCCACTGGGCGTTGTCGTAACTACCTTGGCTATCCTGCTCTTTATCGGTGGCGGCATCTACTTGCTGACCACGGCTGGCGGCGCTGACGACAATGAGGCCGCTGATGAATCCACGACTCCAGTCGAACCTGCAGCTCTGACAGCTACTCCTGTCAGCGGTGAAAAGGTTCCAATGAAGCGCTCTTCCCCACTTCCGGAAACCGTGACCTGTGACTACCCGGATGATGGCGAGGCATCGAAGGAAATAGATAAGCCAGCTACCGACAACGTTCCCGCCACTGGCACTGTAACCATCACCCTGAAGACTAACCAGGGCGACATTCCGATGGAGCTGGACCGCACTATTTCACCTTGCGGCGTCAATGCAATTGAGCACATGGCCAAGTCCGACTACTTCAATGACACTGTGTGCCACCGTATTACCGGTGGTGGCCTGAACGTTCTGCAGTGTGGCGACCCGACTGGTACCGGTACCGGCGGCCCGGGCTTCAAGTTCGCTGGCGAATGGCCGGTCAAGGATTCTGGTCTGGATCAGAATACCCCGTTGGTGTACCCGAAGGGCTCTATCGCCATGGCAAACCCGAGCGACCCAGATGCCAACGGCAGCCAGTTCTTCCTCAACTGGGCAGATTCTCAGCTGCCTCCGCAGTACACCGTGCTTGGCTCCATGACTGACGAGGGCACCAAGACGGTTGCGGACATTGCGAAGAACGGTATCGAGGGCGGCGGTACCTCTGACGGTAAGCCAGCTAAGGAAGTCCGTATTGAGAAGGCGGAAGTCAAGTAGCTGACTCAACTGACTGATTCAGAAATTAATCAAAAACAGGGCCAAGGTGTTTCACCTTGGCCCTGTTTTAATACCTACGCGGCCTCATCCTTTTTCACATATCGATGGGCTGCTAAACCGCCTACTGACCAGAAGTAATGCGGTAGACATCGAAGACTCCCTCGACACCGCGCAGAATGTTGAAGATATAGCCCATCTGCTTAGTGTCCGAAACCTCGAAGCTAAAACGCATTACGGCAACGCGGTCATCGGAGGTATGGGAGGACGTCGACAGGATTGAGACCTTCTGATCGGAGAAGACGCGAGTAATCTCCGAGAGCAGTCCATGACGGTCAAGTGCTTCGATTTGCACCGTAACCATGAAGACCGCACCGGAGGAATCTGTTGCCCAGGAGACCTCGATAATGCGCTCCGGCTCCTGGTGCAGCTTCTCCGCATTAGTGCAGTCCGTACGGTGCACACTGACCCCACCGCCGCGGGTGACGAAGCCAAAGATGGCATCGCCCGGCACAGGCGTACAGCATTTGGCAAGCTTAGCGGCCATATCCGCGCTGCCTTCTACCAACACACCCGTGCTGTCAGCGCGGCGCGGAGTGTTGTGCACGTTCATCTTTGAAATTGGCGTGCGGGAGACCAACTGCTCTTCGGCATCGTCCGCGCTCGAGAACTGCGCCATCAGCCGGTGAGTCACATGCTGCGCTGAGACCTGCCCCTTACCGATAGCGGTATAGAGCGCATCGACATCCGCATAGTGCAGCTCGGAGGCAATCTGCTTGATGGACGCCGGAGTGAACAGGCGGTGCATCGGCAGACCGCCGCGCTGTACCTCTGCAGCCAGTGCGTCACGGCCGGCATCGAGTGCCTCCTCGCGGCGCTCTTTGGCAAACCACTGACGGATCTTTGCCCGCGCACGTGGAGTTTTAACAAACTTCTCCCAGTCCTTAGACGGACCGGAATCGGCATCCTTGGACGTGAAAATCTCGACGCGGTCGCCAGTTTTTAGCGGTGATTCCAACGCCACTAGCTTGCCGTTGACTTTGGCACCAATACATCGGTGACCTACTTCAGTATGGACCGCGTAGGCAAAGTCGACCGGCGTGGAGTCCGCAGGCAATGTGATGACATCGCCCTTAGGTGTGAACGCAAAAATTTCAGTGACTGAGAGGTCATAGCGCAGGGAGTCCAGGAACTCGTTAGGATCTGCGGCCTCCCGCTGCCAATCCAGCAGCTGACGCATCCACGCCATCTGATCGACTTCGGCGGAATCTCCCTTGTGAGAGCCCTTGGTTTCCTTGTAGCGCCAGTGTGCGGCAATGCCGTACTCAGCGTTGTAGTGCATCTCATGGGTGCGAATCTGCACTTCTAGCGGGGAGCCACCTGGACCGATGACCGTTGTGTGCAACGACTGGTAAACCCCGAAACGCGGCGCGGAAATATAGTCCTTGAATCGCCCCGGCATAGGTTTGAACAGCGAGTGGACGGCACCCATCGCGGCATAGCAATCCTTGGTCGTGTCCACCAGAACTCGAAGTCCGACCAGGTCAAAAATCTCGTCGAACTCATGGCCGCGGACAATCATCTTCTGATAAATCGACCAGTAGTGCTTCGGCCTGCCCTGTACCTCAGCAGCAATGTGAGACTCCTTCAGATCCTTCTGAATCATCTCGGAGACTTCCTGGATGTACCGGTCCCGCTGCGGCGCTCGATCTGCGACCAAACGCACAATCTCGTCGTACTTCTTCGGGTACAAAATGGCGAAGGAGAGATCTTCCAACTCCCACTTCACGCTGGCCATTCCCAAACGATGCGCCAGCGGTGCAATCACCTCGAGGGTCTCACGGGCCTTCTTAGCCTGCTTTTCCGGCGGCAGGAAGCGCATTGTGCGCATGTTATGCAGCCGGTCAGCCACCTTGATAACCAGCACGCGCGGGTCCTGGCTCATGGCGATAATCATCTTTCGCACGGTCTCTGCCTCGGCGGCGGAGCCCAACGCGACCTTATCCAATTTGGTCACACCGTCGACCAGTCGTGCGACTTCTGGGCCGAAGTCCCGCTCCAGGTCCTCCAGCGTGTAATCGGTATCTTCGACCGTGTCATGTAGCAGCGCTGCCACCAGCGTGGTGGTATCCATGCCGATCTCGGCGGCAATAGTGGCGACTGCAAGCGGGTGAGTGATGTATGGCTCGCCGGATTTCCGGTACACGCCGTCGTGAAGGCGCTCGGCGGTATCGTAGGCACGCTGAAGCACAGCCAAATCTGCGCGCGGATGCACCTGTCGATGCACCGCGACAAGGGGATCTAGCACCGGGCGGATTTTCGTTCTGTTGCCGGTAAGGCTTCGCGCTAGGCGGGCACCATAACGGCGTGCGGGCCCTTCAGCCATGACTCATTCACCCCTTATTAACCACGTACAAAGGCAGATCAGCAAGCTTCTCCCGAGCTCCCAGGCCTTCAACCTCCAGCACGGTGCACAGCCCGGTTACCTCGACACCAGCTGTCTCCAGCAGGGCGCGAGCTGCACACAGGGTGCCACCAGTTGCCAACACATCGTCGACAAGTACGGCCTTCTTGCCCTTCAGCTCAAACCCACTAGCCGGAATCTCAAGCGCGGCCGTACCATATTCCAGTTCATAGGTCTCGGTCAGCACAGGCGGTGGTAGCTTACCCTTCTTACGAATAGCGAGCACTCCCAGTCCAAGCTTGTACGCCACCGCAGAACCCAGCAGGAATCCACGCGCATCTAGGCTGCCTATAACATCAGCCCCGAACTCTTCCACCTTGGCGGAAATCTCGTCCACAATCAGGGCGAACGTCGTGGCGTCGGCAAGCGCCGGCGTCAGGTCCTCGAAGAGTACGCCCTCAACTGGAAAATCGGGCACGAACCGAATCTGATCGGCTAATGCCTCACGCGCGTGTGCATACGACACAGGTTTAAGCTCCTTTTCGGCGAAAAGAAAAAGTGCGGGTACCTGTCAACGATACCCGCACAATGCGCTTTTAAAGTAGTTTCACCCGAACCACTGGGAGGCGCTACCTCCTACTGCCCCGGACGCCAGGACAGCGGCTTGTCTTCATCGCCCTCAAGCTTCGGAGTCGTCACCGTTCGTTTCGGCGTCGACTGCTCCATCTCGCTTGCCGACGGCTCCTTCGAGCCCGAGTCCTCCGCAACATCAGTGGTGGCGGAATCGGTGCCCGAACCGGCTCCCTCAGATGCCTTTGCGCGGGCAGACAGTACCGCCTCTTCATGCTTGCGGTATTCACGCTGCCGCGACTTAAGAGACACCAACAGCGACGAAGCCAGGAAGATCGAAGAGAACGTACCTTGAATAATGCCGATGAGCTGAACGAGTGCAAGGTCCTTCAGCGTTCCGACCCCTAGCATGCCCACGGCGATGACCATCAGTGCCAGGATTGGCAGGAGCGTCGACACCGTGGTGTTGATAGAACGCATGATGGTTTGGTTGACCGCCAGGTTCACCAACTCGGCGTAACTTCTACGGGTCGATGAACGATAGCCTGCCGTGTTCTCGTCGACCTTGTCGAAAACCACGACGGTGTCGTACAGGGAGAACGACAGCACTGTCAGCAAGCCGATAATGGTTGCCGGGGTGACGTCAAGACCAATGAGCGCGTAGATGCCCATAATCACGATTGCATCCACAACCAGGGCGAGAATTGCGGCAATGGCCATGTCGCGCTCGAAGTGAATGGTGATGTAGATGAACACCAGACCCAGGAACACCACTGCAGCCAGCAGCATTCGGTTGGTAATCGAAGAGCCCCACGACTCCGACACGGTCGAGTCACCAATGGCATCCGGGGTCTGCTGCCCCTGTACATCGACGGGCTTGAATGCATCATTCAACGCGATACGAGCACTATTAATCTCGTCCTGAGTCAGCTTCTCAGAGGTGATCTCCAGGATTCGGCCCTCACCAGAACCGATAATTTGCACCAGCTCCGGCTTCACGCCGGTCGCCTCAGTGAAAACCTCCTCGGCCTGCTCAGTTGTCACTGAGGCCGGCGGCATAGTCATCTTGGTACCGCCCTCGAAGTCGATACCGAAGCTGAACCCGCGAATCAGCATCGCTGCGAAAGCAACAACGATGATGGCGACGGCAATCTGGTACCAGCGCTTCCGCTTGCCGACGATGTTGATTCCACCCTCGCCGGTGTAGAGGCGGCGGAAGAAGGAGTCGTCTTTCACGCTTTCTGGCTCAGTGATTAGCGCCGGATTCGTCTGAGTAGTATTCATGGATTCCTACTTCCCCTCATTCGCGCTGGAGTGAGCTGCACCGGTGTCGGCAGCCGTACTGGCGGAGGCATCGGAGGCTCCGGCCTTCTTACCGGCAGCTACAGTCTTATTCCTCTGTGCAATCTCCATGACCGAGCCGAAGCCGTTCATCGACGGCTTGGACAAAGCTGGCCACTTACGAGTAGCCAGGATGACCAACGGCGCAGTCACGAGGAAAGCCGTCACAATGTCGAATGCTGTGGAGAGACCAAGTGTGAATGCGAAACCGCGGACATCGCCAACGGCCAGGATGTAAAGAACCACAGCCGCAATGATGGACACAAAGTTACCCGAAAGGATGGTGCGCCGTGCTCGTCGCCAAGCGTGCGGAACCGCGGAGCGGAAAGTTCTACCCGCGCGGATTTCGTCCTTAATGCGTTCGAAGAAGACGATGAAGGAGTCAGCCGTTACACCGATGGAGATGATGATACCGGCGATGCCAGCGAGATCGAGCGAGTAGCCAATCCAACGACCAAGAAGGACAAGGACGCCGTAGACCATCGCTCCAGCTGCTGCCAGCGAAACCAGCGAAATCACGCCCAGGCCGCGGTAGAGAGCAATCGCGTAGACGACAATCAGGGCGATACCGATAATGCCGGCAAGCAGACCGGCTTCCAAGGAAGCCGAACCAAGCATGGCCGGGATAGTCGTGGTGGTGCCGCCCGGCTCGCCGTCCTCACCTGCGAACGACAGCGGCAGTGCACCATAACGCAGGTTATTGGCCAGCCCCTGTGCCTCGTCGATTGAGAAGTCGCCCGTGATGCGGGTGGCAGAACCAACTGGGGTTGCCTCCTGAATCACCGGGGCGGAAATGACCTTCGAGTCCAACACGATAGCGACCTGCCGCTGCAGGTAGTCATTGGTCAACTTGGTCCATGTGCGAGCGCCGGTGTCATTCTTCCCGGACTTGAAGCTAAAGGAGACCTGAATCTGACCAGACTGCTGATCGTAACCACCGTTAATCGGCGCATTGGTATCAATAGCGTCGCCGGACAGACGCTGGCCCTTGGCCTCGTCCTCCTGCCCAATCAACAGCGGAGCCTTGCCCAGGAAGATGGCTTTACCGCCTTCGGGCGCACAGGTCACCAGCGGCTTGGCCGGGTCATCGGCACCCTGTAGCGGATCAACTGCATCGCGGTTATCGCAGGTCATCAGCGCAGCGGCTGCAAACTGTGTCGTTGGGTCTTCGGACTGGCGAGTCGCCAACAGCACGTCACGAACCTTCGTACGCAGCTCGGCCGCTTCAATTGAGTTCGCCGGCTTTGCCGGAGCTGTTGCGTCCAACTTCGGGGCCTCGCCCAGCGACTTGGACAGCTCCTCGGGAACCGGCTGATCTGGGTTCTGTTCCTTGAAGGCATCAATTGCACGCTTCTGCGTTTCGTTCATGTCCTTGTAGAGGTCATCAACACGCTTGGTGGCTTCCTCCTTCGACAGGACACCGACTGACACCCAATCTTCAGCAGTCTTCTTAACTACCTCGCCAAAGGCAGCTTCATCAGGGCCCTGGGTGGGCTGTTCTACCGGACGGAAGAAGAGCTGCGAAGTCTGGCCGAGCGTACGCGCCTCCTGTGAGTCTTCACCCGGCACGGTAATGACCAGCGTGTCACCGTCGGTGACAACTTGAGCGCCGCTGACGCCCATGCCGTTTACGCGGTTCTCCAGAATCTTGCGAGCCTGGTCCAGCTGATCGCGCGTCGGCTTTTCGCCCTGCGGCACCAAGGTTACTCGGGTACCACCCTGCAAGTCGATGCCCAACTTTGGCTTGGCTGATCCGCCGCCGGTGAAAAAGACGAGTGCGTACGTAAGGATGAGGAAGCCAACAAACAGTGCCAACAGCCACTGCGGCCAGTTCCTCTTGAATGTATTCGCACCGGATCTGGATTTGCTGTTCAAAGCAAAGTCTCCTGAATCGTGACGTTTAGGTACTTAAGCGTTTCGGGTAGAAACGCAGGTCTATAACCGCACCGCGAAATCGCGCGATACCAGGAAGAGGCATTGCGGGCGTCGCTAAGCAAAGCTATAAACACCAACCGCTAGAGAATAACCGATTTAGCGTAGTGCGCCGGTTTTGACTTGTACCTATTTAGTGAAAATCTTGCCCACGCTTGCCGACGGCGAAACCTGGGACGCGCCCGCTAACCCCACGGCGCACGCTACAGCTTGGATGCATGCAAACCGACGGGGCGTGGGCGTGCAAAAACTGCTACTGCTTTTCGGTGGAAGTGGAACCGTCTGTACCCGGGTTATCCGGGGTACTCGGAGTATTCGGGTTCTCGACCTGCTCATTGACGTCCGAAGCTGCATTGTCAGCCGGACCGTGGCCGGTGATTTCTTGGACGTCGCCGACGTGGTCATCTGGCGCATCGGAAACACGGCCACGTCGATCACGGTGAGCGTAGCTAGCTCCGGTACCGGTGGTGAGGTTGCGGGCAATGGCGCCCTTTTCCCAACGGGTCACGATGCCGTCAGCGATAATCAGGTCGACGGTTGTTTCGGTCGTATCAACGACCACACCATGCATACCGGAACCGGTGATGACCTCTGCGCCCGGGGCCAACTTATCCTGCATGTCCCGAATGGTGCGCACCTGCTTGTTCTGCTTGATGATCTGCCAAATTGGCAGCGCCAGGAACAAGAAAATAAGTAGGAGGAGAATAGTTTGATCCATGTCTGCCGAGTTTAACGAATTGCCAGCTAGCAATTCCACACTGCCCCGGCCAGGTCGATGAGAAAGCTATTCTCCGATAGTTCCCTCCGGAGGCTGCAACCCCAAGTGCCGCCATGCTCGGGCAGTTGCAACACGTCCGCGCGATGTACGCGCAATCATCCCGGCACGGACCAAGTAGGGCTCGCACACTTCTTCCACAGTCGAGGGCTCCTCACCGACTGCCAGCGCCAGGGAATTCACGCCCACCGGGCCGCCACCGTGCCCCTTGACCAGGGCAGTCAGCACTGCGCGGTCCAAGCGGTCCAGCCCAAGCTCATCGACATCGAAGACAATCAACGCCGCCTTGGCCGCACCAAGATCAATAACGCCACCGGAGTGAACATCTGCGAAATCGCGAACGCGACGCAGTAGGCGGTTGGCAATTCGCGGGGTACCTCGCGAACGCGAGGCAATCTCCACTGCAGCCTCTGGGCTGATATCCACCCCGAGGATCCCAGCGGCACGGGTAACCACCTTTGTCAGATCCTCGACCTCGTAGAACTCCATCTGCGCAGTAAAACCGAAACGGTCACGCAGTGGGCCAGTCAGCATACCCGAGCGCGTCGTTGCGCCTACCAGCGTAAAAGGTGGAATCTCGAGTGGAATTGACGTAGCTCCAGGCCCCTTGCCCACGATGACATCAATACGGAAATCTTCCATTGCCATGTAGAGCATTTCCTCCACGGGCCTGGCAATGCGGTGGATCTCGTCAATGAAGAGTACATCGCCCTCGAGCAGGTTCGATAGCATTGCTGCCAAATCGCCAGCGCGAATAAGCGCCGGACCGGACGTCATTCGCAGGGACGCCCCCATCTCCTGCGCAATAATCATGGCCATGGTGGTCTTACCCAGGCCGGGAGGTCCCGACAGCAGAATGTGGTCCGGAGTCACATTTCGTCCCCGTGCCCCGGAGAGCACCAAATCCAGCTGCTCGCGGACCTTGGGTTGGCCGATAAACTCCCCTAACGACTTTGGTCGCAGGTTCGATTCCGCATCGACTTCCTCGACCTGAGCGCGGGCATCGACATCACGTTGTGCACCATTTCCCCCACCGCCAAAATGGTCGTTGGCTGCTCCATCTAAAGAGTCCCTGAAGGGATTGCCCGACACGTTAAACTCCGTGCGCTCGATATCGCTCATAGTCCCCTCATCCTAGTGCACTGCCATTTTTCATCATCAATGTAGCTGCAGGTCCTCGACCTGGATTTACTTTTCGCCCAATGTCTTTAGCGCCGCCTTCAGCGCCATTGATGTATCCAAGGTCGGATCAATCCGAACAACAGTCTCCGCTGCCTCATTCGCATCAGCTTCCGGGAACCCAAGCCCGACCAAAGCACCAACGACCTGATCCAGATCTGCCTTCAAAACAATGCCAGGCGCTGCTCCGCTTGCAGCTTCCTCCGGCTGGGATACCGCCCTATCCGCGAAAACCTCGACCTTATCCTTCAACTCAACCAACAGGCGCTCCGCCAATCGCTTGCCGACGCCGTTAGCCGCCTGGAGGGCCTTGGCATTCTTTGAGGCAACCGCATTGGCAATCTCGGCCGGCGACAGTACCGATAGAACAGACATCGCTACTTTTGGCCCCACTGTCGAGACAGTGCGCAAGAGCGCAAACATCTCACGTTCCTGCGAGTTGGCAAAACCAAAAAGCGTAATCGCATCTTCACGAACCGCCATTGTGGTCAACATGAAAGTCTGCTCATGCCTCACCAACTGAGAAGCTAACCTGCCCGTAATGGTGACCAAATGCCCGACACCACCGCACTCGATAACGCAATAGTCCGCACCGAGATCGATAACCTCACCGCGTAGAGATGCAATCACTTCTCACAATTCCTTTCACTACGGCTTCCCGAAAGACACCGAGATAAACGCCGAACTCACAAGTGTGCTCTAGCAGGCTCCCCTACCGCGAGGGATTCTCACGGCGAGAAAGCTCCAACTCCCGCTCCTCGTGTTGCTTAGCAAGCGCAGCCAAGGTGTCGCGCTGGCGTTGCAGAACCGGACCACGCCAACAGTGGCAGATAGCGATGGCCAACGCATCCGCTGCGTCCGCAGGTTTTGGCGGAGTTTCCAACCCGAGGATTCTCGTCACCATCATGGTCATCTGCTTCTTATCAGCCCGACCGTTGCCGGTAAGCGCCTTCTTTACCTCCGACGGCGTGTACATATGCACTTCCAAACCGCGTCTCGCCGCAGCGAGGACAAGGACACCAACCGCGTGCGCAGTCTGCATTACGGTGGACACATTGCCGCGCTCGAATACCCGTTCCATCGCAACCACGTCCGGCTCGTACTCATCCATCCACTGCTCCACGGCATTGGAAAGCCGTAGAAGACGATCCTCCAACGATGCCGTGGTTGGTGTGCGGGCGACCCCCACCGCAATGGGAATGACTTTCCTGCCCTGAGCACCTTCCGCAATGGAGAGACCACAACGAGTAAGGCCAGGGTCGATACCCATCACCCGCAGAGATCCAGCTCGATAATTCACCTCTCCACTAATACCACATTTCGAACAGCTGTTTGTATCGTAGCTACACGGGGCACCAACCGTTGATTCTGATAGGTTTAACACCATGAATTCACCGAAGAAGCTCTACGGCGTTCTCGCTGCAGCTGAAATGGTCACGTGGGCTCTGCTGCTCTTGGGGCTGGCACTGAAGTACCTGTTCAAAGTCACTGACATCGCCACCACCATCTTCGGCGGCATCCACGGTTTTACGTTCCTGTGCTACGTAGTCACCACCATCATGGTGTGGATCAACCAGCAGTGGAGCTTTGGCCGCGGTGTCATCGGCCTCGCCTCTTCTATCATTCCATTCGCAACCTATCCGTTTGAACGAAACACCCTGAAGGCAGGCCTCTTGGATCGGCCCTGGCGCTTTACCGACGAATCCGAGGAGCCACAGGACATTTTCGAGTGGGCACTCGCGATGATTATTCGCCGCCCGTTTATCTCGGCATTCGTCATCCTCATTGTTCTCGTCGTGGTCTTCACACTGTTGCTGATGGCCGGACCTCCGACTCAGTGGTTCTCCTAAAACGGTTCAACTAAAACTTTCAGAAACCAAAATCGGTTTAATAGACAAAAATATGTCCGCCTGGCGTGTCGACCGGCGCGTCGGCGGGCGGGCACCCTTCGCTACTTACCCCAATGCGAGTTACTGACTGCGTTTATGACAAAAATGACCTGAAAAATCGTCTGATAGTGACATAAACTCGCACAGTTTCACATTTGCAGCCGTATTCACACGCGCAGCCCGTAATTTTTTGAGGTTGCCAGTGTGTCGGGTTGTCGGTTTTTCTCCTTACCCCCCCCCAGGGTGTGGAGCTACCCGCAGGCGGGCTCTGACCAGTCGCTATCTTGAGGATCAGACACACTCTTTGACTCTGCCTGTCTCCCCCCCCCAAAAAAAATCCCCATCGGACGACTCTCCGATGGGGATCTTCCATTCACACCAGCTCACCGCGCAATTCAGCGCTGCGGACTACCCTGCGCGGGCACCCCTTTAACGCCGGGAAGCCGGTCAGCGGAACCGTCGCCAAGCAAACGCCTAGTCTTCGAGTTCGGCGATAACCTCGTCGCTGATGTCGGCGTTCGAGTAGACGTTCTGCACGTCGTCGGACTCTTCGAGAGCGTCAATCAGACGGAAGAGCTTGCGTGCACCGTCAGCATCGAGAGCCACCGTGGTAGAAGCGCGGTAGTCCTGATCTGCGGAGTCGTACTCCATTTCGGCATCGACAAGAGCGGTGCGGACATTCATCAGATCGGTAAAGGCGGAGACAACCTCGAACTTTTCGCCCAGGTCGTTGACCTCCTCTGCACCAGCATCGAGAACCGCCATAAGCAGGTCATCCTCGGTCAGCTCGCCCTTCGGCAGCTCGACGACACCCTTCTTTTCGAAGAGGTACGCCACGGCGCCGTTGTCTGCCATGTTGCCGTTGTTCTTGTTGAACGCCGAGCGCACATCGGAAGCAGCACGGTTACGGTTATCGGTCAGGCACTCCACAATCAAAGCGACACCGCCAGGTGCGTAACCTTCGTAGACAATGGTCTCCCAGTCAGCACCGCCGGACTCCTCGCCGGAACCACGCTTGCGGGCACGCTCAATGTTGTCGTTGGGAACCGAGGCCTTCTTGGCCTTCTTAATCATGTCATCGAGGGTGGGGTTACCAGCAGGATCACCGCCGCCGGTACGAGCCGCGACCTCGATGTTCTTGATCATCTTTGCCCACTCTTTGGCGCGCTTGGCGTCATTAGCAGCCTTCTTGTGCTTTGTGGTTGCCCATTTTGAATGACCCGCCATGTGCTAGTTCCTACCATTCCTCTCGTCAATACCCATGTAGATGGGAATTCGTCAGGTGTTCATTATACAAACCGGGGATTTAAATGCCGACAAGCTCTCGCAAAAAGAACTCGTGGAGCCGCGTCTCCCCCGTCGACTCCGGGTGAAAGCTGGTGGCCATCGCAGCCCCCTGCCGTACTCCGACCACTGTACCTGCGGTCTCTCCAGCCGATTCTGGCACCCGCGCTAGCACCTCAACATCATCACCGACACGCTCGACCCACGGTGCGCGAATAAAGGCGGCGTGTACAGGCGGCTGGTCACCACTGATCGCCAGCTGCGGAATATCCAAGTCAGTTTCGAAGGAATCCACTTGCCGGCCAAATGCGTTACGACGGACGGTGATGTCAATCGCCCCCAGGCTAACGGCATCCGGACGGGTATCGAGCACTTCGTCGGCAAGCAAAATCATGCCGGCGCAGGTGCCATATGCCGGAAGGCCATCGCGGAGGGCTTCCCGCAGCGGGTCTTCAAGCTCATTGAAGACCATCAGCTTGCTCATGGTTGTGGACTCGCCGCCGGGCAAAATTAGGCCGCTAAGCCCTTCCAGATCACGGGGCAAGCGCACCTTTCGGTGCGGGACGCCGAGCTGGTCAAGCACATATCCGTGTTCGGCAACGTTGCCCTGAAGAGCGAGGATACCGATTGTTTCCTGTGTCATTAATCTAGGTTCTCACTGCGAGCATCGAAGTTCGTCGCCACTGGCACGGGCTCGACACCCGGGGCCAGGCTTCGGGTCAGCCCTTCCTGCGTGACGACGGCCACGAGCTCACCCTTTTGGTTAAAGATGCGACCGTGAGTCAATGCGCGACCCGCGTGCGCCGATGGCGAAATCTGGTCGTAGAGCAGCCATTCATCCGCACGGAACGGACGCATAAACCACATCGCGTGGTCGAGGCTGGCTTCCTGGACCTCAACGCCTGGATGCGGAACGAGTGCCGATGACAGCAAAGTCATATCCGACATGTACGCCAGCGTGCAGACGTGGAAGGTCTCGTTATCCGGCAGGCGATCCTTGCACCGGAACCATACCAGCTGCTGGGACGGGGTGTACTTGTTGTGTTCGAACTGATCATCCGGCACTACCCGGATATCCCAGTCCGCCCACTCGCGCATTAGTAGACGACGTGTGTTCGTCATCTCAGAGGTGTCGGTGACCACATCTTCAGGATCTGGCACCTTGCGCATCACGTCAGAGTGCTCGAGTCCCTCATCCCCCTTACGGTGGAAGCTGACCTGCATTACGAAAATCGTACGGCCATCTTGCACAGCTTCGACGGAGCGGTGGCAGAAAGACCGTCCATCGCGAATACGCTTGACCATGTACACCGTCGGGATATGGGGGCGGCCCGGGCCTACAAAGTAGGCGTGGAGGGAGTTCACCGCGAAGGTATTACCCACCGTGCGCGTCGCCGCGACGAGGGACTGGCCGGCAACTTGGCCACCGAAAGTGCGCTGCAGGATTGACTTAATGACTGGGCCACGGAAAATGTCCCGGTCAATCTGCTCCAGATCTAATACCTCGCGGATGTTAGCCATTTTTACCAGCCACGCTCAGCGAGTCGGTGCGGCTGCGGAATCTCGTCGACGTTGATGCCGACCATTGCCTCGCCGAGACCGCGGGAGACATCAGCGATGACCTTCGGATCATCGTAGTGCTGGGTTGCCTGGACGATAGCCTTGGCGCGCTTCTCCGGATCACCGGACTTGAAGATACCGGAACCAACAAAGACACCCTCAGCACCGAGCTGCATCATCATTGCAGCGTCAGCCGGAGTTGCAATGCCACCTGCGGTGAACAGCACGACTGGCAACTTACCGGTCTCAGCGACCTCGCGTACCAGCTCGTACGGTGCCTGCAGCTCCTTGGCGGCAACGTAGAGCTCGTCCGGAGCCATAGAACGCAGACGGTTAATCTCAGCGCGGATGGTGCGCATGTGAGTCACAGCGTTGGAGACATCACCGGTACCGGCCTCGCCCTTCGAGCGAATCATGGCAGCGCCCTCGTTGATGCGGCGCAGAGCTTCACCCAGGTTGGTCGCGCCACAGACGAACGGCACGGTGAAGTCAAACTTGTCGATGTGGTTCGAGTAGTCGGCCGGGGTCAGAACCTCGGACTCGTCAATGAAGTCAACACCGAGGGACTGCAGAACCTGTGCCTCAACAAAGTGGCCGATACGGGCCTTGGCCATAACCGGAATGGAGACGGCATTGATAATGCCCTCAATCATGTCCGGGTCAGACATACGTGACACGCCACCCTCTGCGCGAATATCGGCGGGGACGCGCTCCAGCGCCATCACGGCAGTTGCGCCGGCATCCTCAGCGATCTTGGCCTGCTCCGGAGTAACGACGTCCATAATGACGCCGCCCTTCATCATCTCAGCGAAACCGCGCTTGACGCGTGCGGTGCCCTGCCCGGAGTTGTTCTCAACCGTGCTCAACGAACCCTACTTCCCTAATAAAACTGGTGAATGTGACTGTTTGTAGTCGTTTAACACTATAACGCCTGAACTAGACAGTGCTGTTCATTGAGTCAGAAAACACCGCGAACTTCCAGCACAACAGCGGGTTTTCCCACAATTAAGCCGTTGTCAGTCCATCTGCAACATCGAAATATTCCGGTTCAGGTGCAGTGCCCGCCAGCCGCAGCGCGCGCACTAGCGGCCTGGCTCGCAGTGCTTTCGTATCCGTCACCGCATCATTGTAGAAACGGCGGGCGAGCTCGAGCCGCGTATGGGCGTCAGAAAGCTCAATTGCCATCGTCCGGTCCACGGGCTGTTCCTCATAGAGCGCCACAATTTTCCTAGTCAGTTCGTTTTCCACGTCTGCACGCTGTCCAGTGTTGTTGGCTCTAAGTGGTGTGGCTTCCACCTTCGTCACTACGCCGGCGAGTTCCGGGTAGGCGGCACGAGCGACTGCGGCCCTTCGCCCCAACGCCGCTTCCAGTGAAGAACGCGCCAAGTCCGTGCGAATGTGCATACGGTTCAAACGCGTCGCTGTCGATGAAGCCACCAAACCGCTAACGAGTACGACAATCAGCGCAATGACTAGGACAACGACCCAGATTGGAACGGTTACGTCCACCGAAAACCCACTTTCACTCCGCTGCGTTTAATCAGCTAACACGACGGAAATCTCTATGGCGCAATGACGACCTTTTCGCCATCCATGCGCACCGTATCGTACACACGCAGAACGCCGTCGGCGACCTGCGACCAGTCATACTCCCAAGCCCGCTTATGCCCGAGTGCGCGAAGCTCCTCCCCCAACTTTGGCTGCGTCAAAAGGCGTACGACTGCATCCGCAAGGTCTGCGGAGTTACCGTTTTCAAAGTGAAGCCCGTAATGGCCGTCGTCAAGCACGAGTTTGAACGCATCGATGTCGCTGGAGATCACCGGCGCACCCGCCGCCATCGCCTCTACCAGCACGATGCCGAAACTCTCTCCACCACGCTGCGGGGCAATGTACGCATCCGCATCGGCGAGTATTGACGCCTTAGCATCCTCCGACAGTCTGCCGACGAAATGCAGGACATCTGCGTTTCTGCCCGCTTTACGACGAGCTGCCGCGACATCACCATCACCAACAACACAGACCTCAAGCTGTGGAATCTCTGCACGTATTGCCGGCAGCGCGTCGAGCAACACGTCAAAGCCCTTACGAGATTCGTCGAAGCGTCCGAGGAACACGAGCCGATAGACCCCCTCACGCCGTGGCGGGATCTCAGGCAACGATGAGGCGGCCGGGCAGGACTCAAAATCTCCAACACGGACACCATTGGGAATGAGAACCGGGTCGCCGCCGAGTTGCTCAACCTGCCAGCGACGAGCCACTTCCGAGACAGCGATGCCTCCCCGAATGCGTTCAAGGTACTTCCGCAAAAATGGCGTGGCCAACTTCAATGCTAGGGAGTCCGTCGCCGCAGAGTGATAGGTCGCGACAATTGGCCCGACCGAGTTTACTAACGACAGCATTGAAAAACTGGGCGAATTCGGCTCATGGATATGAAGAATGTCAAAGCTACCTTCCTCGATCCATGTGCGGACTCGACGGCTCGTGCGGGGACCAAAAGACAGCCGAGCGACTGAGCCGTTATACGGAATCGGGATGGCGGCACCACCTCGAATAACGAAATCCGGCACATCCGCCTGCGCGCTAGCCGGGCCGATAAGACTGACCTCGTGGCCGCGGCGGATGAACTCCTCACACAAGTCAATCGCGTGAGCTTGAACCCCACCTGGAACATCGAACGAGTACGGGCACACCATTCCGATTCGCACGGCTACTTTGACCTCTTCTTATCCGCTGGCCACAGTGGCTGCATCATGTGCCAATCCGCTGGATGCTGAGCAATATCAGATTCAAAAACAGTAGCGATGTCTTGGACAATGTCAGCTAGATTGCGCCCCTCAGTCGGCACGAATGGATGCGCTACAAAGCGCCAACCATCGCGCGTGTAGGACAGGCCCGCGGGCATAAGCCGAGCGCCCGTGTCCTGTGCCAGCTTTGCCGCGCCGACCGGCATTGTCGTCTGCTCGCCGAAAAAAGTGACCGGGACCCCGTGGCCGCCGAAGTCACGATCAGACAGCAGGCACACAACGCCACCGTCTTCCAATCGCTTCTGCAGTTCCGGCATCGCGGGTTTGCCACCGGTAAGCGGGAGAATGTGGAATCCGAGGGATTCGCGGTACTCCACGAAAGCGTCGTAAAGCACCTCTGGCTTCAGCCGTTCCGCCACGGTACTGAACCGGCCATGGCGGGAAACGAGCCACATACCTGCCATATCCCAGTTACCAGAATGCGGCAGTGGGATGACGATGGAATCTCCGGCCTCGAGGGCCTCAGCAACTCGTTCGAGCCCATCGCTGGTGGATTCGACCGTGTCTGCCAGCTCTGGAGAGGCGATGGAGGGCAACCGGAATGCCTCCACCCAATAGCGTAGATAGGAACGCATGGAAGCCCGAATAAGCCCTTGCGGCACTTCCTCAGGCGGACAGCCCATAACGCGAGCCAGGTTCTTGCGAAGCTGGCGGGTCGTCGTGGGATTTGCTGCTACCCGATCGGCGGCTATGTTGCCGATGCGGTAGGCCACGCGTTCCGGCAGCAGACCAAAAATCTTCCACCCGGCCATATAGCCGAGCGCAACGAAATCATCTTTCGAGCGAGGCAGGAAGAAACTAGTCATCGTATCCTCCTTTAGTTGTTGGAATCAGCCGAACCCGTGGACTTCGTAGCAGAGTCAGGGTTGATAGATGAACTATCAGCTGCGCCTTCTGGCGGGGCGATGGGATCCAACGCTCCTGGCTGCTTAGCCACCATGTACAAGCGCTGAATGACGGTGAATACCGACCCAATCGCCAGGAGCCACATTGCGACGTAGAGGGCATAGTCCACGCCAAGCCCCTGGAGCCCAATGCCGATTAGACCGATAATCAGGCGCTCCGCACGTTCGACGAGACCGCCGTTGACCTTGAGGCCGCTAGCTTCTGCCCGAGCCTTAACGTAGGAAATGACCTGGGAAGATCCCATAGTGATCAGTGTCAGAATAAGCAGCACTGAATCCGCGTCATGGTGATACACCACCCAATACGCTATCGCCCCGAACAGTGCAGCATCCGTAATGCGGTCACAGGAAGCATCCAGCGTCGCTCCGTATTTCGTTCCCTGCCCTCGAAGTCTGGCCATCGTGCCATCGAGCAGGTCAAAAGCAGTGAAAATAGCGATTGACACCGCAGCTGCGAAAAGATGGTTGGTAGGAATCAGGATTACCGCAAGCAGAACGGAAACTACCGTTCCCACCAGGGTGACCGTGTTCGGGCTAATGCCGACCCGCAAAAGTGCAGCGGCAATCGGTTCAACTACTGGGCGGATTGGAGCCCTGCCACGGACACTCAGCATGCTGCCCCATCCTCTTGATTAAGGGCACGCCAGCCGTCGGCAAGCAACTCGCGAGTCTGACGAAGAGCCTGCGGTAACACTTTGGTGCCATCGATCACGGTCATAAAATTGCTGTCACCCGACCAGCGCGGTACGACGTGCATATGCAGGTGATCGGCGACCGAACCGCCGGAGGCCTTGCCTAAGTTGAAACCTACATTGACGGCGTGCGGGCGCGAAACCGATTTGAGAGTACGAACCGCATGCTTGGCAAATCGCATCATCTCGGCTGTTTCTTCGTCGGTCAAGTCCTCAAGGTTGGCGACTTCGCGATATGGAACCACCATGAGGTGCCCTGGGTTGTACGGGAACAGATTCAAAACGGCGTACACCCACTCGCCGCGAGCGATAATGAGTGCTTCCTCATCGCTTTGCTTCGGCAAATCAACGAAGGGGTTACGAGATGGCTTGGAGTTATGCACACCACGCTTGACGATGTAGTCCAGCCGGTAGGGTGCCCATAAGCGCGTGAGCCGATCCGGTTCGCCGTAACCGCTGTCGACGTATACGCCATCAGACGATTCCTGCTGGCCGGCATTGCCCTGCTGCTGCGGAGGCAACTCTTCACTTCCCGACTGATTCACTGCCATCCCCTTCGTTGCGTGGCCGGGACCCCATTCGAGCCCCGACCACATATATTTCTCTGCTGTAGTTTACGACCTCGCGGTCAACTTCTTTGGATTACCACGCGTGGTTCACCAGTTAAAACAACGCGGTCGAATTAGAGAGCGTTAACGACCTCTAGAGAGCAGAGACATTCTCCTTGTTCGGCTGTTCGTTATTCCGCGAAGCAACCCAATCACAGATGATGTCGACAGCCTTCTCAACTGCCATCCCGTTAATCTGAGTGCCATCGAGGAACCGGAAGCTGACGGCTCCTGCCTCAATGTCGCGGGCACCAGCCAGAATCATGAACGGAACCTTGGCCTGGGTGTGGTTGCGAATCTTCTTCTGCATGCGGTCATCGGACGTATCCACGTGGACGCGGATGCCACGAGACTTCAGCTGTGCAGCAAAGCCCTCCAGGTGTGGGATACAGTCATCCGCAACCGGAATACCAACAACCTGTTCCGGAGCCAGCCAAGCCGGGAAAGCACCTGCGTAGTGCTCCAATAGGACGCCAAAGAAACGTTCGATGGAGCCGAAAAGCGCACGGTGAATCATAATCGGGCGCTTCTTGGTTCCGTCAGGTGCGGTGTACTCGAGCTCGAAGCGCTCCGGCAGGTTGAAGTCGAGCTGTACCGTCGACATCTGCCAAGTACGGCCGATGGCATCGCGGGCTTGGACGGAAATCTTCGGACCATAGAAAGCGGCTCCGCCCGGATCAGGAACGAGCTCGAGGCCAGAAGCATCGGCAACGCGCTGGAGAATAGCTGTGGACTTCTCCCAAATTTCATCCGAGCCGACGAACTTCTTTTCGTCCTTCGTAGACAGCTCCAGGTAGAAGTCATCCAGGCCGTAGTCACGCAGAAGCGAAATGATGAAGTCGAGGACATTAGTGAGCTCTTCTTCCAGCTGATCCTCGGTGCAGTAGATGTGGGCATCGTCCTGCGTAAAGCCACGGGCTCGGGTAAGACCGTGGATAACGCCTGATTTCTCGTAGCGGTAGACGGTGCCGAACTCGAACATACGAATCGGAAGTTCACGGTAGCTGCGACCACGCGATGCGAAAATGAGGTTGTGCATCGGGCAGTTCATCGGCTTGACGTAGTAGTCCTGCGGAGCCTTGGTGCAGTTGCCGTGTTCGTCATATTCGCCGTCGAGCTGCATCGGCGGGAACATGCCATCCGCGTAGAAGTCCAGGTGACCAGACTTCTTGAACAAGTCACCCTTAGTTACGTGCGGCGTGTTCACAAAGTCATAGCCCGCTTCGATATGACGGCGACGGGAGTGCTGCTCCATCTCGTTGCGGATGATGCCACCCTTGACATGGAATACCGGGAAACCAGAACCAATCTCATCCGGGAAGCTGAACAAATCCAGCTCGGAGCCCAAACGGCGGTGATCGCGCTTCTCAGCCTCGAGCATGCGGTCGAGGTACTCGTCTAACGCTTCCTTGGACTCCCACGCAGTGCCGTAAACACGCTGCAGGTTATCTCGAGATTGGTCACCCCGCCAGTACGCAGCGGAAGAACGCATGATCTTAAAAGCAGGGATGTAGCGGGTGGTCGGCACGTGCGGGCCGCGGCAAAGATCAAACCACTCGGTCTCACCGGTACGCGGATTGACGTTGCGGTAGCCGGTCAAGGTCGTGCCTGCACCACCGACGTCGACATTGGCCTCATCATCTTCGGCCACCTTGCCGGCCGACTTTTCAACAATCAGCTCGAGCTTATACGGCTCGTCGGCAAGCGCTTCCTGCGCCTGATCGGCAGACTCGAACGCGAAGCGCTCGAATCGCTGACCAGACTTGATGATCTTCTTCATACGCTTTTCGATGCGCTTGAGATTCTCCGGCGAGAAAGGCTCATCGACACGGAAGTCGTAGTAGAAACCATTGTCGATGGCAGGGCCAATGCCCAGCTTCGTCCCAGGGAACTCCAACTGCACGGCCTGAGCCATCACGTGAGTCGCAGAGTGGCGGATGACATCGCGACCGTCCGGAGTATTCGCCGGAACGGGCTCGAAGACGGTTTCCACTTCTGGCTTAAAGGACAGATCCTTCAAATTGCCTTCAGGGTCGCGGACACAAACGATGGCGTCAACGCCCTTGTTCGGGAAACCCAGGTCTCTCATCGCCTCGCCCGCAGAAACTCCTGCGGGCACGGAAAACGGTGCTGGGGTTGCAAATTCTTCTGACACGGCGTGCGTGTACTCCTTTTCAAAGTGTCTTCGAAAATCACATACCTGGTGACCTTCGTCAGTCGTTCACACACTTTACCGCACGGTCAAAACTCAGGCCTCGAAAAGGTCCTGGGCCCAGTACTCCTCCTCAGAAGTTCCTCGTGGCATAACAAACACGGCGGATCCAATGTGGAAAATCCACTGATTGAGACGGTCGTTCTTGGACAGCCGCTCTTGAATCGGATTGAACTGCTCCAACGGGTCCTTCTGGAAACAAATGAATACCAGGCCGGTGTTGGTCTCGAATCGACCATTCGGTTCCGGTGGCAGGTCATAGTTGTAGACCCGTCGCAGAATCCGCTGATTAGGTTTCTCTTTCGGAGGCATTGACAGCGCAACATGGCTGTTCGGATCCGTCAGAGGCAGACCATATTCATCAGTCTTCGCCAGGTCGACGGTCTCAAACTCGTCCTTACCTCCAATTGGCGCGCCGGTGCCGATATCTCGGCCGGTAATAACAGTGCGGCTTTCGCGGTCCAACACATCCCAGCCTGGAATATCCATTTCGATACGGCGGACAACCATCGCTGTACCGCCCCGCAACCAATCCGGACCACTATCAATCCACACCTGCTTGTCGAATTCTTCACGAGTGCGCGGGTTGACCGTACCGTCCTTCTGACCGAAGAGATTGCGCGGGGTCTCGCCTTCCTGCGTAGAACCATTGGCGTGCTGGAAACCAGCTTGCACCCAGTGAACATCCAAATAAGAACCTGCATTTCGGATCATCATTCGGGCCGCATGGGAGACCATTACTGGGTCGTCCGCACAAATCTGCAGGCACAGGTCTCCGCCGTTCCACTCCGGGCGGAGCTCATCGTTAACGTACTTTGGCAGATCTCCCAGCCACTCAGGCTTCTGGTCTTCCCTATCGATGATTGTGAAGAAATTCTCCCCATATCCAACTGTGATAGTCAGATTGGCCGGACTCCCCATGAGCTCGGGTTCCAAATCCGTTCGAGTAGCCTTGCCGGCTGTCATTCGGCGGGCGTCATCCGTCCAGGCACGCATGAGGTTTTGGAGGCGATTGCGATCGACCCCCTTCTTCACGTTGAAGGCTATTAGCCATAGATTCGCCTGTGCGGGCGTCGCAATCCCCGCCTGGTGAGCGCCATCAAAAGGTACGGTTGCTGTCTGCAAAGGCGGTTTCGGTGGCTCTTCCTGTGGACGTTCCAACCCAATCGCCTGGGCTTCCGGCGCCCCCAGGGCGAGCGCTGAGGCTCCTGCGGCGGTGCCGAGCCCGCCAAGAAAACGCCTTCTGGAAAAGCCTTCGGACATGTTGTGCACTCTTACCTTTCTGATTACTTCGAACTGGAGCACATGAGATGGCTGGGAATCCGCCAACTTTTCAATAGCTTCAACGCAACCACTGGCCTATCCAATTCGACCGTATCGAAAACCTTTTTCGGAAAAAGAAAAGCGCCGGAGTTCGTTGCATATGCTGCAATAACCTGCCAACTCCAGCGCTTCTGCCACCATTAGATTCCAGTTAGTCAATTCCTCGACGTACCTGAGCTCACGCCCGCTTTACGACGAGCGATTACTTGACCAACTTGTCACAAGAATTAGTGACCCGAGTGATCCATCTCACCGCCGCCCATGTGCTCTGGGTTGTTCAGGTCACCGTCATTACCGTAGTCCTCTTCACCCGCTGGCTGGACGCGAACCTCAACGTCCTGGGTAATGCTAGAGCCGTCGGAAAGCTCAATGACGAGCTTGTACTCAGCTCCCACATCCATAGCTTCATCATTGTTCATGATCATGAAGTGAGTGCTACCCGGTTCGAGAACGAGTTCGCCATAAGCAGGAATCGTCAAACCTTCCGGCACCTCGAACATCTTGCCGTCCTTGGTATCGTGCTGCTCGAACTTCGTGCCTTCCTTCAGCCCCTCAAGCTTGAAGGAGGAAACCTTGATGTCCTTATCGGTGTTGTTGGTCAGCGTACCGAAGATGGCGGTCATGCCCTTGTCAGCCGGCTTTTCCTTGATGTAGGCATCGGCCAGCTGCACAGCAGCATCACTCTTCTCCATCTCAGAAGTAGCCTCGGTCGCAGCGGAGGTTGCGGACTCAGTCACCTCAGCAGCAGTGTTATCGTCGGACGAGCAACCTGCCAGAGCAAGGGTCAGGGCTGCGGAACCAGCGATCAGTGCAGTTGCAGTGCGATTGAGCTTCATGTGTCTATTTTGCCTTTCGATTAATAACGATGACGACAGCGGCGATGATGACGATGAGTCCACCACCGAGGCCATAAGCCCATAGCGGTATTGACTTCGTTTCCTCGGCGTGCGCACCGGTCTGACGAGATTCTGCCCCGGCTTCGGCTGCGCCAGCAGCATCCGGATCAGCCACTGAGAAAGAGGTCTTTCCTCGGGTGGAGTGACCATCAGAGGAGGTGATTTGGAAACCAATGATGTAGTTACCAGGGCCTGGATTAATATCCTCAGGGATATCCAAAGAGACCTCATTACCCACTACCTCTGGCTCGTGGGAGTACAGGACTTCCTTGGCATCTGCATCACTAATTGCAACGGTGTTGAAATTGTTCTTGGGGTTGCCGGAGAACTTGAGAGAAACGTGGTGCGGAAATTCATCGAGAACCTGCTTGTCGCCTGGGTTAGACGACAGCACGGAATCGTGAGCATGCGCGGGGCCAGCATTAATAACTGACGCGCCTGCAAAGACTACAAGCGTCGCAGCGGCGGCTACTGCACGCCGGAAACCCGACTTTGAGAACCGAAACGTTTCGCCTGAAGCGACCCGGGGACTCACTAGAACAGTTCAACTCCTTTAAGCGGGACAGTTCGAGAAGAACAGCAGTAGTCTGACCGCTGCCCTTATACCTATTGTCGGATGGTAGTCCAGAAAAGTTCCCGAGAGGGACGAATATAGTTCAGGTCACACAGCAAAACCCCGGCCGCGCAGTTTTTATACGATGCGTCGACCGGGGTTTTAAATGGTAGTCCCAACTGGGTTCGAACCAGCGACCTTTCCGGTGTGAACGGAACGCTCTTCCACTGAGCTATGGGACTCGGACAGAAAAGCACTAAGCCTTTGCTGCTCTGCGGAATAAGTTAGCACGCGTTTTGGAAGTTTCCCTAATTGGGTTGCATTGCGTTTGCGATTGCGCAGTTCGACGATTTATTACCCCACCGATGGAACTCCATGACGATAGCGACTCGATAGCCCCCAGTAACCAACCCACGAAAGCGAATAAATGACATCGTTGCGATTCAGAGGCATCAAAGGTTGGTCTTTAGCCCTACGCCCACAGGCACAATACAGATGTTCACCTGGTAATTTGTAATCAATCGCACAAGCACGCTAAAGTATCTTTCGCACCGCAAGAGAGCAATTGAGATTCTCCTTCGCTCTCCTTGCAACGTGATGCGGATGTAGCGCAGCTGGTAGCGCATAACCTTGCCAAGGTTAGGGTCGCGGGTTCGAGTCCCGTCATCCGCTCTGGTTTCTCAAGAAGTTAAGCTCTGTGGTATAACTTCGAGGCAACCACTGAGGCGGCAGCCTCACGGTGGAATGGCCGAGTGGCGAGGCAACGGCCTGCAAAGCCGTGTACACGGGTTCGATTCCCGTTTCCACCTCAGCAGAGATTCCTTACCGGTTTCGATGTAATGCGCGTTTAGCTCAGCGGGAGAGCGCTTCCCTGACACGGAAGAGGTCACTGGTTCAATCCCAGTATCGCGCACCACGTAAGCCCTTATGGGCGAGCGTATTTGCGGATGTAGCGCAGCTGGTAGCGCATAACCTTGCCAAGGTTAGGGTCGCGGGTTCGAGTCCCGTCATCCGCTCAGTGCAAAACCCCCTTCTCCTGGAAGGGGGTTGCGCTTGAAAGCTTCTATATAGCTTTTACCCCAGCGCGATTAGCTCAGTGGGAGAGCGCTTCCCTGACACGGAAGAGGTCACTGGTTCAATCCCAGTATCGCGCACCACGTAAGCCCTTATGGGCG